>JAZQOJ010000178.1:0-62406 GCA_045627805.1 Bacteroidales bacterium
AGAGGCCTCCGGCAATATGAACCAGATTATGAAAATCATCGCTCATAAGCCGGCCGACTTTTCCGTCATTTCTGGCGATGATGCCATCACACTGCCGCTGCTGGCTGCTGGCGCCGACGGCGTCATCTCCGTGATTGCCAACGCTTTCCCGAAGGAAATGAGCACGATGGTGCGCCTCGCTCGCAACAATCAGTTCCCTGAGGCACGCCAAATCCACCTCGCCCTTCTCGATTTCATTCAGGCCTGCTTCAAAGAAGGCAGTCCCGCGGGCATTAAAAAACTGCTCGCTCTTCAAGGAAAAATCCACGAAACCCTCCGCCTCCCGCAAGTCCCCGCTTCCGATGATCTAAAGAAAATTTTTTCTATTTTATTGAAAAATAATAGTTTATAAAATTTCAAATGAGAAAATTCTTCCTGTTTTTTGTATGTTGTTTTCTAATGCTGTCGGTCTTTGCTCAAAATGCTGACTTACTGCAAACAGACCTTGATTTCCTCTATGTTACAACGCACGTCGCCTCTAAGGCGGAGGTCAATGCTTTGTCGCACCGTTTTTCGGTCGATAACTGTCATTTCGATGAGCGTAGCGGCCAATACGATGTGCGCATTTACCTCGCTCGCCACGAGTATTCCGATTTTATGGCACAGCATCTGCCTTTCGAAATCCTTACGCCTGAGCGCCCTCCCGGCGGAAGTATGGTCTCCACTTCGCTCTCCGATTTCACCGCCAATTGGAACAAGTATCCCGCTTACGACGTTTATGAGGAACTGATGCACTCGTTTGAAACCAATTTCCCCGACATTTGCAAAATCGATACCATTCTGGCGGCAACTCCTAATCCGCAGCGCCCTCACAAGATTCTGGCCGCTCACATCAGCTCCACTCTCGGACAACCTGCCGATAAGCCCGCTTTCCTCTATTCGTCCACAATGCACGGCGATGAAGTGGTGGGCTACTATATGATGCTCCAGCTTATCAATTACATTTTGAATAATGCCACTGCCGATACGCAGGTGCAGAATATCCTTCAAAATGTGGATTTGTACATTTGTCCACTTGAAAATCCTGACGGAACTTATAAAAATAGTAATACGCAGATAAGTTCTTATTATTCAACACGTTATAATTATAATAATGTGGATTTGAATCGAAATTATCCGTTTGTTCCGGGCATTTCGGGCAGCGCAAATGTGCAGCCCGAAACGCAGGCCATCATCAATTGGGTGGCCGACAAGCATTTTGTGATGTCGGTGAATTTCCACGGTGGCGCCGAACTCACCAACTACCCGTGGGATTCTTGGGAAACCGCCGATCGTGCTCACCCCGATGCCAATTGGTATCGCTACATTTGCCAGAATTATGTGGATGATTGTCAGGAAATTGACCCATCGTATATGGTGGGCGAAACCGCTTATCAGCCCGGCTGCGGTGCCGTTACCGAGGGTGGTGATTGGTACGTCATCGATGGCTCCCGACAGGATTATATGAACTATTATCAGCATTGCCGTGAAATCACGATTGAAGCCCATTTCGACAAGGTTGTAACGTCATCTTCTTCGCTCCCAACGTATTGGACAAACAGCAAGAATGCGCTGCTCAACTACATTGAAGAATGTTTGTATGGTTTCCGCGGTGTTGTCACCGATGCGGTTACGGGCGAGCCAGTGGAAGCGAAAATCTTTGTGCAAAACCACGACACGTTTAATTCCGAAGTTTATTCTCATCTTCCCGTTGGCAACTACCATCGTCCCATCAAAGCGGGCACTTACACGGTGGAGGTTTCGGCCGACTGCTACGAAACACAGACTTTCACGGTCACTACTACCGACGGCGCGGGCGTGCGCCACGATGTGCAACTCCAACCTCTCGTCAGCGCTCCGCAGGTCGCCGATCAGCATATTAACGCTGGTGAAACGGCTACTCTTACCGCAACTTCTTCTCATACAATTAATTGGTATGATTCTGAAACCGCTTCCACCCCGCTCGCCACGGGCACGACCTTTACCACTCCGGCACTTTCGCAAAACACCACCTATTTTGTGGAGGAAATGGCCGTCGTGAACAACCTGACGTGCGTGAGCGAACGTGTCAGCGCCACCGTTTTTGTGGAAGGTGCCGCTCCCGATACCACAATCGAGAATCCCGACACCATTCCTACTGATCCCGATACCATTGTGGTCGTCCCCGATCCCGTTTATACCGATGTGAGCTTTGAAGCGTGTGATGCTTTTGTTTATGAAGGTACAAATTATTTGCAATCAGGTGATTACGAAATTGTTTATGCCAATGCGGCTGCCAATGGTGCCGACAGCATTTTGCGCTTGCACTTAACCCTTCATTCTTCTTATAGCGAAAATCGAATCCTGAATGTTGCCCTGTGGGATACTTATCAGATTGAGGATGACACCTATACAGCCACAGCACCCGGAATGTTCACTTATGACAAAATCCACCAGACGGTTTTCGGCTGCGACAGCGTGATTCATTACTTTGTTTATGTGACTTCTCCTACCGAAGTTTATGCCGATACGTCTATCACTGCTTGTTCTCCGTTCATTTATGAGGGCGAGGTTTTGATAATGAGTGGCGATTACACTTTTGTGTATCCTGGTGCCTCCGCCAGCGGAGTTGACAGCATTCTGATGATACATCTCACGTTACATCCGTCGTACGAACAGGATTTGTTGATTCCGCTCTCATTGGGCGAATCGTATTGGATGGGCGACGAGGAATTTGTGGCGATGCAGGCGGGCTCGTACGATTTCAATAAGCAATTCACTACTCAGTTCGGCTGCGATAGCATTGTGCATTATCATTTTGCAATTGAAAATACTGGAATTGATGAATTAACTGTAAATCAGTTGTTTATTTATCCAAATCCTACGCAAAGTCAAGTGTGGATTTCTCGCATTGGACAGTGTTCGTTCGCCACGATTTCACTTTACGATGCAATGGGAAAATGTTTGTTAAGTCGCGAATGGACCGACGAAAAAATGATGTTGGATTTGACGGAATTGCCGTCTGGAATCTATTTCGTTCAGGTCCTTGAACAAGGGAATTTGCGTCAGCAGAAGGTAATAAAGCAATAATTTTGCAAAAATCAAGTTATGTAATTTCAATCAACAGAACGAAAAATGAAGAATTTTGAAATCAAAACAAGTTTCACTATATACGAAAAAGAGTCGGAATTGACGGCCGAAGAGCAGATGTTGTTGAAGATGTCGCGAGAAGCCGCCACCCGCGCCAACGCCGGTTACTCACATTTTCAGGTAGGCGCCGCCTTGCTATTGGAAAATGGCGAGATTATGACAGGTAATAATCAGGAAAACTCTGTTTATCAGGGACTTTGCGCCGAGCGCACTACCGCTTTTGCTGCTGCTGCGAAATATCCGACGGTGCCTTTCAAAACGTTGGTGGTAACCGCTATTAATCCCGAAAATAAGCTCACCAAGCCCGTTCCTCCGTGTGGTGCGTGCCGGCAGGTGCTTTTCGAATACGAAACCAAATATGGTAAGAATGTGGCCATTCTGATGGCAGGGCAGGAGGGCGAAATCTGGAAGGTGAACTCCGCCGCCGAACTCCTCCCTCTCACTTTTTCCGCTGATTTTCTTCCTGGAAAATAATTTTTGAACATAGAATGCGCAAAAAAGGTGTTGTTTTCCGCAGGGAAGGCAACACCTCTTGTTTTGTGTTCGGTTTCAAAACGCTCGCTCTTCCGTTCTTCTAATTCTTGAAGCCGATGCTCTTGTTCTTGTCGCCGATTTTTTCGTGCTTGCACATATTGTCCAACTCTTCCATTGTGGGCTTTTCTCCGCGGAGCAATTCCTTCATTGTGGCTTTGCGAGCCACATTGTCGATTTCGCCGCCCGAAAAGTCGTATTTGCTGGCCAGTTGTGTGCATTCCTCATCGTTCAGCCACTCGATTTTGCTGCGCCAAATGGCTTTCTTCGCCTCTAACGAGGGCTGTCCGAACTCGATTTTGAAGAGGAATCTGCGGTCGAATGCCGGGTCCAGATTGTTGGCTAAGTTGCTGGTTGCAATCATTATACCGTCGAGTTTTTCCATTTCTTCCAAAATAATGTTCTGAATGGCATTTTCCGTCTGGTCGGTGGAGCTGGCTCCGGAATTGCGTCCTGTATCGTGGCGGCTGCTGAACAGGGCGTCGGCTTCGTTGAAGAGCAGAATCGGCTTCGTCTTCTCGTTTTTGCACATCTCGGCGTAATCGGTGAAGATGCGTTTCACCAGTTTCTGGCTTTCCCCGTACCAGCAAGTCTTTGCCGTACTGATGTCAACGTGGTAAATGCTTCTGCCAGTGTGTTTTGCAATCTGTTTAACCGTTTCGGTCTTGCCAGTTCCGGGAAGCCCGTAGAACAGCGCCACCATTCCTTTCGGCATCGCTTTTGTGGCCAGTCTCTTTTGCAGCGCCTTGAACTTCTTTTCTTGCAGTGTCTCTTCAAAAAAGTCGAGCTGGCTTTTCAGTTCCTCATCGTAGAACATATCCTTGTCCGCAATGCTTTTGGGCGAAATCAGTTTTTCGCCGTTGCCTTTCTTAGTGAAAATCTGGTGGTCTTTTTCCAAAAAGAGTTTCACTCCCTTTTCAGTGAGGAAAATCTGTGCGTCTGAAAGCATTGTGGCAGCTTGGATGTCAACCAGATCAAGTTCTTGCAAGATGTGCTTGCTTTTCATCAACTGCGCCGCCACGCTGAAACGTTGCTCAATATCGTCGTAAATGTCTTTCAATGTGTAATCTAAGTTACTTGAATGATTTCTTGAGGCGATAAAATCATTGCAAATGTCGTACAGCAGAGTGCGGGTTTCGGTATCCAGTTTGAATTCCAGTACTTTGCGCACAAATTCCAGTTGCATTGCCTTATTTTCAGCACGTTCCACTTCCATTTTCAGCGTTCTCGTGCTCTTATGGTCTTCGGTGCGATTTTCCACATAATGTGCAATTTCTTGCGCGAAAACGTAGCGGGTATATTCCTTCGGTTTCTGCTCGGGAATGGGTTCGTTTGCATAAATTGCTTGTTTTACAGCGTGTGTAATACATTGAGAATCAGTATTGAATGGAGATTCGTAGGCCTCCGTCAGAAGTTTTTGTCTCAGCGCGTCCAAATCGTTTCCCAAAATAATGAAATCAATTTGTGGCAAATCAAAAAAGCGGGCAATGTCGTCTGTGTCGAAATTGTCGCAGGAGATGTTGCAGGTGAAACAGGCCACAAACAGCGCCGCTTGTACGGGTGTGCATTTCAGGTATTCGGCCAGAGTGTTCAGGTCTGCTACAATCTCGTCCAACTCCTTCTTGCTCAATTTCGGCTCATTCTCGTCGTAGTTATCAAATGGCCTGCGCTGTGAATGCTTGCTTTTCGATTTCTGCTTGCTGTAAACGTCCACCTCAATGAGGTCGGGGACCAGTTCGTTGAAGACGTTCTCTTTCGAATGTTCCAAACGGCGAGATAAAATGCGGATAACCTGCATAATCGTTCTCTCCTTTTTCGTATTTTTCTTTTCCATATCTTAAATTTTTTTTGTTCTTGAGCGTAATATGTTACGTGCGCCTTTTCCTTAGGCGCATATCATCTGGCGTTTGTCTTTTTCTGGTTTTTGTTCTTGGCGATATTACTAAACAAATAACTTTCTTATTTGTTTGTATCAATGAGATATTTTTTTCAAATTTTTTTAAGATATTTTTTTATCGTATCTTTGCAAACCCAATTCTACTTCATCTTCCCGTTCAATCTTTCTCCGCTCTCATCTTTTAAAGTCTTGAATTAATTAATGATAATATGAAAAGAATAGCAGTAATTTTGAATGGTTGCGGCCATCTTGACGGATCGGAAATCCACGAGTCGGTAATGACACTTTTGGCTATCGACAGAAATGAATGTGCCTATACGGTGTTCGCTCCGAATGCGCCGCAGTACCACGTGATGAATCACCTCACTCGCCAACCGATGGAAGGTAGCCGCAATATGTTGGTGGAGGCCGCCCGTATTGCCCGCGGCAACATTCACGACATCAACGAGTATGCTCCCGCCAATTTCGATGCCCTCATCCTCCCTGGCGGTTTCGGCGTCGCCAAAAACCTATTCACTTACGCTTTTGATGGTGCCAATGCCACTGTGCTTGATTCCGTCCGCAAAGCCATCGTTGATACGCATGCCGCTCACAAACCCATCGGCGGACTTTGCATCGCTCCCGTACTGATTGCCAAAGTGTTGGGCGATATTACCGTGACGGTCGGATCCGACTCCGCCACCATCGCCGACGTGGAAAAAATGGGCGCGTCTCACGTGAATACGCAAATTACCGAGGTGATTTCCGATAAGCAAAATCTGATTTTCACAACACCGTGCTATATGCTCAATGCTACCATCGCCGACATCGCCGACAGTGCCGACAACCTCGTGCGTACAATGATTGAATATATGTAGGTATGTTGAAAAATTTTCTGTTTGTTGGACTGGGTGGCGCTTTAGGAAGTATGCTTCGTTATGCTTTCACTTTGCTGGCGCAACTTCTTTGCATCTCTTCACATTGGGCCACACTCACTGTCAATATTCTGGGATCTTTTTTAATTGGTTGTTTTTCAGTTAGTTGTAGTAAGACGACATTGCTGCTTTTGCTCACTGTTGGCTTTTGCGGAGGTTTTACCACATTCTCTACTTTCTCGTCGCAGTCTTTGTTGTTACTTCAAAACGGACGCTACGGAGCTGGAGCCGCTTATATCGTGGCCAACCTTTTGCTTTGCATCCTTTTTGCCTGGCTGGGTTTTGCCCTTGCAAGGCCTTCCGCTTCGTAATCTTGTTAAATTGAAAACAAATTTGTTGCATTCAATTGAAAGTTGTATATTTGCACCTCATTTTATAATATAAAATATGAAAGGAATTATTTTGGCTGGCGGCGCTGGCACCCGACTCCATCCCATCACGTTGGCAATGAGCAAACAGTTGATGCCCATTTACAACAAGCCGATGATTTATTATCCACTCTCCACTTTGTTGTCGGCAGGTATCCGTGAGATTCTGATTATCTCTACGCCTACAGATCTGCCTCATTTTCAGCGACTTCTTGGCGATGGAAGCCGCATTGGTTGCCGCTTTGAATATGTGGTACAACACGTTCCCAATGGACTCGCCCAGGCATTTGTGCTGGGGAAAGAGTTCATCGGAAATGATAAGGTGGCCCTCGTCCTGGGTGATAATATTTTCTACGGCAGTGAGTTTGAAAACAACCTTCATCTCAACAATGACCCCGATGGAGGTATCGTTTTCGCTTACCACGTCGCCGATCCCGAACGCTACGGCGTGGTGGAATTCGACGAGAATATGAATGCCGTTTCCATTGAGGAAAAGCCCAAGCAGCCCAAGTCGAATTATGCGGTACCGGGCCTTTATTTCTACGATAATTCCGTGGTGGACGTGGCCGCCAACATCAAACCGAGCGCACGCGGCGAATATGAAATTACCGATGTGAATCGTTATTATTTGGAACATAAGAAATTGAAAGTCTGTAAGATGGACCGCGGTACTGCTTGGCTCGACACGGGAACTTTCCGTTCTCTCATCGAAGCCACTCAGTTTGTACAGGTGGTGGAAGAACGACAAGGACTAATGGTGGGTTGTATTGAGGAAGTCGCTTACAAACAAGGTTTTATCAATGCAAACCAGTTGCGTGAGATTGCGGAGCCGCTGCGCAAAAGCGGCTACGGCGAGTACCTTCTCAAATTGATAAATGAAGATTATTAACCATAAATCCCTTATATTATGAAAAATATCGTAGTGGGAATCGACTTCTCCCAAAATTCAGAAAACGCCCTCCGTCACGCTGTCGCAGTCGCATTGAAAACGAAAGCGAAAATCCACGTGGTTTGGGTCAAAACCCCTACTGCCGCCAGCAAGTTAAATGTTACCGATGAAGCGGAAATGCTGCGCGTCGCTCATTCCAAATTGGCTGACCTTGTGACTTTAAGCAGAACCGAAGCTCCTAACAACGAAATTCAAGACGTGATTCTTGAAGGAAAGGCATACCTTGAGTTGGCTCAGTTTGCCGCCAACCTTCCCGATTCAATGCTCGTGGTGGGCTCCCACGGCGCCTCTGGTTTTGAAGAAATGTTCGTCGGTAGCAACACGATGAAGATCGTCGGTATCGCCAAAGTGCCCGTCCTCATCATCGGCGACCACGTGCAAATCAACCGCGACTTGATCAAAATCCTCCTCCCAATTGATACCAGTTTCGAAACATTGCAGAAAATTGAACTCGCTGGCGAATTTGCCAAGGCCTTTGCTGCCAAAGTGTCTCTCCTCGGGGTCTGCTCTCCCTGCGATGCGGAAACAAAGCACATTATCAATGTCCAATTGAATCACGCCGTTTCTATGTGCACCGAATTGAATGTCCGCCACTCCGCATCCACCATCAGCGTTCAAGGCAATGCGCCCGAAGCTGTCGTGGAATGGGCTAAGAATGAAGGCGTTAACTTGATTGCCGTAATGCGTGAGGAAGAGGACGATATTACCGCTTACTGGTTGGGTAGCTCCACCCGCCAATTGCTGAACCTCGCTCCGATGCCGCTGCTCGTCATCCCGAATGTCAATCATTTCGATGTCGCTGCCCGTTAGTTTATCATTTAATTTTTTAGAAATATGAAGAAATTAGTTCTTTCTTTCTTGTTGGTGTTCAGCGTCTTGTTCGCTGGAAGACTTTCGGCCTGCACCAACTTTATCATCACGAAGGGTGCCAGTAGCGACGGCTCCTGTATGGTGACTTATGCCGCTGATTCGCACACATTGTACGGTGAACTTTACTTTATCGCTGCCGGCAACCATCCAGCGGGCTCTTTCCGCGACATCGTTGAGTGGGATACAGGAAAACGCCTCGGACAAATCCCGGAAATCGCTCACACTTATTCCGTTGTAGGAAATATGAACGAACATCAGCTCACCATCTCCGAAACCACTTATGGTGGACGCGAGGAATTGTGGGAAACTCCTGGCTTAATTGATTATGGCTCACTGATTTACATTACTCTTCAGCGTGCCAAGAATGCCCGTGAGGCCATCAAGGTGATTTGCGAATTGCTGAATGCTTACGGTTATCACAGCGAAGGCGAGTCTTTCTCCATCGTTGACCCTAACGAGGCCTGGATTTTTGAATTGATTGGAAAAGGTGCCGAAATGAAAGATGCCAAGGGCAAAACCGTGAAGGGCTGGTCAAATGGTGCCGTCTGGGTGGCCCGCCGTATTCCGGATGGTTACATCTCCGGTCACGCCAACCAAGCGCGTATCACCACGTTCCCGCTTCGCGATGGCAAGACTTCCATCACTTCAAAGGAAATTGATAAGATTTTCCTTCCCGATGTTGAAACCGTTTATTCTCAGGATGTTATCACTTTTGCAAAGCTCAAAGGTTACTATCCTGCTGATGGCGCAGATGCTGATTTCAGCTTCCGCGATGCTTACGCTCCCATCAATTTCGAAGGCGCTCGCTTCTGCGACTCCCGCGTCTGGATGGCCTTCTACCGCTGCAACCCTGGCTTGATGGCCCAGTACGAGGATTATGCTCGCGGCGACAATCTGGAACATAACTTCCCGCTTTGGATCAAGCCCGATAAGAAACTTGACGTGTTGGCTGTGATGCAGTTGATGCGCGACCATTTCGAGGGCTCCTCAATGGATATGACCAAAGACCTTGGCGCAGGCCCGTTCGCTTGTCCCTACCGCTGGCGCCCGATGAACTGGTCGTACGATGGTAAGGAGTACATCCACGAGCGTGCCACCGCAACCCAGCAAACCGGTTTCTCTTTCGTGGCTCAAATGCGTGCCGGCCTTCCCGACGGCTTCGGCGGAATCCTCTGGTTTGGCGTTGATGATGCCGCCTCCACCTGCTATATGCCGATGTTCTGCGGAATCAACAAAGTCCCATTCGAACTCCAAGAAGGCAACGGCTCTATGGTTGACTACTCTTCAACCGCTGCCTACTGGAAGTTCACGAAAGTGAGCCAACTCGTTTATACCCGCTATTGCGATATGATTAAGCACGTCAACAATTCTCAAAAAGAATTGGAGGCCGGCTTTCTGACCGAAGTGAAGAATTTGGAAGCCAAGATGGTTTCGATGTACAAGAATGACCCCGCCGCCGCACAGCGCGAGCTCACTACCTTCTCCGCCAACTGTGCCAAGAAAGCCTGCGCCGAATGGGACCGCCTCTTCGAATACCTCCTCGTGAAGTACAACGATGGCAATGTGAAGAAAGAAGCCAACGGACAGTTCGTTAAGACAAATACTGCTGTACCGCAATGCGAAAATCCTGATCATCCTGCCTATCCTGAAAAATGGTACAAGATGATTGTGGATGATTGTGGAAACAATATTCAAAACAAAATGCAATAATGCAGGAACAACCTGTCGTAATGGGGATACTGAATGTAACGCCTGACTCGTTTTACGATGGCGGTAAGTATCTCACTGATAAGCAGATATTGAGTCGCGCCGAAGAGATTTTATCCCAAGGCGCGGCTTTTATTGACATTGGCGCGGCTTCTACTCGCCCCGGTGCCGCTGATGTGGACGAGGAAACGGAAATCAATCGCATCCGCCACGCTGTTACGCTGGTTCGAAACGCCTTCCCTTCCGCTCAAATCTCCATCGACACCTGGCGTTCGTCGGTCGCCCGTTGCGCCGTCGGCGAAGGCGCCAATATGATTAACGATGTCTCAGGCGGTGTCTTTGATTCGCTGATGCCACTAACTATCGCCCAACTCAATGTCCCCTATGTCTTGATGCATACAACTGCGAAACCTGCTTTGATGCAACAACTTACGCTGGCCGAGAACCCGATTGCAAGTATGCTCCAGTTCTTCGGACAGCAAATCGCTATTTTCAAAGATGCCGGCTGCACCAAGTTGATCCTTGACCCTGGCTTCGGCTTCGGCAAAACATTGGAACAGAATTATTTAATACTGAAAAATCTGTCCGTTTTTCGTATTTTTGAATTTCCAATTCTTATCGGACTATCGCGTAAATCAATGATTTATAATGTATTAGATATTGCTCCCGACCAAGCACTGTGTGGCACAACCGCACTGAATATGCTCGCACTGCAAAACGGTGCCGATATTCTTCGTGTACACGATGTGCGCGAAGCCGTTCAAACTATCAAACTTTATCAATTGTACCAAAAACAATAAATTGCTATTCGGCTTCAACCCAATTCCCAACCCCTCAACAATTCAACCCCTCAACAATTCAACAATTCAACACCTCAACTTGTAAATGAAACGTTTATTCACACTTACAATCTTACTGGTCACCCTTTCTGTCGCGGTGGCGCAAGTACCGGATGGCTACTACAATGCGGCTATCGGAAAAAGCGGCGAGCAACTTCGTACCGCCCTTTGCAATATCATAAAAAGCCATACCGTGCTGAATTATTCCGATTTGTGGAATGCGTATCGTGCCACCGACGTAATGCCTTCGGGTAAGGTTTGGGATATCTATTCCGACAACCCGACAGGAACTGCGCCCTACTATTTTGATTTCAGCGACCAGTGCGGCAATTATACAAGCGAAGGACAATGCTACAATCGCGAGCACACCATTCCGCAAAGCTGGTTCAACGATGCCACGCCGATGAAAACAGACCTTTTCCACATCTATCCGACCGATGGCTGGGTGAACAACAAGCGTGGAAATCTGCCTTACGGTGAGGTGGATGAGAACTCCAATCCTTGGACCAGTCAAAATGGTTCGAAAGTCGGTGATTGCAGCTATCCAGGATGCTCTGGCAATGTTTTTGAACCGATTGATGCGTACAAGGGCGATTTGGCCCGCGGCTTTTTCTATATGTCGGTCTGCTATATGGATAAAAATCTGGGGCAGTCCTCCGAATCCGTCTTTACGGGTTCTCAACTCGTTTCCTGGGCTAAAAATATGTTTGTGGATTGGCACACTAACGATCCCGTAAGCCAAAAAGAGATCGATCGCAATAATGTGATTGATAGTCAGATACAGCATAATAGAAATCCTTTTATTGATTGTCCCGAATTGGTGGACTACCTTTTTGGCAGCCGCCAGAATGAACCGTGGTATCCTACTTGCATTGAGTGGAATGAAACCGATATCGAAAACTACCATCTCGCTGACTATCAGTCTTGTCAGATTTTCCCCAATCCTGCTTCAAATCAAGTGAATATTAGAAGCAATTATTTGAATATTAATAAGATAGAAATATTTGACATTGCAGGCCGTGAGGTGCTTTCCATCCAGAATGTAGGCGATAAAAATACGATGATTTCCACCGACAACTTGCCGACGGGCTGCTATTTCATTAGGATTTCCACGCAAAAAACTACCGAAACCCTCAAACTCATCATCAAATAATCCGGATTTCGCAATATTCTTCCTCTCCTTCACCCATTCACCAAAAAAACAATGCAACTCCGTCTCACCAAGCAATTCTCGTTTGAAATGGCCCACGCGCTTACGCATTACGAGGGGCTCTGCCAGAACATTCACGGGCATTCCTATAAGATGGATGTCACGGTGGCTGGAAAGCCGCAAACGGCTCCCGATTCTCCACAATTGGGGATGGTGATGGATTTTCGTGAGCTGAAAAATATTGTGAATGAGGCGGTTATAGGTAAAATGGACCATACCCTTGTGTTGAGCGACGAGACGGATGCGGAGTTGGTGAGCCAGTTGAAGAAACATTATGAGCGCGTGCTGGTGTTGCCCTGCCAACCCACCACCGAAAACTTGTTGATGATTTTCGCAGACCTCATCATCAAACTGCTTCCCGACGGTGTTTCACTTTACTCCATCCGCCTTCAGGAAACCGAAACCTCGTTCGCTGAATTGGTGCTTTAGCCCCTTTTCTTTTTTCACATCTTGTTGTTCAAAAAAAAATCGTTTTTCCTAAAAAAACGTGTGCTATTACAAAAAAAAGTACTATTTTTGTAAGATTTTATATCTATGTGGATAAGTTGTTGATAAAAAACAACTCTTCACATATAATTTATTGAAAATAAAATAGATAGAAAGAAGAATAGAGAAAATTAATAATCAATCAAAAATCAAATTTATGAAAAGGTTTTACACTTTTAGACCTGAAAATTTCCGAATCTTTGCAAAGATGAAGAGTTTTATTGCTGTCGCATTGATGATGTTGATGGCTGTGGGTAATGTAAACGCTCAAGTTTACCAATTGGTAACGAACGCTGCCGACCTTCAGGTGGGCGACTCAATCGTTATTGCGGCAAGTGACTACAATAAAGCTTTGGGAACCGGAACCAATGCAACTGCAACCAACCGCACCGCTGTTGACATTACCAAAACCAACAATCTGGCTTCTTGGACTTCTAATGTTCAAGTGATTAAACTTGAAACAGGTGAGGTCTCGGGTACGTTCGCTTTCAAAGTTGACGGCGGCTATCTGTATGCTGCCAGCAATACCGGTAATCAGTTGAAAACCCAAACGACCAATGATGATGAGGGCTCTTGGTTGATTACCATTGCTTCAAATGTGGCAAGTATCGTTGCGCAAGGAGACAATACTCGTAATCAATTGAAATACAATACGTCTGGCTTGTTCTCTTGCTATGGTTCAACAAACACGCAGCCGGCTGTCTGCATCTATAAGAAGTCTTGTCCCGCTGTTACTGATTTGGCAAGCTCTAATGTCGCTTACAATGCCGCTACTATAACTTGGACTTCAGCACTCGCGAACTTCGATTTCCAACTCAACGGAACGCCTCAGGCATACACCCCCACTCACGAAGGCGATGTCTGGACTTTGAACCTTGATGAGCTGGATCCCGAAACTGCTTACACTTTTGGTGTGAAACTTACCTGTTCAGCGGAATACGCAACCACTTCTTTTACTACCGAAGCTGCTCCTATTATTTCTCACGTGAATGAAGAATACATCAACGCTTGCCAAACTTGGAATTTTGCTAAGCTTGACGGCTCTAATATTATATGTACAGAAACAAGTATATTATATGATACGCTTGTAGGTGGTGCATCCAATGGTGACGACACGATCCATATCGTTCACTTGACCATCGGTCAGCCGTTTGATGGCGATATTTACAAAACTGTTTGCCAAAACGCACTTCCTTATACTTTTGGCGAACTCACTTTCGGCGCCGAGTCACCTGTGATGGAATACCCCGTGGCTTTTGAACAAACGTTCACCACTCCTTGCGGTTGCGATAGCACTGTGAGACTCCATCTTACCATTACTGAAATGTTCACCGCCACCGATGAGAAAACCATTTGTGAAAACGATCTTCCTTATCCGTGGAATGGTGAGACTTTTGACGCAGCAGGTGAAAAGACCGTTACACTGACCGCTTCCAATGGTTGCGACTCAGTGGTGACGATGACCTTGACGGTTAATCCTAACACTGCTGAAACCATTACTGCCAGCATCATTGAAAATGAACTTCCTTACAGGTTGAATGATTCAACCTACAGCACTACTGGCAGCTACACTCAGAAACTCACTAACGCAAATGGCTGCGATAGCATCATCACCTTGAACCTTACGGTTTATGAAAACCAATTTGCTACCGCCAACAAGACCATTTGCGCTTCTGAACTTCCTTACACTTGGGATGGCGTGCAGTTCAATGAAGCCGGTACCAAGGATACCACCCTCGCTGGCCAGGGCGCTCACGGTGTTGATAGCACCGTCACGATGACCCTCGTTGTGAATCCGACCTATAACATTGACGTGGATTCCACCATTTGCGACGGCGCACTTCCTTTCCCTTGGAATGGCCTCAACTTCCTTACCGCTGGCACTATGTCAGTAACCCTCGCTACCGCTAATGGTTGCGACTCAGTGGTTAATATGACTTTGAATGTCAATTATCGTGACTATGAAAACGCTGGTGAATTGACCCTCTGCGAAAACGAGCTTCCTTATACTTGGCGTGATGTGACTATCAGCGAAAACGTTGCTGATAGCACTTATACTTTTGTCCGCACCAATGCTGCTGGTTGCGACAGCACTGTTACCCTTCACGTTTTGGTGAACGGTACCGCAGCTTGCGCTTTCAATGTTGAGTACGAACAGCCCGAACACGGTACCATCGCAGGTCCCGCTACCGTTAACCACGGCGAAGATGCTGAATACACTTTCACTGCTGAAAGCGATTGCTACTACCTCGAAGACGTTACGCTCGATGGCACTTCTGTAATGGCTCAGCTTGTTGACAATACTCTCTCACTTGACAGCGTTGTGGCTCACCACGCCTTGACTGCTACCTTTGCTCAGTACGAATACACTGTTACTGCCACCCAGGTTGAAAACGCTACTATCACCGCTACCGAAACCTATGGTTGCGGCGAAGATGCAACCTATACCGTTACTCCTGCTGAAGGTTACCATATTGTATATGTAACCGTTGACGGCACTCCTATGACTGATATCGCTGAATACACTTTCGAAAATATTCACGAAGCTCATACCATCACCGCTACCGTGGCTATCAACACCTTCAACATCGTTGCTACCGCTGGTGAAAACGGTTCAATCACTCCGCTTGGAACCACTACTGTAGATTGGCACACCACCCCCACTTACACCATCGCTCCTGCTTCTTGCTACGAAATTGCTACCCTTACCGTGAATGGTTCCGTTATCGAAAATCCGACCAATACTTATACTTTCGATTCTATCGAAGCTGACGCTACCATTGACGTGACCTTCCAGATGATTCAGTACGAACTCACTTGGGAAAGCATCGGTGAGGGCGAAGGTTTGGTGAATGGTCAGCCCGAAGGCGTTTTCACCACCGCAATGTGTGGCGAAACCGTTTCTAACTTCCCCATCCACGCTAATACCGGTTCTCATATCGCTTCCGTGGTTTGGAACAATTACCCGATCGTTCTCGGTGGCACTATCTCCGATTGGACCATCAACATTCCTATGGTGGTGAATGCTTCTAACACGAATGTTCAGGTTGAATTCACTATTGACACGCACGTTGTTACTGCTTCAGTAAACGATGCCACTATGGGTGAGGTTGTTCCTGCTACCAACACCGTTAATTACAATACGGCTGACACCGTTGCTGTTACTGCTAACGAAGGTTATCATATTGCCAGTATCATTTGTGGTAATGATACCGTTGAATACGGAAACAATGAAGATGTTACCGCTACTTATGTTGTGAACAATGTTACTTCCGATACCGCTGTTATGGTGAACTTCGCTATCAACGAATATACCATCACGATGAACTACAACGAAGCAGAAGGCACTGTGACTCCTGGTACCACCACTGTACAACACGGTGCTGATTTAGCAGTGACCATCACTCCTGCTGATTGCTATCATATTGCCAATGTTCAAATCGACAACGTTGATGTTATCGATTACAATCTTACGGCTGTTGATGCTAATCACGTTTACGACATCACCTTCGCTATCGATCAGTTCGCAATGACAGGTGTTGCACACGATGCTACTATGGGCGAAGTGGTTGAAGGTACAGTTGATTGCGGCGAAACCTACACTTACACCATTAACGCTAACACGGGTTATCATCTTGATTCTGTTAAGTTAGGTGATGAGGTCATCGCTACCTATACGGATCAGGCCGCTACGCAAACTTGCGATGTTCCTGCCGTACACGCTGCTACCAGCATTGATGCTTACTTTAGCATTAATGAATACAATGTTACCGCTACTGCTGAAAATGGCGAAGTTAATCCTGCTGACAGCACGGTTGCTCACGGCGGTTCACAGACCTTCGATCTTATTCCGAACAACTGCTATGAGCTGACTTCAGTTTTGGTTAACGGCACTGAAATGATTGCTGACGTTGTTGAAACGCCTGCTACCAGAGCCACCCTTTTGGATGTGAACTTCTCTGAAGTCACTTCTGGTGGTACTCAAGACTGCGATGCTGCTAATGGTACCATTACCATCGGTGGCGTTTATTCTGGCTGGACTGGCACCAGAGTTTATCCTGCTAATGGTAAAATCAAATTGGGAAGTGGCAGCAGTGCTGGTCACGTTAATTTGCCCACAATGGATTGCTCTGCCAATGACGGCAACTTCCACATCGCATTTGATGCTAAAGCTTGGAAAAATGATGCAACTTCTTTGAAAGTGATCGTTACCACTGCTTCTGGCGCACGTACTTATACGGTTGCTGGCCTTTCCAATGCCAATGATTGCGAAATGTCACGCTTCGATATTGCTTGCACCGACGGTGATGCTCATACTCAGATCACTATTGATGGCGCTGCTAATGCCAACTCTCGCTTCTTCTTGGATAATGTCTTGGTTTACACTGGCTCAAATGCTGCTTATACCTTGACTGTTAACGATATTGAAGGTGAAACTAACGTTGAAGCAACGTTCAGCCAGATTCAATATGACGTTGTTACCAGTGTGATTGAAGGTAATGGAGACATTACTCCGAGCTTCCAGTTGCCTTGCGGTACTACCAATACCGTTACGATGACCGCAGAGGAAGGTTCACACATTGAATATTATACCATCAATGGCAATCTGTACACCTTGGGCGAAAATGACGATGCCGTGCGTGAATTGACGATTGAAGGTACTGAAAACGATACGATTGCGGTTGCTTTCGCTACTAATTCCTACAAAGTTACCACTCAGGTTGGTAATGGTCAGGGTTCTTTCACTCCTGCTACTCAGTTTGTTGACCACGGTCAGGATGCTATCGTAATGGTTGTGGCTGATACGGCTCACGGTTATCACATTGCTGATATCGATGGCGTTGTTTATGGCAATAATACCGATACCGTTGTTTATGATACTTTGTATAATGTAGTTAGCGATACTACTGTTATGGCTAATTTCGCGCTCAATCTCTATCCGATTACGGTTACCAACCTGAATCCAGATGGCGGTTCTGTTGTTCCTACTACCAATAATTGGACTTGGGGCCAGAATGCTTCATTCACCATTACTCCTAATTCACCTTGCTTCTACATCAGCGAAATCACTGCCGATGGTGTAACCCTCGTAGCGGGTGCTGATTATAATGTTGATGGTAAAGTCTATACTTTCAACGCTGTCGCTGAAGAGCACACCCTTACTGTTAACTTCACTGATTCTGTTTTCAATATGACTGCAAGCGTTCATCCTACCAGTGCTGCTACTGTTAATGCTGGTACTGCTCATTGTGGTGAAGACTTCACTTATGAAATTGAAGCTGCAGACGGTGTACACCTTTCCACTATCTTTGTTGATGGTCAGTTGGATACCGTTTTCGCTAATCAGGAAGACTACTATGAATACACTATTGAAAACATTCACGAAAATCATAATGTAATTGTTTATACCGAAGCCGACCTTTACACTGTTGAAATTTCTGGTTGCGCTGATGATATCAATGGTACTTATGATAATGTTGCATACGGTCAGGCATTTGAATTCAACCTCAAACCTGCTGAATGCGAATACCTCTCATCTTTCACCATTAATAATGTTCAATATGCTGACAGTGTGGTTGGCGGTTTGTACACTTGGTATGCAAACGATAATGCTGTTATCACCGCTACTTTCGATAGCATCCAATATGTAATGGCTGAAACCCATACTGGTAATGGTACTGTAAGCAGCGACACTGTTATGTGTGGCGAGGATTTCGTTTACGAAGTTTTAGCTGATGAGGGTTGGCACATTGCTTCCTGCATTCTTACGGATGGTATTGATAGTTTGGAACTGATGTCAATCCCGACCACCAATGCTGACAACAATACTACCGTTAACGTTACTGCTGATGCCAACTATGCTTTGGTAGTTGAGTTCGCAATTAATACTTATAATGTAACGGCTTGCAACACGCTTACCGATGGTACAATCACTTTTGAACAGGCTGTTGTAAACCACGATGCTTCTGTTGAGGCAACTGTAACTGCTACCACTGCTGGTATGCACGTTCAGACCGCGTTCAGCGATGCTACTAACGTTGCTACTTACGGTGCAAACGATCAAACCACTGTTACTTACACTTTGAGCAATATCGTTAGCGACACTTGTATTGACGCTACCTTCGAATTGAACAACTACACCATCACCGCTTCTGTTACTGATACCGAAAATGGTGAAATCATTCCTGTTGGCGACAGCGCAGTCCGTTATGGTGACACTGTTGAATATGTTGTCCGTCCGACCAATGATTGCCACTTCATCACTACGGTTGTTGTTGACGACACTACTGAGATTGTTGTCAATGATAGCGCTGCATTCACCTACACTTTCAGCGCTATTGAAGACAACCACACGATCGTAGCTAATTTCGATACCTACACTTATGTTGTTGCTACTTCTGTTAATGATGTAACTCTTGGAACCATCACGGATGGTGACACTTTGGATTGCGGTGATATTTACAATTATACTGTAACTCCTGCCGAAGGTCAGCACATCGTTTCAGTTGAAGTTGATGGTGTTGCTCAAACCATCACTGACAGCTCTTCATTCATTGGTTCAATTGAAGACATCCACGCCGATGCCAATATCGTAGCTAACTTTGGTATCAATCATTATGTCATCGCAGTTACTGCTGGTGAAAATGGTTCTATCACTCCTGTTGATACGGTTGTTGAACACGGCGGTTCTGCTAAGATTCATATCACTCCTGCCGATTGCTACTATATCAGCGAATTGATCGTTGATGGTGAAACTGCCAACATTACTAATGCTGACGGTATGGAATATTTGTTTATGAACATTGACCGTGCTCATACTGTTGAAGCCAACTTCGCTATCTATCAGTACGAAATGGCTGAAACTCACACTGGCAATGGTACTGTAACTACTGCCACTGTTGATTGCGGCGAATCCTATACTTACACTGTTACCGCTGATCAGGGTTGGCACATTGAAAGCTACGACTTTGCTGGCATTCATTATGCTAATATGATGACTGAACCTAATGATTATAATGTTCAGACTGTAACGGTTGCTCCTGCTCGTCAAGACACTATGTTGACGGTTAACTTCGCAATCGATACTTACACTGTTACTGCTTGCACCGCTGTTGGTGGTACTTTGGCTGTAAATGATCCTGTTGAAGTTGATTCCAACAGCAATACTACCGTAACTGTTACTGCTGACGCAGCTAATGGCTATCACATTGTAGCTGTTACTGACAATCGTGGCGGTTCATACGAACTCGGTGCCAACACCGACGTTGAATACACCTACGAAGTAAATAACGTTGATCAAGATATTGAAGTTTGTGCAACCTTCGCTCTCAATACTTTCAACATCACTGCTACTGCTGGTGAAAATGGAACTATCGATCCTGAAGGCGACGCCACATTGACTTATGGTGATTCTTTGACTTACACGATTGAACCCAACCACACTTGCTACTACATTTCCGCTATCAATGTTGACGGTGCCAATGTTTGGACTGGTTATACTGATTCTGTAAGCGCTACTACTTACACTTTCACCGCCGCTAATTTCGATCAGAGTGTTGTTGACCACACCATCGCTACCGAATACAGCATCTTCCGTTACGAAATGATGTCAGACGTTCACAATATGTCATACGCTGTTGTTCCGGGCACTGTGACTTCTGCAACTGTTGACTGCGGTACTGCTTACGACTATGTGATTAATGCTGCTACTGGTTATCACATCGACCACGTTGTTTTGGATGGCGAAACCACTTCTTACGAAGGCCAGCAAGCCAACGCTACCGTTACGGTTTCTGACATTCACCAAAACCACAACTTGGAAGCTTATTTCGCAATCAACCATTACGACATCACCGCATCTGCTACTGAAAATGGTACGATTACTCCTGCTGGTGCTACTGACGTTGAGCATTTCTCAAGCTTGACTTACACCATCGTTGCTGACGAACCTTGCTATCACATTGCTGACGTTCTCGTTGACGGTGCTTCTGTTGGAGCAGTTGCTACCTACACCTTCAACAACATCGCTGGTCCTCACACCATCAACGCTGTGTTCGCTATCAACCAGTATGCAATGAACGAAACCCACACGGGTGAAGGTACTGTTACAACTGCTATTGTTGACTGCGGTTCTGCTTACCAGTACACGATGACGGCTGCTGAAGGTTGGCACATTGACAACCACACTCTCGGTGGAACCACCTATATTTTGAACCACAATAGTGACGTTGTTACCTACAGAAATGTTACCGCTGCTACTCAGGATACCACTTTGGATGTTGTGTTCGCACGTAACCAGTACATTATCACTGTTAATACTACTGGCGCTGGTATCACCAATCCTGGCACTGACACGGTTGAATACGAAGACGACGCTACCTTCACGATGACTCCTGCTTTCGGTTATCACGTAGCTGACGTATTGGTTGACGGTGAGTCTGTTGGCACTCAGACTTCTTATACATTCAATTCAGTTGATGCTAACCACACTTTGGACGTTACTTACGAGCCCGATGTCTTCACCGTTACTGCTTCTGCTGCTAACCACGGTACGATTACCGTTGCTGGTGACAATGAAGTTGTTTATAACGAAAGCGTGGACTTCACCATCGTAGCTGATCCTTGCTACAACATCAGCGCCGTACTGGTTGACGGTACCGCTGACGCTAACTTCGAAGCCGGTCAAACCGTTGCTACTTATACTTTGAACAATGTTACGGCTAATCATACTGTTGAAGCTCAATTCGCTATCAACACCTATAATGTAACCGTAAATGTTATGGGTAATGGTACTGCTACTCCTGGCACCGCTACTTACAACTGCGGTGACGATGTTACCATCAACTTCGTTGCGAATGCTGGCTCCGCAGTTCAGAGCGTTGTTGTCAACGGCACGAACATTGGCAATGTTCCTTCTTACAGCATCCTTGACATTGCCGCTGATTATACTATTGATGTTACCTTCGCAGACAATACCTATACTTTGAATGCGATTGCATACAACAATGGTACGATTACTCCTGCTGGCGAAACTGTAGTCGCAGAAGGTGCTAACGTTACCTACACCTTGACTCCTGACGCTTGCCAGACTGTTTCTGAAATCTTGGTTGATGGTGTTTCTTACCTCAACAATGAAAACTTCGACGGTACTACCCTCACTTTGAATAACATTACCCGCGATATGACCATTCAGGCATACTTCCAGGTGATGACTTATGAAGTTGAAGCCACTCAGACCGAAGGCGGTGCGATTACCGAAACCGGTATTTACAACTGCGGTACTGACGTTGTTTACAACATCACTCCTGCTGCTTGCTATCAGATTGCTGACGTAATGGTTGACGGTGCTTCTGTTGGTGCTGTTACTTCCTACACCTTCAGCGCAATTGATGCTGACCATACCATCACTGCTACCTTCGAAATGGATACCTACACTATCACGGCTACTGCTGGTGAAGGTGGTGCTATTACTGCTACCAATACCTTCAACTGCGGTGAAACTCCTACCTACACTATTACTCCTGATGAAGGTTACTTCGTAGAAGACGTTACTGTTGACGGCGTTTCAGCCGGTGCTGTTGAAACTTACACTTTCAGTGCACTGAATGCTGATCATACGATTGATGCTACCTTCGGTCAATACACCTTCAACATCACTGTTGGTGCTGGCGAAGGCGTTGAAATCGACGTTAACGTTGATCCTGAAAACGTTGCTTACGGTACTGACGTTACCTACACCTTCACTGCTGATGAATGCTACGAAATCGTTGACATCTTCGTTGATGGCGAAAGCGTTGGCGCAGCTGATAGCTACACTCTCTACAACGTGACTGAAAACCACGTAGTAACCGTTGAAACCGCAATTCTGACTTACACCATCACTGCTACTGCTACTGGCAACGGTACCATTGCTCCTGCTGGTGAAACCAACGTTGATTGCGGCGGCGCTCAGTTCTACACCATCACTCCTGCTGCTGGTTATGTAATCAGTGATGTTACTGTTGACGGTGAAAGCGTTGGCGCAGTTAACAGCTACAACTTCGAAAATGTTACTGAAGATCACTCAATCGAAGTCATCTTCACCGCTATTGCTGATTCTACTTACACTATCACTGCTACTGCTGGTGCCAATGGTACTATCACTCCTGCTGGTGTCGTTACCGTTAACTACGGCGCAAGTCAGACCTTCACCATTGAGCCCAACACCTACTATGCAATCGCTGACGTATTGGTTGACGGTCAAAGCGTTGGCGCTGTTTCCACCTACACTTTCGCTAACGTAACCGCTGATCACACCATCGACGTTACCTTCACCGAAGCTGAGTGCGAAACTCCTGCTAACCTCTGGACTTCTGACATTACCGAAACTTCCGCTACTTTGAACTGGACCGATATGGGTGCTGCTTCTTATACTGTACGTTATCTTGCAAGTGGCGAAACCACTTATACTGAAATCACTGGTATTACCGATAACTTCTATGCACTTACTGGTTTGCAGGAAGGTACTCGTTACTATTGGAACGTGAAGTCAGTATGTGTTGAAGACGTTGCTGAAAGCAACTGGAGCGCACAGCAAGAATTCACTACCACTGCCACCCCGGTTGATACGACTGGCATCAACAATTACGATCTGACTTCAATCAATGTTTACAGCTATGGTAACGACGTTTATGTTGTGAACAATGGCAACGAACAGATTAAGAACGTTCAGGTTTACGATGTGAACGGTCGCATCATCTTTGATGGTCAGGCACAAAGCAATCCTACTGTTATCAATGTAAATGCTGCTAACGGAATGTATATCGTTAGAGTTGCAACCGAAAGCCGTATTAGCAACTACAAAGTTAGCATTTCACAAAGATAATCATCATTTGATGAAATAATATAAGAGAGGGCTTTCACGAGTCCTCTCTTTTTGTTTTTTTATTATCTTTGCAGCTGAAAAAATTATTCTTATGAAAGAAAATAAATATGCTTTTAGTTTATTCATTATTGGCTCGTTATTCTTTGTCTTCGGTTTCGTTACCTGGCTGAATAGTATCCTGATGCCTTTCTTACAAATGACTTGCGAACTGACAGAGGTGCAGGCCGCTTTTGTGCCATTTGCTTTTTATATTTCATACTTTGTGATGTCGATTCCTTCCTCTATGCTAATCAAGCGAGTGGGTTATGCGAATGGAATGATATTGGGGTTAATTATTATGGCTATTGGTTCCATTACTTTTGTCCCGGCCTCCATTTATCGCAATTTCTTTATCTTCCTCACGGGGCTGTTTGTTCAGGGTATTGGCTTGTCGGTTTTGCAGACCGCCTCTAACCCTTACGCCACGATTTTAGGGCCGATAGAGACCGCTGCCCGCCGAATCAGCTTGATGGGTATCTGCAATAAAGTAGCGGGATGCATCGGCGTTTTTGTCATCTATAAGGCGCTTTTCTCTGGTATGGACGACGAAGTAGAACTCTTGAAAACTATGCCAGCGGGGACTGGGCGCGATTTGCTGTTGCAAAGTCTTTCTGAAAACATCATCCTTCCATATATTGTCATTACAGCCGCACTGATTTTGCTGGTTATTTTCCTGAAATTGGCAAAGTTACCTGAAGTGAGTGAAGCTGGCGACACTGCGGAACGCTGTCAGAAGTCCATTTTCTCGTATCCTTATATGTGGTTGGGCGTTTTGGCTATCTTCTTTTATGTGGGTGCCGAGGTTATTGCAATTGATTATCTTCCCAAATATGGCCAGGATTTCTGGGGCTATTCTTTGGCTTTTTCCAAAAACTTTAGCGCATACGCCTTGGTGGCTTTGATCTTGGGTTATTTGTTAGGTATTTTGACGGTTCCGAAGATGATTTCACAGCGTCACGCATTGATTGCGCATTTGTGTATCGCAATGGCTTTGGTGGCCGTTGCCATCTTCACCAAAGGGATGCTTTCTGTTGGGTGCATCATTATGCTGAGTTTTTGCCACGCTATTATGTGGCCTGCCATCTGGCC
This sequence comes from Bacteroidales bacterium, assembly GCA_045627805.1. Taxonomy (GTDB): domain Bacteria; phylum Bacteroidota; class Bacteroidia; order Bacteroidales; family WCHB1-69; genus UBA1756. The sequence goes on from JAZQOJ010000178.1 coordinate 24,911, forward strand.
GCTTTCCATTCACGATTTGGGAAGTCACACGGAGCTGGCTTCCGGATTGCTGGTGATGGCGATTGCGGGTGGCGCTGTAATGCCGCTGATTTATAGTAAACTCATCGGATGGGTCGGCAATCAGGTGGCTTATGCTTTGCTTTTTGTTTGCTACCTCTATATTTTGTTTTTCGCTGTATATGGCTATCGTATTCAGCGCAAAAGCAAATAGGGCGAGCGAGTGATAGGTGGGGAGAGCTGCACTTTTTTTGAAAACAATTCACAAATTAATGAATAAAAACAACGGATTATGAAAAAAGTTATTCACACTGACAAAGCGCCTGCTGCTATCGGACCATACAGCCAGGCAATTGAAGCAAACGGAACTCTTTACATTTCAGGCCAGATTCCGGTAGATCCTGCGACAGGCAACATTCCTGAAACTATTGAAGGACAGACTGAGCAGGTAATGAAAAACATCGCTGCTATTTTGGAAGAGGCGGGCTATACTTTTGCTGATGTGGTAAAATCGACTTGCTTGCTGAGTGACATTGCCTATTTTGCTCCGATGAACGAGGTTTATGCGAAGTATTACACGGTGAACCCTCCAGCGCGTGCCGCATTTGCAGTGAAGTCGCTTCCCAAGGGAGTGATGGTAGAGATTGAAACGATTGCTGTTAAATAGTCGTTACAGTTCCAGAAATCAATCGTAGAGGCGTCCGTTTGTGCGCCTCTACATTTATTTATGCTTATGAAAATCGGAATTATTTCAGACACACACGGTTATTTTCATCCGGATTTGTTCTCTTTTTTTGAAAAATGTGACGAGATTTGGCACGCGGGTGACATTGGCAATACCGATATATTAGACGACCTGAAGTTGATTGCGCCCGTGCGTGCGGTTTATGGTAATTGCGATGATTGGGATGTGAGGGAGCAGACATCGGAATCGCTTGTTTTTCAGTGTGAGGAACACAAAGTGGCATTGATGCACATTGTGGGGAATGGAAATTATTATACTACGCCAGCAATGAACATCATTTTGCAGGAAAAGCCCACCATTTTTGTTGCGGGGCATTCCCACATTTTGAAGGTCGTCAAAGACCAGAAGTATGGTCATTGGTTTATCAATCCTGGCTCGGCATCGCGTTTCGGACATCACACGCGGCTTACCTTTCTACGTTTAGACATTGAGGGCAAGGAGTTGCGAAACTTGGAGATTTTTGATGAACCGAAATTCGGTTAAACGCTTTGGGTGAATGTTCGCATTCTCACAATTCCACGAACTCGTAAGAGTCATCGCGTTTGAACCAAGTCATTTGCCGTTTTGCATAGCGTCGGGTGTGGGTTTTGATGTCGGTGACGGCTTGGTTGAGGGACGTTTTCCCATCAAGATAATCAAAAAGCTCCTTATATCCTACCGTATTCAGTGAATTAAGGTGTTTGTAGGGATATAATTCTTTGACTTCCTGAAGGAGTCCTTCATCCATCATTGCGTCCACTCGTTGGTTGATGCGGTCGAAGAGGACATCGCGCGGCCGTGTGAGGCAGATTTTCACGATGTCGAAATCGCGTTTTTTTCTGTTGTTTTTCAGGAAGAAGGAGTAAGGTTTCCCCATTTGGAGTGAGACTTCCACGGCGCGCATAATACGTTTGAAATCGGACGGGTTGCAGCGCTGATAATAGTCGGGATCGACGATGCGGAGTTGTGCGCGGAGACCATCAACACCTTCATTTTGATAACATTCGTTGACGTACTGCCGTATTTGTGGTTCGGGGTCGGGGAGGTCGTCGATGCCATAGCAAACGGCATCGATGTAAAGTCCGGAACCGCCGGTCATCACTACCACATTGTTTTTAGCGAAGAGAGAGGGGAGCAGAGCCAGCACATCCTGCTCGAAGCGAGAAACGCTGTAATAATCGTTGATGGAAAGGTTGCCTATGAAGTAATGTTTCACCAGGGAAAGTTCCTCGGGCGTTGGTGCTGCGGTGCCGATTTTCATTTCCCTATAAAACTGACGCGAATCTGCCGAAAGCACGACAGATTCGCAATGGATGGCTGTTTGTATTGCGAATTGGGTTTTCCCGACGGCGGTCGGCCCCGCAATAACCAAAAGCGTGGGTTTGTTAAAAGTCGTTGATGCTAATTTCATTCAAATCGCTGAAGTCGTCATCATTGAAACCATCATCAAAGGTAGAGTCTTCATCGTCATCTTCATTGAGGAGGAAGTCATCATCAGGATCGGGGAGCCGGTTTTGCTTAGTGGGTTTGGGGAGTTCCTTCTCTTTGCGGGTGCAGCGAGGATAGGTTACGCCTGCCTCGGATTCAAGAATTTTGAGTAGTTCAATGTAGAAGACTTTGGGAGAATTGTAATCGTATTCATACATAAGGTGTTGGTGCGGATCAGAGATGAAATCCTTGAGGATGGAATCTGTCATCACGGAGAGTGGGAGGTGCGAGCGAAGGGCGAACTCATCGCTTTCTTCGTACTGCGGTTCCTCCTTTTCAGAGTCATCGCTCATATCCATCAAGGTGATTTCTTTCTGCTTGTTCCATTTAGAGTCGCAAATGTAGAAGGAGGCGAGTTCACCTGCTGCGAGGCCGATGGAAGAAAGGAGAATTTTGTGGAAACTCTCAAACGAGTCGTTGGAAAGGATTTCAATGTCGCGGACAAAATCCTCGACTTCATCGTAATAAACTCTAAATTTGTAGTAGTACATAGTATGTATGAAATTACAAAAGGTTATTCCATATTGGTGAAAACGTTGGTAACGTCTTCATCTTCTTCAATTTTTTCAAGAAGTTTATCGATTTCTTCGCGTTGCTCGTCGGTGACGGCTTTCATCACGTTAGGAATTCTTTCGAACTTGAAGCTTTTGATTTCGAAGGAGTTGTCTTCAAAATATTTTTGCATTGGGCCGAAGCTTTGGAATTCGCCGTAGGCAACGATCTCGTCGCCGTCTTCAAAGATTTCCTCGCAGCCGCAGTCAATGAGTTCGAGTTCAAGTTCTTCAACGTCAACGCCGTCTTTTTTGCAAACCACGAAACTGCATTTTCTATCGAAGATGAAGTCGTGCATATTGGAGTTGCCGAGGGTTCCGCCGAGTTTGTTGAAATAGCTGCGGAGGTTGGCAACGGTGCGCTGATTGTTATCGGTAGCGGTTTCGATGACGATGGCTACGCCGTAAGGGGCGGTACCCGCGAAAACGATTTCCTTGTAGTCGGAGGTATCTTTCTCGAAAGCGCGTTTGATAGCACGGTCAACGTTGTCTTTCGGCATATTTTCCGAGCGTGCGTTCTGGATGAGAAGACGGAGCTTGGCGTTGGAGTTCGGGTCCGGACCGCCAGCTTTTGCTGCCATTGTGATTTCTTTTCCCAGACGGGTAAACACGCGTGCCATGTTACCCCATCTCTTTAATTTTCTTGCTTTTCTATATTCAAATGCTCGACCCATATATGTAAGTTTTAGTTTTGTAAAAATCGGCTGCAAATTTACATTTTTTTTCCGAGAAAATGGCTATCTTTGCACGCAAATTTGGAAACAATGCGAAAGATTTTAATTCTATTTTTGAACTTTTGGGTAATGATGTTATATGCGGGCTTTGCGCAGTCGAATGATGGGAATGGAGGCGGCGCCGTGCGCATTGGTTTTGGCTCGGATTCGGAGTATGTGGAACCGCGCACCTTGTCGGGCGATGACCCAGCAGTTCCCCCGAAACCGCATCGCACTTTTCATACCAATAGCGTAACTTTGAACAAAATTTTGGATGCGACTTGGGATTTTGAGGAAATGAATAAAGTTCTGGAAAAACTGAAAAGTTCGCAAAAAGTAGTGGTCTCAGAAGATGGTGAGTGTGGGGCGTGTTTTGCGATTGTTTATAACTTTTCCACCAAAGAGGTGGTTGCAGTTATGGATAAGGGAAGTGGGAAACGTATGAATTTGCTTTCTAATAAGTTTGAAACCAACGACTTATATGATAATGAGTCTTTTGGATTCATTTTGTTCGAATTGAACGAATAAAAAGTTATCAACAAGTCTTGAAATGGGGGGTGCGTTGATAGTATCTTTGCGGCAATTCTAATTGCAAAACTCAAAGATATGCTCATACGAACTCATAGTTGCGCCCTGATGGGTGTTGCTGCCATTCCCATCACAGTTGAAGTAAATGTAGAAATCGGTGTCGGTTATTTCTTGGTCGGGTTGCCCGATAGTGCGATTAAAGAGAGTCAGCACAGAATTGATACGGCCTTAAGGAATTACAATCTAAGGATTCCCGTACGCAAAATCATTATTAATATGGCTCCTGCGGATATTCGCAAGGAAGGAGCTTCGTTTGATTTGACGTTGGCGATAGGAATTCTGGTGGCTTCGGGGCAGATTAACGGAGCGGAAATCGTGGAGGATTATTACATAATGGGCGAACTTTCGCTGGATGGCTCGTTGCAGTCGGTGAAGGGGGCCTTGCCGATGGCGATAGAGGCGAAGCGACGCGGCAAGCGAGGCGTGATTTTGCCGATTCAGAATGCGCGTGAAGCGGCCATTGTGGATGGAATTGAGATACTTGGAGCAGAGAACATTAAGCAGGTCATTGACTTTTTTAATGAAGGGATTCCCATAGAACCGACCACGATTGACATCAAAGACGAGTTTCAAAAAAGTTTGAACAATTACGAATACGATTTTTCTGATGTAAAGGGGCAGGAGAACATCAAGCGGGCACTGGAGATCGCTGCGGCTGGAGGTCACAACGTGATTTTGATTGGTCCCCCAGGTTCCGGAAAGACTATGCTGGCCAAGCGGTTGCCCTCAGTGTTGCCACCGTTGACGTTGGACGAGGCGTTGGAGACTACTAAGATTCACTCGGTGGCGGGCAAGATGAGTCGCTATGCTTCCTTGATTTGCGTCAGGCCCTTCCGCGCGCCACATCACACGATTTCGGATGTGGCGTTAGTGGGAGGCGGGCAGCATCCGCAGCCGGGAGAGATTTCTTTGGCGCATAATGGAGTGCTGTTTTTGGATGAGTTGACCGAGATGAATCGCGCCACGCTGGAGGTCCTCCGCCAGCCGTTGGAAGACCGCTGCATTACCATTTCTCGTTCTAAGTACTCGGTTGATTTCCCTGCTTCGTTTATGCTGATTGCGGCAATGAATCCGTGCCCGTGCGGAAATTACAACAATCCGAAAATTCCTTGCACTTGCCCGCCAGGTGTGGTGCAAAAGTATTTGGCGAAAATTTCGGGCCCACTTCTTGATCGAATTGATCTGCACGTGGAGGTGAAGCCGCTCAGTAACGATGAACTTCTCACCAAGGCCAAAGGGGAGCCGAGTGCGGTGGTGAGAGAACGAGTGGTTCGGGCTCGCAACATACAGGCGGAACGCTATAAAGATTGTCCTGACGTGCATTGCAACGCCCAAGTGAACACCAAGTTGTTCCATCAGTATTGCGTGATTGACGAGGGGTGCAAGGCGTTGATGAAGACAGCGATGGATCGACTTGGCCTTTCCGCTCGTGCGTATGACCGGATTCTGAAGGTGGCACGCACCATTGCCGATCTTGACGGAAGCCCGAACATCAACTCCGATCATCTGTCGGAAGCAATTAATTTCAGAAGTTTGGACCGCGATAGCTGGGGCCGGTAAAATTGGTGGAAGGGGTCAGCATACGTTGTCACTTGCTCCACTTATCTTGACCGTAGATGCAGCTCCCCACCTGAAAACAATACTTCGCAACCATACACTGGTTGGCGACGACAAACCACATATAGGCTGCGACAATGTTAGTCGCTTGGTTGTAATGAAGAATAGAATAGTATCAATGGTTGCACTATTGGTATTCAGTTAATTACAATTCTATTAAAATGGATAGGGATAACCCAAACAACAAGTTATCCCTGTTTTTTTACATAATATCCCACTTTACAGAAATTCGGCTTTGGCGATTGTATTTTTGCTCCATCATTTTTGAAAAATAAAACAAAAAAAAGAGCAAGTTATGATCCATACTAGAAATTTCCATCTAACCGATCATTTCCTCTACCGCAAATGGGACAGAGGAGTAGAAGATTCCACAATCAATGCCATTATACGTTATGTCTCCACAGAAAGCGAGGAACAAACCATAATAGCTTTCCCGTGGTTTTTGCGTAATCATGGAGAGAAAACCCAGAACTGCTTGGTGGTAATCTTCAAAGAAAGGAATATCGTCACCACCTATTGGCGAACCATGGAAGAAATCTTGTTCAATAGGTTCCACGCTGATAATATCAGAACTTTAATTAAGTAGCAACCATTTAAATATCAAGACTATGGAAGCCACAGACAAAAAAATCATTTTGAAATTGCAAGGCAGAAAAAAGTATACAACAAGCGTAAGCGATATTGTATGCATTGAATCCATCCCATACAATAGCAATAATAAGATTATTTATTTCAAAGTCCATAGGGCGGAAGTACTGGTTAATTTCTCGGCGAGCAAAGACATCGCAGGAAAGCTTCAGCTTACCGATGGCGAATTGGTGGAGGTCGGTCGAGGCGTCTGGGTCAACGCTGAGCAAGTAAAAAAATGGCTCAAAGAACACCGACATCTTCATTGGAAAAACGGGGCTAGTATAAACGTGAATGTGAGAAATGCGAATGGAGCTGTAGAGGAAAATCACAAGTGTTTTATCAGTCGGGCAGCCTTCGGAAGAATCAAAAAACTTGAACGATGCGCATAAAATTCACCACTCGTTCCCCATTGAAAAACAATCAAATACAATCTCGTGTTAAGATGCTGTAGAAAATATGAATGTACCATATGACTGTTGCCCCATGTTTATGCTCTTATGTGACATTTTGTCAGTACAATTTACCATGGCATCGTTTGTGTTGAGTATCAACAATTATCACTATGATAGACCTTTCAAGATTCAATTCAATTATCAATCATTTAACCTCCATTAATTCAAAAGAAGGATATTTTCAATAATACTTTGAATATGAAAATCTATTACAATTCAATTAAAGAAAACCCATCGCTGGTGGATGGGCCAGGCTACAGAACTGTAGTCTTCTTACAAGGATGCGACCTGCATTGCAAAAATTGCCAAAACCAAGGAACCTGGAGCCCGGAGTCTGGTCACTCGGTAGATGTCAAAGATTTAGCTCAATTAATAAGGGAACATAGTTTCAACAAAAAAATCACTATCAGCGGCGGAGAACCGCTCTTGCAAAAAGCCGCCCTGTTAGAGCTGATCAATGAATTGCAAGGATACAATATCTGTTTGTATACAGGCCACCAAATTGAGGATGTTTCCCAAGAAATTTTAAACAAAATCCACTACATAAAATATGGCCCTTTTAAGGAAAGTTTGAAAACAAGTACAATGCCATTTGTCGGTTCAAGTAATCAAATTTTTAAAGCAATAAACCATGAATAGTCAAGAAAAAAATGACAATGCGGCTAACCGTAAAAGTTACGTCGGCCACATTTACAATGATGGCGAAAAACTCACTAAAGAAGAGATATTGAATTCGTTGTCCCCTCAGTGGGCCGAATTGCATAGGAAAGGATACATCCATATCCACGACTTGGATGCATACGGTCTCACTTACAACTGCCTGACCTTTGACATTCAAAAGAAGTTCCCCTATGAATCTTTTATGGGAATGTCAACTGTCAAAAAAATTACCGGTGTATTCAGCTTCCTTCAAGAATTGTTTGCCAAAATCGGCAACGAACAAAGTGGCGGAATGTCTTTGGCCAACTTTGACAATGATATGGCAGACATTTTTACGAAACTACAGGTCGATTACCGGGGAAATGAGGAAATCTTTCAAGCTGCTGTGAGGAATATGATTCTGTGGTGCAATAACACACACACAAGAATGGGGCAAACAAGCTACTATGTTTCATTCAACATCGGCCTTGCCGACAATGATTTTGCACGCTTTCTGGCTTATACACTGATTGATGAATTCTATCAAGCCGGGAACTTGGTTTACAAACCGAATATCATATTCAAAGTTGCTGGTGGCGTCAATAGATTCCCCGATGACCGAAATTATGATTTGCTGTTGAAAGCGCTGGAATGCACTGGCAAAAAGATGATTCCGACTTATTTGCTCTGCGATTGCGAAATGGACAAAATAATAGATCCGGCATTATTGTCCATTATGGGCTGCAGAACGAGAGTAGTTGACGATTTGTACGGAAAAACGGGCGCCATCGGGAGAAGCAATGTCGACAACATTTCAATTAACCTGCCGAGATTGGCCTTAGAAGTTGAAAAAGATTTTCCGGCTATTCCAGTAGAAGCCAAGTATGAAGAATTGAAACGCAAATGGTTGGCTGTCGCAGAAACCACCAAGGACATTTTGCTGGATCGTTATGAGAAAACTTGTAAATGCGAATCAGCTTGGTTCCCAACGAATAAGCAATACAATTTGTGGTGTGATGATGTGGAAAAAGTGGGAGTTGAAGGCATCTTGAAACATGGCACCTTGTCCATCGGATTCATCGGCCTGAGTGAAATGCTGGAAGTATTGTTCTATGGAAAATTCTGGGAAAAGGAAGAAATCTATCGCTATGCCGAGGACTTCTTGCAATTTATGAGGGGATATGTTGATGAACAAAAGGAAAAATATCATTTGAATTTCTCACTCTTGGCTACAAGTGGCGAACTTATCAGTGGAAGATTTGTGGAATTGGATAAAAAGGAAGGTTTCACGTCTCCCATTATGGAAAAGGGATTTTATACCAATTCATTCCATGTTGAAGTGGACAGCAAACTTGTGGCGTGGAAGAAAATTCAGCAAGAGGGACCTTTCCATAAGTATTGCAACGGTGGTTGTATCACCTATGTTGAACTGGAAGAAGCACCCATTGGAAATCCTGAAGGCCTGCTGGAACTGATTGAAGTGGCTGTGACTGCAGGCGTACATTATTTGGGTTTCAATTTCAATAAAGATGTCTGCAACAATTGCGGAGAAAGCGGAATTTTTGATGTGTGCCCTTGCTGTGGCAGCCACGACATCACTCGAATCAGAAGAGTGAGTGGTTATCTTGAAATTGTAGACGGCTTTACATCCGGTAAAAAAAATGAAGTGAGAAATAGAAAATCAAATTAACATCAACATTATGAAATATTACATTTCAGATTTGCACTTTGAAGACCAAAGAGTCTTTAAAAAATGTTCAAAAGAGCGTTATTTCAAGGATTTGAACGAGTATGCGGAAAAAATTATCGAGAATTGGAACCGAGTAGTGAACGATACAGATGAAGTCTATATACTGGGTGACATTGCCGAGGACCATTTTGAGAAAGTCGTAAGTGTACTTAAGCAATTAAAAGGCCAAAAACATCTTATTGTGGGGAATCACGACATTCCGTTACGGGAATTGTTTGAAAAATCAGGCATCTTCCTGTCTGTCCAGGACAATTTACTGATTGAAGACGACAACAGAAAAGTCCACTTATCTCACTATCCTTTAATGGATTGGATGGAATTTAGCCGGGATGGATATTTGATATATGGGCATATACACAACAAAACACCAGAACAAAATCCAGCGTACAGGCAAATAAAAGAGTATTATGCTGACAAGTTGGCATTCAACGCAAGTTGCGATGTAATCGGTTACGTACCAAGAACTTTAGATGAATTAATCAACCTTAAAAAACAAAATGCAAATGAAACATTTATCAATTGAGGGTATGGATGGCATTGGGAAGTCCACCACCTGTGAATTGTTATCCCAAAAATTGGTTTTTACATTTGTTGAAAAACCATTACACTTGTTGTTCGACAAATCCCCTGATCGTATTGATGAATACATCCGTATCAGAGATCAGGTGAACGCCAACCCAAACAGAGATTTTACATCATGGTTCTATGGACTTGGAAGCCTGTATATGTATAATAAGTATCAAAATGAGAATATTGTAACCGACCGTCACCTCGCCTCCAACTATGCTTGGAGTGGAACTGAAAACAACAAGGATGTGTACCAACTTTTATTGAAAAAACTGGGCAAACCGCAATTGACTGTTATTCTGAAAGCTTCCGAAGAAACCGTTTTGGCAAGATTGAAAAAAAGAGATTCAGAAGACAGCGACATTAATAAGGTGCATAAAACGGCAATGATTTGTAACAGAATGATTGAATTCTGTGAGGAATATGAATTGCCTTATATGGTGGTGGATTCAAGTGATTTAACCCCAGAAGAAGTGGTAGAAAAAATTATAGAAAAATGGAATACGATATGCGAGGAATAAGTGATTTGCGACTCAGCAAAAACATGAAATACACGGCTCTTTATTGGTCAATGCGATTCACCGAACGTGAACCTGACGTATTCATCAAGCAATATGAAAACGGTATCGCATTGACCATCAAGGCCAATGAACAAAAGGTTTACTACCAAAATAGTCCGATTCTGAATCTGGATACCCACGAGAGTTTTGTCGTTCTAGAACTAATAAACCGATTATTCCAACTCGGTTATACTTTTGAAGATGTTCAATTCTCTGAAAATCAGGTACTTTTCAAAAATTTTCGGATAAATTGTTTCGTATGGGATGAGGAAATGCCTTATCCGACAGAAAACGACACGGTTTATTATAAATCACGCCTTGTCAGCGGCGTTTTGGAGTATGTCTCTAAAATAAGAATGAACGACAAATGCTACGACTATGGCCTATTCGGAGAAACAGACGGCTTGACATCAAAGGAAAAGAAAGATTTTTGTTCGGCTGACTTCATATATGATGAAAACCGTCTGATGAAGTACTGCGGAAAAGAGAAAATTGTTGTGGTTCCTGATGGAACGGAAGAGATTGAGTCTTGTGCCTTTTGGGATAATCAATATATTGAAGAGGTGAAAATTCCGGATTCTGTCACAAATTTTGGAGGCGATACTTTTTATAATTGTAAAAATTTGAAAAAGGTCAACATTCCTTCCAATGTGAAGGTGATGGGCAACAATCCTTTCGCCGGTTGTCCGGAAGTCAAAATTGAAAATCAATCGCCGTTCTTTCTTTATGAAAATGGAATTCTTTACAACAAAGGAAGAGACCAGGTTATCTATTGTTCCATTATCGGTGAGGAAAAAAGTTTGGAAATCCCTGAAGGTGTGAAGATCATCGGCAAACATGCTTTCTATTTGTGCGATCGATTTGAAAAAATCGTTCTCCCTTCTTCCATTGAAAAAATGGAAAACAATCCTTTTTCGGGTTGCTCAAAATTGGAACTGTTGTCAAAGTCAAAAGCGTACCGAATCCAAGATGATGTGATTTATAATGGCTTTATGACTTCAGTAACAGGCTGTCTGAACAGAATAAAATCTGAAAATCTTGTAATACCGGAAGGCATCAAAACTATCAACAGAAATTCCTTTTGGAATTGTAAGGGGATTAAAAAGATAACTTTGCCGGAATCCCTGGAAGATATCGGTTACAATCCTTTCGTATCTTGCTCAAACATCCATTTTGAAAGCAAATCCAAACATTTCAACGTAATTGATGATGTATTGTACAATGAAGATTGTTCTAAAATAATTTGTTACCCAGCTTGGAAAGCGGTCGGCAAGGTGAAATTGAAGGATAGCGTGATAACATTGGAAAGGGGCGCTTTTTCCGATTGTAATAAGATGACAGAAATAGACCTCCTTAATGTGAACACCATCAGCAAATCCTGTTTTACAAACTGCACTTCATTGCAAAAAATCCATTGTTCTGATCTGGTTACATACATCGGAGAATGGGCTTTTGCCTATTGCAGCAGCCTTCAATCCATATCTGTCAATAAAAAAACGACCATCGATAATAATGCATTTTCAAATACAGATGTGGATGTGATCAAAAGAGGGAAACTGGAGAATTACCTGATTGAGTCAGACAACACTTATACGCTAAGCTCAATGTCAAAATTCTATAAAGGCAAAATCGATTCCATTTTGATTGATCCACCTTATAATTCTAAAATCGACTACATCGGTTATAAAGATGATCAGTTTGCAAATGGGTATGGGGAATTTATGAAAGAACGTTTGGTAAAAGCGTATGAATTGTTGACGGAAAAGGGGTTCTTGATTATAAATATAGATGAAGGTGAAGTAGAAAATCTCACACGATTATGCAGGAATATCTTTGGCAAAAAGCTGGTTTCTGTACACGGTTGGAAGAAAAAACATCCGTTGTTTGATCAAAACAGGGTCATTTTGAACCCAAACAAGGTACAGACAGATTACGAGTTCATCATTGTGTGCCGAAAATCTGAGCATTCAAAACTGGGGAAAGTGTCTCAGCCATATTATGCCAATGGGGTATGGAAGGAAAAAATGGTGGATTTCCCTCAAAATTTTGATTGTTTTGGAACAACATCTTCTGCCAAAGATGAAATAGAAGAGATTTTTGGAGATAGAACCTATTTCTCAACACCAAAACCTGTGAAATTAATCAAGGAATTTGTTCGCGCGACAACGGACAAGGAATCTTTGGTGCTGGATTTTTTTGCAGGTAGTGGTACGTTAGCGCACGCAGTAGCCGAAATGAACATAGAAGATGGTGGAAACCGTGTTTTCATTCTGGTTAATAATCATGAAAATGATGTGTGCGATAATGTGATTAAAAAGAGACTTGATTATTTGAATGTGAAATATTCTCAATTGGGTTGAATTAAAAAATGCATCCTATCAATAGTGGCGAATAATATATCATCATTTTTTGGACAAACTGTGTTTTGTTGCTGAATTAATAGTAATTTTGCCGCACTGATTTTGAAAATTAAATATCATACAATATGTTGTTAATTAAAAGATTACGAGTATTATTTGTCTTTGCATTTTCATTATTGTGGGGAGTAGTCCTTCTGGGGCAAACTCCGGCGGCATTGTCTAATATCACGAAACAGGATATTGTGATATTGTTCGATAATGATGTTCATTGTGCGATTGATGGCTATGCGAAAATGGCATCGCTGCGCGACGAGGTCAAGAAAAAGACTTCTCGCGTGCTGGTGGTTTCAAGCGGTGATTTCGCTTCGGGCAAGTCGTTAGGGTCTGCATCGAAAGGCGAATACCTTGTGCGAGCGATGAATATGGTGGGATACGATTATGTGACACTGGGCAATCACGAGTTCGATTTTGGTATTCCTCAGATGAAAACTTTCCTCTCTAATCTAAAATCTAAAGTGTTGTGCTGTAACTTTTTAAACGTATCGGATAACAAGAGCGTGTATGATGGATTTGAAATCCGAGATTTTGCAGGAACGAAGGTGGCGTTGATTGGTGTGGCCACTCCCGCCACCATCAGTGCGGGCACCCCGTCGAATTTCCAAAATGAAAACGGTGAATTCATTTATACGTTCTGTATGAGCAATCTCGCTCAGATTGTGCAAGAAACCGTCAACGAGGCGCGTCGCCAAGGTGCTCAGTATGTGGTTCTGCTTTCCCATTTGGGAACGGTTCCTCCAGGTGTGACTTCCGATCAATTGATTGCGCAAACCACAGGCATTGACGTGGTTCTAGATGGACATTCCCATAGCGTGATTCCGGAGCAGAAAGTGAACAACCGTAATGGAGAATCTGTGATTCTGACTTCAACTGGAACTGAATTCGCAAATATTGGGGCTTTGCTTATCCATTCAGGTAAAATGAGTACCTGTTTGATTCCTACAAGTGAATATGCGGCCGTGAATCAGAAAGTGGCAGCCGAAATTGCAAAGATTAAGGAAGAGTATGCCGTGATTGGCAATCGTGTGATAGGTAGTAGCGATGTGAAGTTGACGATTAACGACGATACTGATAGAATTCGTATTGCCCGCCGTCGGGAATGTAATCTTGGCGATTTTGTTTCGGATGCGTTTCGCATTATGATGGATGCGGAAATTGGTTGGGGAAATGGCGGTGGATGTCGTGCGAGCATTCCTGCTGGTGATTTGACTTTTAATGCGATATTTTCAGCATTCCCTTTTGAAAATCAAGTGTATGTGGTGGACGTGCCAGGACAGGATATTTTGGACGCACTGGAAATGTCGGCGCACGCCACTCCTCAGGAGTTTGGCGGATTCGCTCAGGTTTCGGGACTAACGTATCAAATTGATACTACCATCGCCTCCTCTGTGGTGAAGGATTCAAATGATGTTTTTGTGAAAGTGGCAGGAAAACGTAGGGTGAGCGATGTTCGCGTTTACAACCCAACGAAAGGAAAATATCAGAAACTTTCTCCCAGAAAGCATTACCAAATGGCAACAACCAGTTTCATTCTGATGAAGGGCGGAGATGGCTTGCGTTTCCCTCATTATCAAGTAATTCGGGAATATCCTAATCTCGATGTGGATTTGATTGAAGATTACATTCGTCACACTTTAAACGGGCATATTGATGCGCAATATGCGAAGCCGCAGGAGAGAGTGGTGTTTAAAAGCAAAGGGAAGAAAGGTAGATAGGGAAGAATCGCTGAACTACTCTTCGGGACGCAGTGCTGAGCGCATCTGAGTGTAATATAGCCAGATGAACAGAATGGTCCAGCAAATGCCCCCGATCCCCATTTGTAACGGCGCACCTACGAGGAAATTTAAACAGCTGAATCCTAATAGTTGGGCAATTATGTAAAAATGAAATCCTAACTTGTTCATTTTAAGCATAAAAGCAGCGCCAACGACGGCTAAAACATAGGTAAGTGCGGTAAGAATGAATTTCCAATCGGGCACAAGTGCGATGGCATCGTAAATTGGTGCATTTTGTTCATAAATGCTTTCCCACCCCAATTGCTCGTAATAACTTTGCAGTGTGGGGAACATATTCTTGGTAAACGGCATTGTGAAGTATGTCAGTGCGTTACATCCGGAACCGATGAATGTGAGGATACATAATACGGTTAGGAGCGGGGTGCGTTCGGGCTGTTGTCTGACTTCATTCTGCCAGCCGTTATTGTTTTCGGAATTCTCGTAATTGTTTTCAAATTCTTCCATTGTATTCAATTTTATAATAATGCTTGGTGTTTTCATCAATGCAGAAACGCGCGTCGGTGCGCCTTCCGACAATCCATACGATTTGTCCTCTCGAAAGAAGCAGTTGCACTTGCTGTTTGGCGTAACAGTCTATTTTTTGATTAATGAAAAAATCGCTGAGCTTCTTTTTACCTTTCATACCGAAAGGAATGAACCAATCTCCTCGCTGCCAATTCCGAATTTCTACGGGGAAGGTCATCTTGTCGGCATCTACAAATAGTGTGTTGGCATTGGCCGATTGAATCTCCTTCATTAAAGTTTCCAATGCGGCTGTACTTCCCGCTGCGATTTCTTTGTGTTCTACTGAAAAATCCTGTTCGCTCAACTCCGCGATGCAACTGCAAACGCATTGCTTCGCATCATTATCGGAATTTCGCTTGATGATGAGAGAATTTCTGTCTTTTAATAATTTATGAGTAGGCGAATAGAAGATTTTTCCAGATTCATTTTGCAAATTATTGTGAATGGATTTCACCACCGCCCCCTCAAACTGATAGGGTTGGAGAAGTTCGTACAGCACTAATTCCGGCTCTGGAGTCTTGCTTAGTTTTTCAATGTCAATGTAGAGTGTATCGTTTTCAAAATGCGTAATCTCTGCAGAAATTTGGCGCATTTGACACGCAAAGAAATTTTTTAACTGATTGAATATCTGAATATTTTGCGAAAATGTAGCAATTAAGTCGGGATTGATCTCTTTTAATTTCGGAATGACGGCGAGACGGATTTTGTTTCGTTGGAATTGTTCAGATAGATTGGATTGATCGACTTGGAATGGAATGTGATGTGCTTGAGCATACTGTAGAATTTCATCGGAGGAGAAGGGGAGCAGCGGACGAATGATTTTGCCATTTTTTTCTGGAATGGCTGCGAGCCCTCTGAGGCCTGTCCCCCTTGAGAGGTTGAGCAGTAGTGTTTCCGCATTGTCGTCGGCGTGGTGCGCGGTGACGACATAATCATAGTGGTGCGAAAGTTCGCAAAACCAGTCGTAGCGGAGTCGTCGTGCAATCATTTCAATTGACTCTCCAGAATTTTTTTGTGAGGAATAGGTATCGAATTCCTTTATAAACAGTTTCTTGCCTAAATTATTGGCTAAAATTTGCACAAAGTGCATATCGTCGTTTGACGCTTCACCACGAAGGTGAAAGTTGCAATGCGCTAAATCGAAATGCAAGCCGCAGTCAGCGAAAAGGTGCGCCAGTACGGTAGAATCCTTCCCTCCGCTAATGGCCAGTAAGAAGGTCGCATTTTCGCAGTCGGGCGCGATTTTTTGCAAATTACTGAAAAAACGGCTTTGCATATTATTGATTTACGGCACGATGACTATTCCTTGCGGCCGATCCCCATTTCTTTGCGATTTTTGCCGATGTAAAGGAAATAGAGGAATAGGTCGAAACTGACAATGAGCATATTGAAGGCGTAAAGCCAAGTCACCCAGTCGAAATTGTGAGTCACTTTGTGGATGATTCCCATTACATAACCGAAAATGATAATGCCCATAAAAACGGGGCTTTTCCCAATTACAATCTTGGTTCTCAATGATTTAACGATAGAAAAAGGCCAGCTGCAAGCGA
Organism: Bacteroidales bacterium; assembly: GCA_045627805.1. GTDB lineage: Bacteria > Bacteroidota > Bacteroidia > Bacteroidales > WCHB1-69 > UBA1756. The sequence goes on from JAZQOJ010000178.1 coordinate 41,454, forward strand.
AACTGAGCAGCATCAGAATTTCCCAAATGCTAAAGTTCATAATGGTAGGTTTTTGACTTGCAAAAATACTATTTTTTTGTCGTTTTTTCTTTGTGTTTTCAGTGGTTAATTTCTGAATTGTCGCGCATTGGTAGTGAGGCCTTCAAACGATTATCTAAAAAAAAGTAAAAATATCCATTATTACAAAAATATGTAGTATTTTTGCACGTTGATTATAATTGACTTAAAATAAATTATCAAGCAATGAAAAAATTAGTTTTATCATTAATGATGATTGTGGCTATGGTGGTCGCTATGGCCCAACCGAAAATCGAATTTGAAAAGAAGACGCACGAGTTTGGCGATGTGCACGAGGAAGGTGGCAAGATTACCGCTCGTTTTACCTTTAAGAATGTGGGTGATAGCGCACTGATTCTGACCAAGGTAAAACCTGGTTGCGGTTGTACTGCAGCTAATTACACTCGTGAAGCCATCGCTCCTGGCGCAACCGGCTATATTGATGCTACCTATGATCCGTGGGGTCGTCCCGGTGCATTCAACAAGAACATCAAAGTGAATACCAATGAGCCGAATCAGACTGCTCCTTACATCATTTTCATCAAAGGTAATGTGATCAAACGCCCCCCCACAAAATATGAGTTGGCTGGTTACAACCAAGGCAAGGGCGAAGTCCGCATCAAGGACGCCAATGTGAAAGTGAACGTGTTGAACACCCAGACTCATTTAGACACCCTGACCATTAGAAATTTCTATGAAAACGGTCGCGCTGTTGAGGTTACTACCGAGCTTCCCAGCTACATTCAGGAAGTTTCCCGTACTTTTGGCCAAAGTTTGAAGGCGGGCGAAGAAGGTCAGTTGGTGCTCAAATATGATGGCGCTGCTCGTAACGGCTGGGGCACGCTGAAAGATCGTGCGGTTATCATCACGAACGATACTTTGGAACAGCGCAAATATATTTATTACACTGTTAATCTGAAGGAGGACTTTTCCAAAATGAGCCAAAAAGAATTGGAAAAGGCACCCAAAGTAGCATACGACAAGGTGATTTACAATTTTGATACCATTGCACAGAATACTTCTGCTACTGAGACTATTAAGATTACCAACAGTGGCAAGACCCCGTTGATTATTCGCAAAGTTGATACCAGTATGCCTGCGTTGACTTACAAAATGTCAACAATGACGATTGAACCCAACCAAAGCGCCGAACTGACGGTAACGTTCAAAGCTCAAAGCCGCCGTGGCAAGCAAAATTGCAGTCTCGAAGTCATTACCAACGCACCCAACAATCCGGTACAAGTGATTCGCGTTGAAGGTTTTGTGCAAAAATAATGTTTGACCTTACATAAAAAAGAGCTCGCAACGCTGCGAGCTCTTTTTTTATGTGTTTCTCGTTTTTAGAAATGGAAACCGAGTTTGAAAGCGAGCATACCGGTTTTGATTTTGTGAGGAGTGATGTAGGTTTCATCGTAAGTGATTCCGTTGACTTTCACTCTTTGATTGCCCAACCAGTAGTAGTGAACGCCGATGCTGATGAGATCTACAAAGCAAACTCCAACGCCTGCTTCAGCAGCAAAAGCAGTGTTCATATCATATTTCAGGAGATTGTTGTTCCAACCTTCTGCGGTTTTGAAAAAGAGGTCAGCGCCCACACCAGCTTCGGCCCATACATCCACCACGTCGCTGAAGTCGGAGATGTAGCTCACACCCACGAAAATCGGTACGTTGACGTACATAGGTTTGGTGCAGGATACGTTGTCGTACATCGTGCGGATGTCTTTGTTGAGCGCATTCCACATCAGGTCGGCGGAAGCGAACACACCCAAGCCGATATCGAAGCGGTGGTTGTATTTGAAACCGAGGTTGGCTCCGAACATCGCAGCACCCGTGTTGCCCAAGTTGTTAGTGCCGGGGAGGCAGTATGCTGGGGAGGCACTGAAACTGTGCAAGGGGAGAAGACCGCCCAGCTGGATGGAGAAATCGTTTTCGCGTTTTTGTGCGGAAACATTCATTGTGCCGCCAATTACGAGAGCGGCCAATACGAAAATTGAAATAATTTTTTTCATAATTCTTTGTTTAATTGTTAATTATAGATGTGAATGAATTTGCGTGGCTAAATAGTTCAGGGAAGGGTAGGAGGATTCCAATTTTTGCAGCGCCGTTTTCAGCGGTTCCCATCCCGTGAACTCAATGTCTTCTTCGGTTTGTGGTTTCAGATGCTGATCTGTAGTGGCCGTCATTCGGAACCAGCGCGTTTCCTTTAGCATTTGGAGACCATTCATTTCATAGGTGTGCCAAACTGAAATAAACTGATTATCAATTATTTCTGCTTTAATACCAGTCTCTTCCCACACTTCGCGTAGGGCAGCTTGTTCGTCGAGTTCGCCGTTTTCTACTTTCCCTTTGGGAAGGTCCCATTTGCCTCGGCGGAAAATCATCAATACTTCGCCATTTTTGTTGATAACCCATCCTCCGGCCGCTCTGATGTAGGTGAATTTTTGAAGAATTTTTTCAAAATCAGATTGATTCTCAATAAGTTGATATTGATTTTCGGTATAAATTCTGATGGGGAATGTGGGCATAATGAACTTATCTTTTGGCGATGTGTTGTGCGATTTTGAAAAACAGGTCGGTAAAGACAATGGCGGAGTTGACATTCCTTTCGATGTGGCGGATGGCAAGGTCGCACTCTTTATTGAGAGGTCCAGCGTTTTTGACGGTGAAATATTGGATGAATTCGCCGAGTACCGTGCGCTCTTCCCCAGTGGTTTTCACGAGTGTGTTGGCACTTTGGTGCAGCAGGAGCTCGTTGCGGAACATATTTGATAGGTATGTCAGGAAGCGTTTTTGCGTTTCTTTTCCATTCTTGACCAATTCGTCAATTGTTTTGATGAGGTTGGGATAGTCCACTTTGTCGAGGGTGGTTTGAGGGTCGCCAGTATTGAGGCGTGCCATAGAAACCGCACTTTTCACAAAAATGTTGTAGCAGGTGAGGAGGTGATGGAGTTCCGCATTGTCTTTTGCGAGGGTGCGTGCGCGGGTGAAACTTCCTTCGGAAATGGCAGCAATATCGGCGGCTTCTGATTCGTTAAGTCCTTCTTCGTCAATGAGATGTTGCTTGATGACTTCTTCTTTCAGCGGTGGTATTTTCACCAACTGCGTACGCGAAAGAATGGTGGGAAGGATGGCGTCGCTGCTTTCTGCTAACAGGATGAAAAGAGTTTTGTTTTCTGGTTCTTCCAGCGTTTTGAGCAGTTTGGGCGCGGCGGAGTAATGCAACTTTTCGGCCATCCACAGAATGTAAATCTTGTAGCCGTTTTCGTAGGAGCGGATGCTGTTCTGGGAGATGATGTTGGCGCAGTCGCGGATGTTGATGGAAAGCAGGTTGTTGTCGCCCTTCCCTTTGAGTTCCTGCACCCATTCGTTGTAGGCGAGGTGGTAGTTGTTCGCAATCACGAAGTTGCGGAACACGTTGGTGAATTGCTTGGAGTCGGAGTCCTTTTTGACGTGAAGGGCGTTGCAGTTCGGGAAGATGAGGTGCAGGTCGGGATGTTGAAGTTTTTCGAACATCACGCAGGAATGGCATTTCCCGCACGAATCGCCGTCGTGCTTGTCTTCGCAGCAGATGTATTGTGCGTAGGCGATGGCGAGGGCGAAGCTATGGGTTCCTTCTTTGCCTAAGAACAGTTGCGCGTGGCTGATGCGGTTGGTGTCGGCGAGCGCAACGAGCTGCGTTTTCAGTTTCTCATCAACTAAAACATCTTTGAAGCGCATACTAAGCGAGCATTAATTTGTGGATGATGTCCTCGATCGAGATTCCCTCTGCTTCGGCCTTGTAGTTCTTGATGACGCGGTGGCGGAGGATGTTGATGGCGACGGCTCTCACGTCCTCGATGTCGGGGGCGTACTTTCCGTTCAGGATGGCGTGGGTGCGTGCGCCGATGATCAGGAACTGCGATGCGCGCGGACCGGCTCCCCAGGCGAGGTAGTCGTTAGCCCACGGATGTGCGAGCGGCGTGTTGGGGCGCGTCATCGTGGCCAGGTTGACGGCGTAGCGATAGACGTTGTCGGAAATCGGCACTTTCTGCAGCAGTTTCTGATAGAAGATGATTTCTTCCATTGAAAGCACCTGGTTGGGTTCCACCAGGTCGCCGTGAATGGTGGACTTCACCACGTTCACCTCGTCTTCGAATTCAGGATAGTCGAGCAGGATGTTGAACATAAAGCGGTCCTGCTGCGCTTCCGGAAGCGGATAGGTTCCTTCCTGTTCGATCGGGTTTTGCGTAGCCAGAACGAAGAACGGTTCGGGCAGCGCGTAGGTGACGCCGTTCATACTGACCGAGCGCTCCTGCATCGCCTCGAGCAGTGCTGACTGCGTTTTGGGCGGCGTACGGTTGATTTCGTCGGCGAGCACGATGTTGGAAAAGATGGGGCCTTTCACGAATTTGAACTGGCGGCTCTCGTCCAGGATCTCGGTGCCCATAATGTCGGAAGGCATCAGGTCGGGGGTGAACTGGATACGGCTGTACGAGAGATTGACGGTTTTCGCTATCGTGGTGATCATCAATGTTTTGGCAAGACCGGGCACGCCGATGAGGAGGGCGTGGCTGCGGCTGAACATCACCATCAGGATATTCTTGATGATTTCGTCTTGCCCGACGATTACTTTTGCAATCTCTTTACGAACCTCAGCATATTTTTCTACAAATGCTTCAATGGCTTCTACGTCGTCTTTAAAATTCAGATTTGACATTTCGGATAATAATTTTATTCAGGAATTCCCCATTCCTTGACGAATGGGCAATTGCGGTATTGTTCGTTGATTTTGATATGTGTTTCAGTGACCTTTTGGAGGATTCAGTCCTTGATGAGGTTCTGTTTTTTCTCTTCGAGTGCGGCGTTCTTGATGAGGTCGTAGTCTTCTTTGAGGTTGGGCTTGTGTGCGGCCACCTTCGACTTGAGATAGATGATGCGGTAGGCCATTTTCCCGTCCTCGTTGACGTATGCGACGGGTTGTGAGTACTCGCCGGGGATGAGCCGGTTGATGGTGGCGAAGGCGGAGGGGTCGATGGCCTCTTTTTCAAACTTGTAGGAGTTGTTGTAAGGGTTGACCACCCAGCCGCCGCTGTTCTTGTTGTTGTCGTCGGAAAATTTCTTGGCCGCCTCTGAGAAGTCCATCTTTTCGGTGGTGACGACGTTGCGCACGCTGTCGAGGAACTCGATGGCCTTGACCTGCTCTTCGGTGGATGGCTTGGGCTGGAGGAGGATGTGGGCGACATTGATCTGGTCGCCTTTCCGTTCGATCATCTGGATGATGTGGTAGCCGGCCTTGGTCTGCACCACGCCCGATATTTCGCCAGATTTGAGGTTGAAGGCGACGGCTTCGAATTCGGGATAAAGGGAGCCGCGTTCCACGAAGCCGAGTTCACCGCCCTTGGATGCGGAGCCGGGGTCGTCGGAGTACAGGCGCGCGAGCATTGAGAACTTCTCTCCGCGCAGCACGCGCTCGCGGAACTCTTCCAGCCGCCCCTTGATGGCCACTATCTCCTCCTCGCTCACGGGCGGCATTTTCACGATGTGACCGAACTCGTAGGCGGGCTCAACCGTGGGCAGACTGTCGTAAGGGATGCGGTCGTAGAAACGCTTCACTTCCGCTGGCGTGATGGTGACACCCTCCGTGATGTCCTGCTGCACGCGTTCCATCACCATCTGCTCGCGAACCATCTCGCGCATATCCTTGCGAATCTCGTCCATCGTTTTGTGGTAGGCGTCCTCAATCATTTTCTGATTGCCGCCCACTTGCGACAGCCAGTAGTTGATCTGGTAATTCACACGCGAGTCAATCTCCTGGTCGCTGAACTCCAAACTGTCTAACTCTGCCTGGTGCTCGTACAGTTTCTGCCTTACAAGATGTTCGAAGATGAGACAGCGTGTCTCTTCGATGTTGTCCATCACCGAATATTGCGATGCGTACGTCGCATATTCGGTCTCCAGTTGCGACTTCGTGATGATTTCCTTTCCCACAATGGCAATAATTTCATCAATCGTATTGGTGGATTGTGCCCAGGAAATCTGTAAACAACTGATTATAAAAACGATAAAGAGGAATATCTTCTTCATTGCTTGTCCGAGTTTTGAGATGCGAAAATACAAAAAAAAAGAAGACAAAACTTTGCCTTCTCCTTTTAACGCACAATATTTTTTGTGGTTATTTTCTGCCCAAACTTTCGTCAGAAACGGTGAGTTTTTTTCTGCCTTTCGCACGGCGAGCAGCCAAAACTCTGCGACCATTAGCGGTAGCCATTCTTTCTCTGAAACCATGTTTGTTTTTGCGTCTTCTGTTCGACGGTTGGAATGTTCTTTTCATCGTATTATGATTTTTTTATTTCTTATAATTTTGGGGTTGCAAAAATACAACTTTTTTTTAAATAACCGCTATGTGAGGGAATTTTATTTTAACTATTTGATTTTCTTTTGTTTTCACCTACAAAATAAATCGTTTCCGCTCATTCGCAAAAGATATTTTTTTCAATTGCCAACTCATTGTGGCTCAGTTTTTTCTAATTCCTGTCAAAATTAAGTCTTTGATTTCCTCTTTTCGGTGCTCAAGATATGCTAAAATGTCCTCCTCTTTCTGGTCAAAAAAATCGGAATACAGTGGCAGTGAGATGAAGGTGAAAATGATGAGCGACATCACGTGCAAGGTCAGGTCCATCGTGTCAATCGGGCGGATGTTGCCTTTCTCGATTTCCGCCTTCACCATCTTGTCCCACATTGCGTAATATCCTAATTTATCGGCCTTTTCCAACATCATTCTCCGCATCGTCTTTCGCCGTTCTTCGTTCAAAATCAATTCTTTAATGATGAAAAACGGCAGCCGCCGATTCTGCGTCAGCATATTGAAATACTGGTCGATAAACCAGCACAGCGCAGACTTGAATTCCATCTGCGGATGCTGCTTCGGATCAATGTATGCCAAAATCAGTTTCGATTTTTCAATGAAAATCTGCTGAAAAAGTTTTTCCTTCGTGCGAAAATAGTAATGTACCAACGCCTGATTGCACCCCACACGCCGCGCAATGTCGGTGGTGGAGGTGGCATCGTAGCCCTTTTCCAGAAAAAGTTCCTCCGCCGCTTTCAAAATCTGCTGCTCTAACTGTGCCTGCTTCCCCATTTCTTATTGTTGAATTGTTGAACTGTTGAATTGTTGAACTGTTGAATTGTTGAATTTCGTTCCTTAATATCGAATCAAAATTAATTATTTAACCGTTTCATCCACTCTGCAATTTTCAACCATAAAATGCAACCGGTTGAATACGTTGGCCTCCGACGTGCCGCTGTCGAAGTCCAAAAACAGCAGACTTAGTTGCGGATACAGCTGTTTCAGTCTTTTTTCTATCCCTTTGGAAATGATATGGTTGGCAATGCATCCGAAGGGCTGTAAACTCACCACGTTGTGAATGCCGCTCTCCGCCAAATGACAGATTTCGCCAGGAAGGAACCACCCCTCGCCAAAGTCGCCCGCCATATTGACTACTTTCTCAGCCAGTTTCGCGTCATCGAAAATGTTGGTCAAAGGCCTGTAGTGGGGAAAATCAGCGCAAATGTGGTTGTACTCGCCCATCTGCTTCCACACCAGTTTGTACACGATGTCGTTCAGCCATTTCGGAAATTTAACTTCTTTGATGTTGAGTTCGCGGTTGATGTGGTTGTTGGCAAATCCCATCGTGAGAAACCCGATCAGGGCAGGCGGCACAACTTCCACTCCTTTTTCTTCTAACCAATTGATTACAAATTTGTTGCTAAATCCATTGTACTTGACGTAAATTTCGCCCACTACGCCAATTATTGGCACTGTTATGTCGTTTTTAATGGCAGCGGAAAAATCGGCGACCGCTGCTCGCAGCAGGTTTTTCAGTCCTTTGCTGTCCTTCGCCTCAATCAAAGGGAAGGCCTCCTCCGTGTATTTTTGGCGGAGTTTCAGCGCCAGTCCGGGTTCTTTTTCGCGCACCACGCTGGCGTGGAAAAGCTTGGCCAGACAGTCGGCGTAGAGTACGGTTTGCAGTGCGATGGGCACGACCTTTTTCCAGGGGATGGTGAAGCCGGGCTGCGTGGCGGTGACGGAGGCGCTGAGGGCCAGCGAGATGACGGGAATTTCCTCCAGTCCGGCGGTCACGAGGGCGTTCTTGATGAGCGAGTAGTAGTTTGACGCTCGGCACTGTCCGCCCGTTTGCGTCATCACTACCGCCACTTCCGTCGGGTCGTATTCCCCGCTCAACAAGGCGTTCATTATCGAACCCACCACGATTGTGGCCGGGTAGCAAATCTCGTTGTTCGCATACCTTAGCCCTGTTTCGGCCGCTTCCTGGCTGCCCGTCGGAAGGGTGATGAGGTTATAGCCGGCGACTTTGAAAACCGAAGGGAAAAATTCGGAGTAACCTTCGGCAAAGTAGGGTGCGATGAGCGTGCGGCGGCGTTCGATTTTGGTGAACGTGCGCGTGGTGACGTAGGGCAATGGCTTCGCGCTATCGGCTTTATCTCTCTCTGTCATCGTGTTTTGCGTCGTTGTTCCAACCGATTCTACGAGTGAACGCACGCGCAGTCGCAAAGAACCGATGTTGTTGACATCGTCGATTTTCAAAATGGTATGGTTCTTTTTGAATCGTTTCAGAATGGCGTTCACTTCGTCCAAAATGAAGGAGTCGGGACCGCAGCCGAACGAGGTGAGCTGCACGAAATGCAGGTTGCGGTAGCCACTTCTTCCGGCAAAGTAGGCCGCCTTGAAAATGCGGTTGGGATAGCTCCATTGCGAAATGGCGTTCAATTCATCGTAAACTCCTTTGCCACTTTGCGTTGCAACGTTTTCGGTAATCACGTCGATGCCCATATCGGCGATGGCGTGTGAGATTTTGTGCTCGATGAGCGGGTCGATGTGATAGGGGCGGGCGGCGAGCAAAATCACCATCCGGTTCTCGCTTTTCGCCTTTTCCAGTATCTCGTTGGCACGGCGGGTGAGCGCATTCAGGTAGTTTTCCTGTGCTTGAATTGCTTTTTCAATGGCGAAATCCGCTTTTTCTTTGTTGATTCCCAACGAAAAGAGATATTTTTCGCACGATTTTTTCAGCAATTTCACATTGTTGAAAGCAATGACTGGCGCATCCAAAGGAATCCCCGCTTTCACAGCTGGGTCCATCGAACTTTTGATCACATCGGAGTAGCCAGCCACCACCGGACAGTTGTAACTGTTGCCCGATTTCTCGTCCTCTTTGCGCTCGTAAACCACGTAAGGGTACAGAATCCGGTCCACCTTTTTGGAAATGAGGTCCTGAATGTGCCCGTGCATCAGTTTCGCAGGAAAGCAGATATTGTCGGCCATAATGGAGCGTAAACCGCTTTCGTACTGCTTGTTGCTTGACGCATTCGATAGTACAACGCGGAAGCCGCAATGGGAGAGGAGGGTGTTCCAAAAAGGAAAATTCTCGTAAATGCCCAGCGCGCGCGGAATCCCGATGGTGATGGCTCCCGGCTGCGGCTTGACCTCCGATTTCTGAAAAAGTAGTTTATATTTTTCTACAAAAAGATTGGTCCCCTTTTGCACGCTGTCGGGCGTGTTGGAATATATTTTTTCGCAGTTGTTGCCCGAAAAATAGGTGTTCCCGTTGGGAAAATGAAATAGTTTTACGGTGCAGTGGTTCTCACAACCGCAACAGGTCTCGAATTCCGATTCGTAGTGGTTGGCAGAAATCAAGTCGGTGAGTGTTGTACTCATTATTTTATCTTATTGTTTGATAATAATTTAGTAAATCTTGCAGGGCTTTCGTTTCTCTTTTGTTCTCAAAAAATCAATTCTTAATGCCCGGTGCGTCATTTTGTTGGTTTATTGCATATAATGCAGCTCCGTAAGCGCCCATCAGTTCGGGAATGTCGGAAAAAGAGACGTTGCATCCGGTCATTTTTTCCAGCGCTCGCACAATACTGTGGTTGCGGAAAGTTCCGCCTTGAACCACAATATTCTTTCCAAGTTCTTCTATATTTTTGAGTTTCAATACTTTGAAAAGACAGTTTTTGACAACCGAATAGCTGAATCCGGCAGCGATGTCTTCTACGGCGGCGCCTTCTTGCATCGATTGTTTCACTTTGGAGTTCATAAAAACGGTGCAGCGCGTGCCGAGGTCGCAGGGATGTTGTGCGAAACAGGAGATTCGGGCGAACTCGGCCACAGGGTATCCCATCATATTGGCGAATGTTTCAATGAAGGAGCCGCATCCTGACGAGCAGGCCTCGTTGATTTCCATCCGCCGGATGGAGCCGTTGTCAACGAAAATGGCTTTCATATCCTGCCCTCCGATGTCCAGCACAAAGCTCACTTGTGGCTCTACTTGCTTTGCGGCCGAGAAGTGCGCCATCGTTTCCACAATGCCAAAGTCGAAATCGAAGGCGGTTTTGATGAGGTTTTCCCCGTAGCCCGTTACGCAACTGGCTTTAATGACGATATTTTGAGGGCTTTCCACGCTGTTGTACAGTGTTTTAAGCATTTTGCAGAAAGTTTGAAAACTATCACCGTTATTGCGTTGGTAGTCGGTGTAAACGATTTCGGAATGTTGATTGAGCAGTACGAGTTTGGTGGTGGTGCTTCCCGAATCCACGCCAAGGAAGTAGGGAGTGGGTTCTGTGCAAGTCAGTTCTCCGCGCGGAACGTAGTAGAGGTTTTTGTTCTTGAGCCAGCGGTCGTGTTCGGCGCTGTCGGCAAAAAGTGGCTCTAACCGCTGGGCGTAATCTTGCGCGCTATGGTTTTTTTGTAATTTTATAAGATTCAGTAAATCAGATAGTTTAATTGTCTGTTTAGCGCAGGTTTCCGCAAGGAGCGCACAACCAGATGCGGGGATGATTTGCGCGTTTTCGGGAAGAATGCACTGCTGTTCGGTCAGGGAGAGTATGCGGCGGAAATGCTTTTGCAATTCCGGAAGAAAAGCGAACGGGCCGCCGCAAAAGAAGACTATGGGGAGGATGTCCATTCCGCGGGCGAGCGAGCTTACCACCTGCATTGCCACGGCATTGAACACGGAGGCGGCGATGTCGGCGCGGCTCACATTGCGGCTGATGAGGTTTTGGATGTCGGTTTTAGAAAATACGCCGCAGCGGGAAGCAATCGGGTAGATATTCTCTGATTTTTCTGCCAACGCATTCATTTCTTGTGTGTTAACATTGAGAAGCGTAGCGGTTTGGTCAATGAATGCGCCCGTTCCGCCCGCGCAACTGCCGTTCATTCGGATATCGGGAATCTTGCCCTTTTCAAAGAAAATCATCTTGCTGTCTTCGCCCCCCATATCAATGAAGGTCCTCACTTCGGGATAGCGCTGTTTCACCATTTCGGCGGCGGCTACCACTTCTTGTACGAAGCCGAAGCCGAGCCGTTGCGCGTAACCCATCCCGACGGAGCCCGTGACAACGATGCGCAGCGTGCAATCGCCAAGCGCGTTCCATAATTCATCGGCCACTGCTGCCGCCGTGCTGCGAATGTCGGCGTGATGTCGGCGATATGCCGAAAATCGCAGCGCACCCTCGCTGTCTAAAACCGCAATCTTGAGTGTGGTTGAGCCAATGTCAACGCCTACGCTATAAACGTTTTCTATCGTTTCCGTCATCTTTAATAATGTAATTTAATAGTGCTATTAAAAACGGCGGCAAAATTACGCAAAAAAGCCGAATCCATCACCTTTCTAAGCCGACTTCACCATTTACAAAAAAATCGGTTAAACGTTTTGCGCTTAACCGATTTGCGTTTTCTTTTATTTAATGCGTTGGAATTTGTCTTTCAATTCTTTATGCTTGATGATGCGGTTCAGTTCATCGAGGTTGTCGCGAGAGAAATGATTTTTACTAATCCACATTTCCTTGATAGGGTCGCGGTCGATGATGTGTGCCTTGATGTCATCGAATGATGGCGCATCGGGGAGTGCGGCGTACTCTTCGTAAGTGTATGAGAGGAAAGCGACGTGCTCGTTAATGCCGCGGTTGTCGAGCCAGTAGCCCTTGGCGAGTTGGGTCGGCTTGGCTAATTCGCCACGCGTATAAACGTCGCGGGGATGCGGATAGGAGGCGATGGCATCTCCGTCGTCGGTAAGTGTGATGGGCACGTTCTCACTGTAGTCTTTATTCATTTTATAAATAACAATGGGAGGTGCAGCCACCGCAACGGTCTTGTTTTCTGCGGAAGACGTTTCGGTGCTGGTCTCTTGCGTTTTGCAGGCGCAGAAACTGATGATGCAGAGAAGTAAAATGACAAACTTTTTCATATTTTTTGACTTGTTATGGTTGATTTTTGCGCCTCTTCTTTGTGAAGCATTTTATATGAAATTCGAGCGAATTGATGCGGCAAAGTTACGAAAAGTTTTGATTCTTTGGTTGAGAATGTGAGCAAAACCATTAACCCACCATAAAATAGGTTTCCGGATATTCGTGGCGGCTCTCTTTCGTTCGCTTGCTCAAAGCATACGCAAATGTAAGGGTTCCAATACGGCCAATGTACATATTCAAAGTAAGAACTGCTTTGCCTGCTATAGAGAAATGTTCGATGCAACCCGTTGACAATCCGCACGTTGTGAAAGCGGATGTGGTTTCAAACAACACATTTTTCAGCGGAACCAGCGGTTCGATGGCGGCCACAATCACGGAGGAAACGAAAATGATGATCAACGACATCAATACGATGGAGTAGGCCTTGTCAACCAGTGAAAACGGGATGGTTTTTTTGTGGAATTCAATGCGTTTTTTACCTTTGATGGTGGCCATCATTGACTTTAAAATCACAAAGGCGGTGGTGGTTTTGATACCGCCGCCGGTGGAACCTGGCGAGGCCCCAATGAAAATGATGACGATGATGACCAGCAGCATTGGCACTGAAATGCTGTCAACAGGCACGATGTTGAAGCCCGCCGTTCTTCCCGCAACTACTTGAAATAGAGATGAGAAGAAACAGTCGAAGCCGTTTTTGCCGGCCAAAGTGTGGTTTTTTTCCAAAATGATGAAAAGGATAGTGCCCACAATGATGATGGCGAAACTGGTTATCAGGGCGATGTTCGTTCCATCGGTCAGTTTTTTCCAGCGTTTTTGTTTTCGGTCTTGAATGACTCTCGGGTTGAAGAAGTCGCGCAACACCACATATCCGATTCCGCCCACGAAAACCAGCACCATAATGATCATTTGCGGGAAATAGCTATTGACAATCGCTTCGTCCATTAAGTTGTTGGGCCACAATGAGAAACCAGCATTGTTGAAGGCCGAAATGGCGTGGAATGCCGCGAAGAAAACCGTCTCTCCCTCCGTTTCGAAAACGCCTGTCGTGCGCCAATACATATACAGTAACAATGCGCCAACGCCTTCAATCACAAAGGTTACCACAATGATTTCGCGCAAAAACGAGAAGGAATCCGATACGCGGTCGGTTGACAGCATATCTTTTACCATATATTGATAGCGCAGGCCCGTGTAGGAATGAGAGAGAAACGAGATGAAGAAGGTTGCGAACGACAGGATGCTCATACCGCCCATCTGCATTAGCAGCATCAGCACGATGTGCCCCGACGTGGTGAAGCAGGTGGCGGTGTTTACAACGGTCAGCCCTGTAACGCAACTCGCACTGGTTGAGGTAAATAGAGCGTCAATGAAGGAAATGCCTCTCACTGTCATCTTCGGAAGCATAAGAAGTCCCGTGCCACAAACGATGAGGAGGAAGAACGACAGCATCATCAGCAGCGGCGGACTCATATTCACTTTCTGGAAGATGGCGCTCACTTTGGCAATTTCAACAAAGAAAATGACGAAATAGTAAATGTGGAATAGCAGGTCGGCAAAATGGCGTGTGGTCACTTCCGCCAAATTGAAAATCCCCACGATGTGTTCGCCGAAAATGCAAAGGAAAACGAAACCGAGAATGATGATGAACTCCATCAGGTTGTCTTTCAGGAACTTCCATAATTTCCCAGAGTAAAACCAGCGGAGAAGGTATTTGAAAATGTAAAAGACGTAGGCGAGTGTGACGATGCTGGATACGAGCTCTTCGCCGTAGGGAGTAAGGTACGAGCCGTGCTCCCAGACAATGGCCGTCACGGCGCCCAACGAAATGAGCACCGACAACACTTTCAGCACGCGCTCAATGATGTGCCGATAAGTCGCGGTCTTGAATTGCAGTTTCCTTAAAAACAACGCAACGCGCTTCAACATAGCTTTTTATTGATTGCGTTTGATAAAGTTCTCGATGTCGCGGGTTTTGCCGAAAATCACGAAACAGTCCTTGTCTTCAATGGTGGTTGTCGTGTCGGGCACACCGATGATGTGGCCCGTGGCATTGCCCTGCGTGGGAGTAGTACTTTCAATGAAATTGCGGCGGATGGTGACCAAACTCAGTCGGTAGGCGTCGCGCAAGTTCAAATCGCCAATTGTCATTCCAATCAGACGGGGAGAGGCAATGACTTCCGCAATCTTGTAACCATCAGGAAGTTGCAGATACGAAACGATGTTCGGGTTGAGCAGTCGCTCGGCAAACAGCGTGCCGATTTCGTCTTCGGGCGACAAGAATTCCGTGACTCCCATTTTGGCCAGAATCAGTCGCTGATTTTCGCCCATCGTTCGGCAGATGATTCTTTTCACGTTGAGGTCCATCAGGTTGGCGGTGCATAGCAATCGCTTCACGAAGTCGTTGCCGATGGCCACCACCACCACGTCAAAATCCTGGATGTTTTCCGCAATCAGCGCCTTCTTGTTGGTGGCATCAATGCAAACGGCGTAAGCCACTTCTTCTGAAATATCCTGAATCACATTGATATCGGAATCAATCACCAACACTTCCGCACCGCTCTTCGACAGGGCGATGGCGATGGCGGAACCGAAGTGACCCGCACCGATAATGGCAAATCTTTCTGACATAGTTTTCTTTTTTTGATAAGCCGCAAAAGTACGAATTTTTGTGCAAACGGCTATTTGTTGAGTGAAATTTTAGTTCTACTTTTGTTGATTCTCTTTCGACGAGGGCGTGGCCATTTGACGCACATAGACATCTCGTTGCGGGAATGGGATTTCGATGTTGTTCTCGTTCAGCGTGTTGTAGATTTGTTCTTTGATTTTCCCTCCAATCGCCACTTTCTCTTCCACCAGCACCCAGCACACCACCAGCAGGTCAACGCTGCTGTCGCCAAAGTCGTTGAACAGCACTTCGAAGCCGTGTTTCGGATCAATGACATTTTTGCCATTCTCGTTCTTTACCATCAGCGATTTCAGCGATTCTTTCAGCAGCTCGCGCACCAAGCGGACATCCGTTCCGTAAGCCACGCCAACTGGCAGCTTGATTCTGACGTAACCGTGATTGCGGGTTCGGTTTTGGAAATTCTTGCTGAAAAGCTGCGTGTTTTGGAATGCGATCACGCTGCCGTCCAGCGTCACAATCTGCGTGCTTTGGTAATTGATGCTCTCCACTCGGCCTTCCGTCCCGTCGCACTCAATGTAGTCGCCCACGCGCAAACGTCCCGTCATCAACGAGATGCCGTACACGAAGTTTTCCAACAGGTCCTTCATTGCAAAACCCAAACCAGTAGCCAAACCGGCCATCACAATGGAGATGCCGCTGCTCGGTACCTGTAAAATGATGAAGGAAGCAATGGCGAAAATACCCCATACCAGAACAGAAATCACGTTGTTGCCCAGCGTGATGTTGCTTGGCCCGTTCGGATCTTTCTGCTTTCTCTTTTTCAAGAAAAGGAAGAATGACCGCAACATATAGTTGAGGTATTTGAAGAAGAAGAAGAGTTCCAAAACCAAGCATAACTTGAAGAGCGATAATTGAATAACGCCCGGTTTGTTTAAGAAAGTGTAGAAAAACACGTTCACGCAAGCCGAACTCATCTCAAAAATTCCCGCTGCAAAATAGATGCTGGCAGGCACCGAAAACACAGCCACCATAGGAATCAGGGCGCGGTAAACAAAATCGTACAACCACGTTTGCGCAATGTATTCGCCTTTGTCTAATTTGGGGCGCAAGCTCTTGTACAAGGTCTTGCGCTCTTTCACTGTCTTGTCTTGCATTTTTTCTGGCACAATCTTGTGCAGCAAGTAACGCAGTTCGTACATTTTAGCCAGGTCATAAAAACAAGTGATGGTTTGAATGGCAGCTAATTGAATCGTCCACCAAATCATAATTTGAACAGCCAGAAGCACATAGCCAATCCACGCGGCTACGCAGGCCACCACCATCGCTACCAGCGATATCACCGTGTAAATCATATCGCTGTCGGGCAGATGTCCGAGTTTCCGTTTCAAAATCACTAATTGCCAAATGGTGAACAAAAGCAAAATCGGCGGATATATCAGATTTACAACATTGTTGGGAATCAAAATGATACGGAAAATGATTACCAACAATGCCATCGTAAGGAACGGCGTGTATGCGCGGATGCCGGGCAGAATCTGTTTCTCGTTCAAACGGATGAGCAGCGAAAGCAGAATCACCTCCATCAGCCAGGCAAAAGTGATGAGCAGGTCAATGGCCATCACAATGAAATTCTGTTTCACGAAAAAGCGCGCCACCATAATGGAGATGGCGAAAACGGCCACACCCACCGCAATGTTGATGACCGAAAGTTTCTTTTTGTCGGAAAACTTCTCGCGCAATCGCTTCGGCAGCAGCCAGCGCACGATCGCGAAACTCAAAAATGAGGCGATTATCAGGTACGACAACACGAAAATACAGATGCCGCCAATCACCGGACCGCGCCACTCCGACGCCTTTCTCAACGGACGGTATTTGTCGTCAACATCTTTCTTCGCCAACTGAATCTGCATTTTCAGTCTTTTCAGCGTGGTGAAATAGTTGTTGTCGCCGTTTACGAAAATGCTTTGCTGGATGTTGGCGTAGCGGGCCATCGCATAGTCGTTCAGCTCCTTCACTCTTTTCGTAACGTGATTGTAATGTTCCTCGTCTAAAATGACGTTTTCCAATAGTTTTTTGTAATTGTCGCGAATGGCCGTCGCATATTTCAAACAGGCCTCGCGGTCGGCAATGCCCTGCTGGTCTAACTTAAACAGAGACAGTTTGCTTGTGTCAATGAGCATTTTGGGAAACTTTTCCTTCAAGGAATCGGGCATTTCCGCGCGTTCTCCGTTGGGCTTTAGGCGGGGAGGCAAATCGAGCAGTGCCTGAATCAACTCGTCGTAACGCTCGATTTCCGATGTCAGTCGGTCTTTGATTTTCGCATAAGGCAGATGGTGCAGGTGCAAATTGCGATACTGTTCCGTCGCCTCCTGACAAGCGTACGTCATATCGAATGTGAAATCAGAGTTTTGCGAGTACAGCATCAATGCTATCTGATTGCTTTTTTGCATCATACGAATCAGATTCGTGTGCTGCTCCATATTGGTGCGCTCGAAACGGGCCATCTGCACAGTCTGCTGGTTGTACGCCTGCTCCAATTCTGCTCGCAGCACGCCCAAAGTCTGAGCTAAGTCCTTCTCTTTCAGTACAGCTTGCGCCTGGAAAACCGTCAGCACCGCTATACAAAACAAAACCAAAATCTTTTTCATTTTATTATCATTATTATATTGATCAAATTTATGCTTCATTTCTTTCTCTTTGCTCGACAAAGCTCAGGTTTTGAGTCATTTGCTCAACTTTCGCCCTCCGAACTTTTGAAAGTTGAATCAACTATTATTTCTGAAGATAGTAGTCATAAACTTTCTGCATACGTTCGGCAGAGTCGTCGAGTCCGCCGGGTCGGTTTCTCACAACCCATAATTTCTTATGATTCTGAATGATGGGCTTCAATTCGGCCGCCAGTTTTTTTCTTTTTTCATAAGGGATGCTTTTGGTTTGATGGTCTTTCACCGCCAGGCGTGCCAAAGCGAGGTGAAGACTGTGCTTGGCCAGGGCGGCGGCCTGATGAACTTCCGCTTTCACGATGTCGGCATCCTTGCATTGCGGCTTCCCTTGGTCGAAAATGACGAGGGCGCTGTCAATGGCAGCTTCTGTAATTTGCAGATTTTCAGCGGTGATGGGCTTCGTCTGGTAGAAATTCTCCCACTTCCAGGCGTAGCGGTTCAAAATCACGTGGTAAATGTTGGCCACGCCTTCCGGAATTTTAGCCAACTCGTAAGAGTCGCCCAAAAGGAGCAGCGCCTTGGCAGTGTTGCCGGTTTCGTCGTGAAAAACATAGTGGTTGAGCAGGAATTCCAGACGGTCAAGCAGTGTGGTGTCGCAGTTCCAGGCGTAGCCGCAGCCCAGCATCATTGCGGGCTCGCACACCGACAGCGGCTGCCAGTGTCCGTGGTCGCCCCAGTTGGTCACCAGCATTCCTTTTGCGCCAAACTTCGCTCCGTTGATGGCGGCTTTCTTGATATTGGTGAACGCAATCTGATTCTTTCCTAAGATGGAACGCCACGTTGAGGTGCCGGGACAAACGTAGAAATCAAGGCCCGCCTTTTGGAATTTCGGCAAAATGGTGTCGAAGCGGAACTGGCTGTCGTAGCCCCACACCATCGCAATCATATCTTTTGGCAACTCGCTAATCAAACTGTCGTGATTGATGACAATGTCGCCCCAAAACTGCGTGCGGCGGCCATATTTGTTCACTTCTTTGTTCAATTCGAGCAAAAAGTCGAGGTAAACGCGCCCCAAACCGCGTTTCTCGCACGCCGCTTTCGAATGGCCCAAGCCCAATTCCACCGTTTCATCACAGCCGATATTGAAAAACTGACTGTTGAAGTTGGGAAGCAACTCCGCATACAACCCTTTCACCAGTTCCAAGGAGCCGGGATTCGTGGGATCGAGCGAAGTGTATTTGCTTTTGCCCCAAATGGTGTTGCAATCGGTCTCGCACTCTGCCAGATTTTTGTATTGATCGTACTTCAGCCAGTTCTCCATATGGCCGAAAGAGTTCTGGTTGGGCACCAGGTCAATGAAGCGGTCGTTGCAATATTTTTGCAGAGTCGCAATCTCTTCCGGAGTCATCGGAGAGGCGTTTTCCCACACGGTTTTATGATTTTTGTAAGCAAAAGTGTGTTCTGTGTAGAGTTGCAATTCATTGATTTTCAAACTTGAAATAAAATCCACGATTTGGAAGAGCGTCGCCATTGTGGGCACTTTGTCGCGACTGATGTCGAGCATAAAACCGCGTCGTTGAATGGCGGGGTAGTCGAAAATGTATATGCCGGGAAGGTCTTTCTTTTCGGTGAGGCAATACGACAGGATTTGCCGTAAGGTCTGTACGCCGTAATAAATGCCTTCCTGCGTGCCGCTAATGATGGTAATGGTTTGGTTTTTAATCAGTAAACGATATTCTTGCGACACGAATTTTCGGTCAAGATAGACCGACATTTTGATGATATTCTCGCCATTTTCGTGAAAAACGACCTCTTTTTCCCAAGTTGACAAATTGAATTGGGAAAGATAATTTTGCATTTGCGAGAATTGGAATTCGTGGAAAGGAATATGGTCATCTTTCTGAATTTCAATTTGTTGCGGAGTTGGAATAAGATAGTTTTCCAAATTTTGAGCGTGGAGGGCGCACAGCAGCCCCAGGCAAACCGTTAGGATAGCAATTTTTTTAAGCATTTGAATAAAATTTTAGGGTGCAAAGGTACGGAAAATCCGTTGCAAAATTGTAATTTTGCATCAAAATTTGCACTTTGGTAAAATTATCACAACTTTTCGTCTCTTTTTTCAAAATCGGAACCTTCACGATTGGGGGCGGTTACGCAATGATTCCGCTGATGGAAAAGGAGTTAGTGGAGCGGCATTCGTGGATTTCCAAAGAGGATTTTATGAATATTTTGTCTCTTTCTCAGGCGATGCCGGGCGTTTTCGCGGTGAATATGGCCACGCACGTCGGGCAAAAGTTGCGCGGTTTCCGCGGAGCCGTTACTGCCGTGATCGCCAATATTTTAATGCCCATCCTCATTATCTTGGGGCTTGCAATGTTCTTCCATTATTTTACGGGCAATCATATCGTTGACTCTATTTTCAAGGGTGTGCGCCCCGCTGTTGTCGCACTGATTGCGGCTCCCGTTTTCAAGATGGCACAGACGGCGAAACTGAATTGGAAAAACTTTTGGATTCCGCTGTTGGCGGCGCTTCTCATCTGGCTGTTCGGTGTGTCACCCATCCTCATCATATTGGTGGCCGGCGTTGGCGGTTTTATTTATGGCAAACTTAAAAAACGATGATTTTCTGGCAGCTTTTCTATACGTTTTGCAAAATCGGGATTTTCAATTTCGGCGGCGGCTACGCAATGATTTCGCTGATACAGAGCGAGGTGGTGGCGCACCACGCTTGGCTTACGGCGCAGGAGTTCACCGACATTGTGGCTATCAGTCAGAGCACACCTGGTCCCATCGGCATCAACGTGGCTACTTATGCGGGTTACACGGCGGTAGTGAATGCTGGCTTCGCCCCTTGGTTGGGCGTGCTCGGCGCTTTTCTCGCCTCATTTTCGGTGATTCTGCTCCCTTTCCTGCTGATGCTTATTATTAGCAAATGGCTAATTAAAAATCGTGATAATCAAAATGTTAGCAACGTATTTGCGGCATTGAGAATCGCTGTTGTGGGGCTGGTTGGAGCCGCTGCTCTCACTCTTATTTCTCCCGAAAACTTTGGCAGTTGGTCCTCAAGTCCCTACCAGTTCATCTCCAGCATCGTGATTTGCATTGCCGTTTACATTGCGGCCGCGCAATACAAGAAAAGTCCGATTCTTCTCATTGTTTTGAGCGGCATTGCGGGCCTGATCCTGTATGTGTGAGCTCGTTCAAAGGGACAAAAAGAAACGGAATCATCCCTTTTAGTCTTGTCAATTTGTATGCTGAAATTTTAGAATCTTCCGATAATGGGAATTATGAGACGTGGAAACGGTTAACGTCGGTTAAACGGTTAATTGGATGAATGGACGAATGGTGGAATGGACGAGCGGCTTAA
>JAZQOJ010000179.1:0-14719 GCA_045627805.1 Bacteroidales bacterium
GGCAATGGCGGCAACGGCGAAAACGGGAAAAATGGAGCCACCCGGCTCATCGCTTTCGTGCTGAACAACCAACTCGCCGCATCCGACATATCCCGTCCCATCTCTCACGACGACTCCGCCTGTATGAACGGAAATGTCATCCTCACCGCAACTCCCGGCTTCGGCGGAAATCTTTGCCGCTGGTTCAGCTCTGCATCTGGCAACGACGTGCTCCTTACCGACACCCTTTTCGCTCCCGACATCTATTCCGACACCACATTCTACGTTGCTACTTACAACAGCCAGCTCGACATTACGAGCCCAGAACGCATCCCCGTTCACGTACACCTGATGTCTGGCATCGAGATTTTTGAAGAAATATCCATCTGCGCAGCGCAAGTTCCCTATCTTTGGAACGGACAAGAGATTTATGCACCCGGATATTATGAGGATATCCATCACTCAGACAGCGGATGTGACTCCATTATCACATTGCAACTTACTATCAAACAGCAATTTTCAGTTGGCATCACCCAGTCGGTTTGTGAAAACGAGCTGCCGTACGAATGGAATGGGATCGTGTTTGCGGAATCGGGCGTGCAGACCGTCACGCTGGAATCTGCTGGCGGCTGCGACTCCATTGTCACGATGAACCTCGTGGTGCTTCCCGCCTACGAAATCTTCGACACGCTCGACATCTGCGCCTCCGAACTCCCCTACAGCTGGAACGGGACAATGTTCACCGAAGCGGGAACCCAAACCGTTTCCTTCCCGATGAGCAGCGGCTGCGACAGCACGGCCTCACTCACCCTCAACATCCTGCCCTCCTACCAGACTGACGACACCGCCGTGGTATCCTCCGCCGAATTCCCGTTCACCTGGAACGGCATCGTGTTCGCAAGCCCGGGCGAACAGTCCGTCACCCTCTCAACCACCGACGGCTGCGACAGCATCGTCACAATGCACGTCACACTGCCCGAAGGCATCCAACAACATTCTCAATCGAATTGGAACATCTATCCGAATCCTGCAAGCACGTCGGTAGTTATTGACTGTCAATCGCTTGGCGAATTTACGAACGAGCAAAGTCCGAACCACACGCTCACCATTAGCGATTTGAGTGGGAAAACGATTTTCCAGCGCGACTTGTCAGGACAGGCGTTCCATCTCGAAGTCAACACCTCGGACTGGGCCAACGGACTTTACTTTGTGAACCTGCGCAACACAAGCGGCGCGCGAACCATCAAACTGGTCATCCACCACTAATTTTTTCGGAATTATCCCTTTTCGTCTTGTTGATTTATACGCTGAAAATTTAAGGATTCTCTGATAAGGGGAATTGTGAGACGGTTAAACGGTGAAATGGATGAATGCCGCCTGCGGTGTGATATAGGAAATGCGCAGGAATTTTTTTGCTTCTAAATTACTGAATATCAATAATTCTTTCAAGAAAATAACAAAAAAGTTGTCAATGAGTTTCGTTGGCAACTTTCTGTATAACAATGAATTAGACGAAAATTTCAATTTTTTGTAATGTACCAAGCCGAAAAATAGCAAGCTTTTTCCAAGATTTTAAACGAGGAATTGAGTATCTTTGCAAAACTAATAATTGTAAATTGTCCATTGTAAATTGAAATGAAAACCTCCATCCGCTTTTACAACGACTGCGAAGTGCGGGCTTTCTGGGACGAGGAAAAGAGCCAGTGGTTCTTCTCTGCCGTGGATATTGTGTTTGCCATTACCGAAAGCCCCAATCCACGCAAATACTGGAGCGTGTTGAAAACGCGTCTCAAGAAAGCCGGGAACGAGATGACTACATTTTGTAGTCAACTGAAAATGACGGCTGCTGATGGTAAAAAGTATGCAACCGATTGTTTTCCGCAAAACAAGATTGAGGATCTTGTAAAAGCCATCCCCAATAAGAATGCAGCCGCTTTCCTCGATTGGTTTACCTACAGCGACAACACCATCGACGGCAAAAGCAAGAAAAAAGCTTACGAGTTTATTGAAAGCAACTTGGTGGAGGACAACGATATCGGCACAACGAAAGGACTGCAACAAATCCACGCTTTCCTGTTTGGCGGACTGTACGATTTTGCGGGACAAATCCGCACCAAAACCATTTCGAAAGGCGGTTTCACTTTCTGTCTTGCCCCATATCTGCCTCAGGCGCTGTCCAAAATCGACAAGATGCCCGAAAATACCTTTGATGAAATTGCCGACAAATATGTAGAGATGAACGTGGCACATCCGTTTATGGAGGGCAATGGCCGCAGCACTCGCATCTGGCTCGATATGATGCTGAAAAAACGACTGAAGAAATGTGTGGATTGGAGCAAAATCAACAAGAACGATTATCTGGGAGCGATGGAAGCGAGCTCCGCCGACAGCTCAGCCATCAAATCGTTGATTAAAAATGCCTTGACCGACAAGATCAATGACAGGGAAATATTTATGAAAGGTATTGATTATTCATATTATTACGAAGACAATTGACAATTAACAATGAAGCATAAGATAAACCGAAAAATAGCAAGCTTTTTCCAAGATTTTAAACGAGGAATTGAGTATCTTTGCAAAACTAATAATTGTAAATTGAAATGAAAGAATTAGACTTCATATTATATAGTCTGCCGGAAGAGGATGGCAAGGTGCAGGTGGTGGTGAAAGACGAAACCATTTGGGCCACGCAGAAAGCTATGGCAGAGTTGTACGGATGCAGCACCGACAATGTTGGTCTTCATCTAAAAAATATATTTACATCTGGCGAATTGGATAAAGATTCAGTTACCGAGAAAATCTCGGCAACTGCTGCCGATGGCAAGAACTATCTTACGCAATTTTACTCGCTCGATGCCATTATTGCCGTGGGTTACCGGGTGAACTCGCTTCGTGCCACGCGATTCCGCCAGTGGGCAACCGGCGTGTTGAAGGAGTATCTCCGCAAAGGTTTTGTGATGGACGACGAACGCCTCAAACAGGCGAAGACGGTTTTCGGCACCGACTATTTCCGCGAATTGCTCGAAAGGGTTCGCTCCATCCGTGCCAGCGAACGGCGTATCTGGCAGCAGATAACCGACATCTATGCCGAATGTTCCATCGATTACGATCCCCATTCCAATGTTACCAAAGAGTTTTTTATGATGGTGCAAAATCGTTTTCATTATGCCATCACCGGTCAGACCGCCCCGGAAATCATCTATGCGCACGCCGACCACAACCGGGACAATATGGGACTCAAGACGTGGAAAAACTCCCCTGACGGGCGCATACTGAAATCGGACACCAAAGTGGCAAAAAACTATCTGGACGAAAAGGAAATCCGCCAGCTCGAAAGATTGGTGACAGGTTATTTCGACTACATAGAAGACCTGGTGGAACGCGAGAACACTTTCAATATGGTGCAGTTTGTCAATAGCGTAAATGAGTTTCTGTCGTTCCGCAAGTATCAGATTTTGCCCGACAAGG
The DNA here is from genome assembly GCA_045627805.1 of Bacteroidales bacterium. Lineage (GTDB taxonomy): Bacteria > Bacteroidota > Bacteroidia > Bacteroidales > WCHB1-69 > UBA1756. Next base: position 3,448 of record JAZQOJ010000179.1, read on the forward strand.
GGAAAATATCCAAAGCCAAAGCTGACGAAAAAGCCGAATCCGAATACGAAATTTTCAACAAAACCCAAAAAATAGATTCCGACTTCGACAAACAGGTTCGGAAAATGTTGGAAAAGAACAATGAATAGTTGACGATGAAGTGAACTGAAGATAATATTGTTTTGGTGAAAAACGAGGTGTTAGCATTGTTCACGGATAAAACTTCTGACCAGCATCTTGAAAAACTACCGAAGCAAACCTTCCATACAGCAAATTGCTTGTCAGAACCGAAAACGCAAATGGGAATGCTGCACCTCATTGAAAACATATTCCTCCATTGGTGCCTTGTGCGTGCGCCCAAGTTCGTCATCGACTATGACATTGTGCACGAGCTGGTTCACACCCGCGTGATGAATGGCAGTGTGAAATTCAAAACGCTTTGCGCTCGCTCATTCGTCAGGTTTGTTTTTCTGTCCTAAGTCTCAAGCTTCAACTCCTAAGTTTGTTATAATCATTTTGTTAGCTTCCAAAATTTAAACGGAATTATCCCCTTTCATCTTGTGAATGCCACAATGATCGGAGCGAGATGTTCGCATAATGGAAATGATGAGACGTGGAAACGGTTAACGTCGGTTAAACGGTTAATTGGTGGAATGGACGAAGGGACGAATGGTGGAAGGGACGAATGCCGCCTGCGGCGTGATAGAGGAAATTCGCAGGAAATTTCGAGGAAATTATCAGGAAATTTTTCTTTTTCTTGCTGTTTCATAATGAAATAACAATGGAAAAGATAGTCCGACTGCAGCCGCCTTTGGCTCGGTTTCCTTACAAAAACGAGGAGATGCGGAGCGCCCGTGCGAGGCCTTGTTTGAAGCAAAACGGATAGCGGTTGAGCATCCGTTTTGCAAGTTTGGGCTCGCACAGCGCAGCAGCGACCGTTTTTGTTGGGAAGCGAGGCAGCAGCGGCAAAGCGAGTTTTCTTTTAATAAGCTGTGAACTGACAATTCGGGATTTGTGATGTGTTGAGCGGATATTCCGCAGTGCGGATATTTTTTTTTCTTTAATGTTTGATTTTATGTGTAAAATCGTATATTTGCACGTCATTAAAATCCCAAACATTATGAAAAAAGTTTCCATTATTTTCGTGATTATGTGTGCCATTTGCACACTTTCGGCTCAGAGCAATTCGGTAAAAAACGAGCACAGCTGCGGCACCGTCACTGATTTGGACGGTAACAAGTATGGCACGGTGCTCATCGGCGACCAGTGCTGGATGAAAGAGAATATGCGCTCCACCCGCCTCAACGACGGCTCGATCATCTCGCTGGGCTACAACCTTTCTAATGCGCCGTACCGTTACAATCCTGACAACAATTCGGCTAACGTGCAGAAGTATGGTTATTTGTATAATCTGGATGCGGCCAAGGAGATTTGCCCGACGGGCTGGCGCCTGCCCACGTTGGAGGAGTGCGTGGTCTTATTGAATTATTGCTCAGAACATTATGCAGCGGGTGGCGAGTTTGAGAACAATGCGAAGGCACTGGCTTCCACCAGCGGTTGGAAAAGCTCTATCGAAGTGAACTCCGTCGGCTGCCGGCAAGACGACAACGACCAGTCGGGCTTTTCGGCTTTCCCTGCCGGCATTTATAACGGCACTTACAAGGATTTTGGCCGTTGCGCTTTTTTCTGGAGTTCGACGCCCTATTTCCGTACGCAAAGAGTGGAAGAAGACATTTATGATCAGGAGTTGTTCCACGGCGTTTTTATCAACACGTATTACAAGGATGCTTTCGTGGTATGCCATTGGATTCGCGAATATGGCCGCTCGGTGCGCTGCATCCGTGAATAGTGCTTTTGCAAGCGGACGGGAGCACAAGCGAAAATCCACTGCGGCGGCTGGTGCGCGAAGTTGAAAGTGAGGAATGGAAACTCACGGAAAAGTCGTAACTTTGCAGCCGCAAAAAACGAATGACTATGGCAATTGAAATTATGTCTCCCGTCGGGTCGTACGAGTCGCTGGCTGCCGCCATTCACGCGGGCGCTGGCTCCGTTTATTTCGGCGTCGGGAAAATGAATATGCGCTCGCGTTCCGCTGCCAACTTCACGCACGAGGACTTGCAGAAAATCACCGACATCTGCCGCGAGCACAATGTGAAGTCTTATCTCACCGTCAACACGATTGTTTACAACAACGAGCTCGACGAAGTGAAGCGTTTGCTTGACCTGGCGAAGCAGTGCGGCGTGTCGGCCATCATCGCCTCCGATTTCGCCGTGCTGACTTATTGTCAGCAGATCGGACTGGAAATCCACGTGTCCACTCAGTGCAACATCACGAATGTGGAGGCGGTACGCTTTTTCTCGCGCTTTGCCGACGTGGTGGTGCTGGGGCGCGAAGTGGCTTTGGCGCAGGCGGCCGAAATCGTGAGCCAGATTGAGCGCGATCAGATTCGGGGTCCCCGTGGCGAGCTGGTGCGCGTGGAAATGTTTGTGCACGGCGCCCTTTGTATGGCTGTCTCCGGAAAATGCTACCTCAGTCTCGACAACTACAACGCTCCCGCCAACCGTGGCGCCTGCCTGCAGCCCTGCCGCCGTGGCTACATCGTGAAGGATATGGAGAGCGATATGGAACTCGCCATTGAGAACAAGTACATTATGTCGCCGAAGGACCTCTGCACCATCGGCTTTTTAGACAAAATGCTGAAGGCGGGCGTGAGCATCCTCAAGATTGAGGGCCGCGGCCGTTCGGCCGAATATGTGAAGGTGACCACCGAGTGCTACCACGAGGCGGTGCAGGCGTTTGAGGAGGGCACGTTCACGCAGGAAAAAGTGGCTGGATGGATGGAACGGCTGAAGAGCGTCTTCAACCGCGGTTTCTGGGACGGCTACTATCTGGGCCGCACGATGGGAGAGTGGTCGGAGCGCTACGGCTCGCACGCCACCACTGTGCGCCACCACATAGGGAAAGTCACCAACTACTACACCAAAATTGGCGTGGCCGAAATCACGGTCGAGGCCGACAGCATCTCTGTGGGCGACACGCTCGTTTTCGAGGGCGCTACCACGGGCGTTTATGAAATCAAGGTGGGCGAGGTGCGCGTCGATTTGAAACCGGTGCAAACGGCTGCGAAGGGAACCGTCTGCTCTATCGCTACCGACCTGCTGCGCCGCGGCGACAAAGTTTACAAGAAAACCTGGATTGAAGACGAATATTAATTATGAAAAAATTTTTAACGACTTTATTGTGTGTGTTTCTGATTGTTGCAACATTCGCACAAGCAAAAACTTACGAATTTGTAAAGCGTGATAGCAGTCTCTATTTGGACTTGTATCAGCCGGATATTCCGGGGATCTCGAACCGGTTTTGCGTGGTTTTTGTGTTTGGTGGCGGCTTCATCACGGGGACTCGCAATGCGGATGCTTACGTGCGGTACGCGGAGAAACTGGTGGAGCACGGCTACACGGTGGCTTGCATTGATTACCGCTTGGGATTGGTGGGTGCGAATATGAAGGGCTTGAACGCGGTGCGCTCGCTCGACCGCGCCGTGCAGATGGCGACGGAAGACCTGTTCGCAGCCACGAGATTCTTGTTGGAACACGCCTCCGAATACAACATCGACCCCGACAAGATTGTGCTTTGCGGCAGCAGTGCGGGCGCAATCACGGTGTTGCAGGCCGACTACGAGTTGTGCAACCGCACGCAGCTGGCATCCATCCTCCCCACTGATTTCCACTATGCGGGCGTGATGTCGTTTTCGGGTGCCATCTATTCGCACAACGGCGCGCTGAAATACAAGGAGCAGCCGGCTCCGACCTTCATCCTGCACGGAATTGAAGACCGCTTAGTTCCTTATAAATCAATTCGTTGCGGAAAACTCGGATTTTTTGGAGCGAAGCCCATCATCCGCCGCTTCGAGAAGTTCGGCTATCCGTATCAGGCCTATCGTTACGAAGGTCTCGGCCACGAGGTGGCCACGCTGATGCTGCACGATTTTGATGCCTGCAATCTGTTTATCAATCAGTTTGTATTGCAAAAAAAACATCAGCAGATTGATGCTACCTTGTACGACGCTTCCGTGAAACCGATGAACTGGGGACGGATGCGGTCGGGCGACCTGTACTAATTGGACGAATGGGGGAATGGGAGGAGGTTTTTTGGATGCATTGTCTTTAATTCCTGAAAAAATCGTAATTTTGCATCCCGAATTTAACGGCTATGGAAGAAAATATTATTAAAGAAGTAAAGAGACGGTATGGCATCATTGGCGACAGTGTTGGCTTGACGAATGCCATTCGGACTGCGCTCGACGTGGCAACGTCGAATTGCACGGTTTTGATTCTCGGCGAGAGTGGTGTGGGCAAGGAGAATATTGCTCGTATCATCCACGACTACAGCCAGCGCAAGCATTTCGCTTTTGTGCCGCTCAATTGCGGTGCCATTCCAGAAGGAACAATCGACTCGGCGCTGTTCGGTCACGAGAAAGGCGCTTTTACGGGGGCTGCCGACGAACACAAGGGCTATTTTGAAACGGCCAACAAGGGCACGATTTTTTTGGACGAGGTGGGGGAGATGCCGTTGCAGACGCAGGTGCGAATGCTGCGTATGCTGGAGTCGGGCGAGTTTATGCGCGTGGGTTCCTCGGAACCGAAGAAAACGGACGTGCGCATCATCACGGCCACCAATGCCGATATGTTCTCGCTGGTGCAGTCAAAAAAGTTCCGTTACGACCTCTTCTACCGTTTTGCGGTCACCATTTATGTGCCCCCGTTGCGTGAGCGCAAGGATGACATCGAGAAATTGTTTCTCCATTTTGCAAGCACTTTTGCGATTAAGTCGCAGTGTGAGCCTATCAGGTTGGGGGCTGGCACGCTGAAAGCGATGCAGGACTACTTCTGGCCGGGCAATATCCGCCAGCTGCTTCACGTGGTGGAAAGTATGACGATATTGGAAAGGGAGCGCGAGATTGCGCCCGCCGTTTTTCAGAAGTATGTGGGCAACTCGCCGCGCGTGGAGTGTACCGGGCTCGTTCTGGCGGGCTCCGAAACGGTGGAGCAGCATCAGTACAAGCACGAAGGGCTTCTGAAAGTGGTGATGGAACTGAAAAGTCAGATTGATGACTTGCGCCAGCAGGTTGAACTGTTGACGGCCGCTTCCAACCATTGGAATGTGAAGGGGCTGCCGCAGCCCGCCGAATCGGTGTCTCCTGCCGGCACCATTCTGCCACCGCCTGATGCCGAAGAGGTGGAGGCCGATGAAGTGAGCGACGAGGAGGCCAATGAAAAGGAATTGATTACTGATACTTTGGAAGCGGACAACGGAAAATGGGATGTCCGCGCCAATGAAAAAGAATTGATATTAAAGGCGTTGGAGGCAACCAATGGCCGTCGCCGCGCCGCCGCCGAACTCCTTAAGATGAATGAAAGAACACTTTATCGTAAAATCACGAAATATGGTTTGTAAATCGTTGCCGAAATGGGCACTCCTGTGTTTTCTGCTGACGGCGTTGACCGGCTGTCGCCTGAGCGTCTCGCTTACGGGCAGCGACATCGACCCGCGCGCGAAAACCGTCTATGTGCAGACCTTCCGCAACAACGCCTCGCTCGTGAACCCCACCCTCAGCCAGGAGTTCACCAACGCACTCAAAGACCGCATCCAGAGCCAGACTCCGCTCACCATTATCAACACACAGAACGGTGACTATCTCCTCGAAGGCGAAATTACCGGATATTCCATCAATCCGGTAGCCATCCAGGGCGACGAAACCGCTGCAATGAACCGACTGACTATCACTGTAAATGTTAGATTTACAAATAAATACGACGAAAATAAGAATTTTGAACAGTCTTTCTCGCGCTATGTTGACTACTCCAGCTCGCAGAACTTCACCGCCATTGAGAGCGGCTTGGTGACCGAAATCAACGACGCACTCACGGAAGACATTTTCAATAAGGCATTTGTTAACTGGTAAGAAAATTAAAATGGACAACAAACTCTGGAGCGTTTCGGAAGAGAACTTGTGCGAATGGCAGCAGTTGTGTGCGCGCTATCCTGCTTCTTCCGTGACTGCTTTTTTCTATTTGAAAATGCTGCAAAAACTTCGCCCTCAGCAATTTGAGCAGAAGAAGCGGCGTTTTTTACTCTACCTCACCAATCGCCGCAAGTTCGCTGATTTTGAGTTCTCCACTGAGTCTGCGGCGGTTGAGCCGGAAGTTGAATTGGCGGAGCAGCCGAAGCATTTCAACGAGGCCATCCAGACTGATCGAACTGAGCAGGATGCCATTATCTCTCAGCTTATTGCAGAATTTGAGGTGGAAACGCCTAAAATCCAGTTTGATCCCGCCCGACACGACGGCTCAGCGAACTATGCAAAAGCCAGCCAAGTGGAGGATAATGAAGTTGTAAGTGAAACATTAGCAAGGATTTACGCACAGCAAGGGTATCCTGGGAAGGCCATTAAAATTTATAAAAAATTGTGCTTGCTTTTTCCAGAAAAAAGTTGTTACTTTGCAACCCAAATTCAAGAGATAAAAAATAATAAGAATCAGAACTAAAATTTATAAAAATGATCGTTATAGCTATCTTAATCATCATCGCCAGCGTGGCTTTGGGCTTCTTCGTTCTCATTCAGGAATCAAAGGGTGGCGGCTTGGCTTCCAACTTTGCGTCTTCCAACCAGATTATGGGTGTTAGAAAAACCACTGATATGGTAGAGAAAATCACTTGGGGTCTCGCCATTGCCATTATGGTTCTGTGCCTCGCTTGCGCTGTCTTCGCAAAACGCGAATATGCTGAAAGTCATCCGAGCGTAGCTGCTCAGACCGAGCAAACCAGCAATGCGGAAGAATAATCGTTGTGATTTCACATATTGAAAGAGAGGATTTCAACAATCCTCTTTTTTTTTCTCAATGTTGATATGAAGTCGAAAAACGCAGTCTCCTACCTCATCATTTTGATCGCCATCGCCTTTTGGGGATTGTCGTTCGTGTTCACGAAGTCCTTGCTCGACAAGATTTTGCCCGTGCAGTTGATTTTCTGTCGCGTGCTGTTGGCCTCGGTCTTGCTTTCGATTATCTGCGTGTTTTTTTTCCGTCAGCCGCTTCGCGAGATTTCGCGCCACGACTGGCTCAACCTGATGGCGCTGAGTTTTTTCGAGCCCTTTTTTTATTTCATTTGCGAAACCTATAGCTTGTCGTATTCCGATGCCACGGTCGTGTCGGTCATCATTGCCACGATTCCGCTGTTCGTGCTGCCGATGTCGGTATTTTATTTCAAGGAGAAACTGTCGATGGTGAACCGGCTGGGAGTTGTGGTTTCGGTGGCAGGCATTGCGGTGATGCTGCTTCCGGAGATGGGCAACGCGCGGTTCAGCTGGCTGGGCATCGCGCTCGCTTTCGGAGCCGTCTTCGCATCGGTGTGCTACAGCTTTTTCCTGCGGCGCATTTCCGACCGCTACAATCCCGTTTTCATCGTGGCGTGCCAGAATGCGTTCGGGACATTGTATCTGCTTCCGTTCGTCTGCTTCGGCTTCCGCAACAGCAAAACGGCCGAAATCTTTATCTCGGCGCTGGCCGACAAGACCGTCGTGTGCAACATACTGATGCTCACCATTTTCTGCTCCGCGCTTGCTTTTGTTTTCTACGTTCAGGCAATGCAGCGCATCGGGCTTGCCAAGGCCAACACCTTTACCAATCTGATTCCCGTTGTTACCGCCGCCGCCGCTTATTTCCTTCTCGATGAGATTTTCCCGTCGTACAAAATCATCGGCACCATTGTCGTTCTGGTCGGCATTTGCTGCGTGCAGTACACGAAAACAGCGACGAACGGCATAGACTCTTAGTACGAGCGACTTTCACCCCAACAAAAAAGGCAGAGAAGGTTTCCCGTCCCTGCCTTTGGAAAAATTGTTTGCAAGAATTATTGCTTGATAATTTTGGAAACGTTCAGTGTGCGGTTGCCCGAAACGATATGCAAGACGTAAACGCCTGGTGCAAGGGTGGAAACGTTCATCGCGGTTGCGCTGCCGTTGCTCTCTTGCGTCAATACTCGTCTGCCGGTTGCGTCAAACAATTGCAGCTCCGCATTTTCGATGCCGCATTCCACGTTGATGACAGATTTCGCCGGGTTCGGCCAAATCTTCACTGGCAGCCCTTCGTAGTTGGCGATGCCCGTGGTGATGGTGAGGTGCAGTGTCACGGTTGAGTCACAGCCGTTCACGGTCTGTCCTGTCCAAGTGTAGTCGCCGCTTTCGGTGTAAGTGGTGCCGTTCCACTCGTAGCTGCCTTCTATCGTCTCAGAGATTTCCTCGGTAACGCTTTCGTTGACGGTGAGGTGCAGGATAATCACACTGTCGCAGCCGTGAATGGTCTGGCCCGTCCAAGTGTAGTCGCCGCTTTCGGTGTAAGTGGTGCCTTGCCATTCGTAACTGTCACATTCGGCAACAGAAATTTCATCGTTAGACGGATAGTTCACCTCAACGGTGACGGTTTCGGTATTGTAACAGCCGTTGGCATCTGTGCCAATAACTGTGTAAGTTCCCGCATTGGAAGTCGTAAGCGCGGCATCCGTTGTGCCATTATTCCACATATAGGTCGCTGCACCGTTCGCAGTCAGCGTGGTACTCGTGCCCTGACAGATTTCTGTATTGCCACTGATGTTGATAACGGGCAAAGAATACACAGCCACGGTTGTGGTGGCGGTGTTGCTGCACCCCTCAGCACTGGTTCCGGTTACGGTGTAAATGCCGAAAGTCCCCACAGAAACATTTGCGCCACTCGTGCCGTTACTCCATTGGTAGGAAGCGGCGCCATTGGCCGTGAGCGTGGTGGTGTTGCCTTCGCATACCGCCGTGTTCCCGCTGATGCTAACGCTGGGCAGCGGATTGACAGTGACGTAGGCCGTGGCACTTGCCGAACATCCTTCAACATTGGTGGCCGTAACGGTGTAAGCACCGGTTGCATTCACGGAAACGCTGCTCCCATTGCTGCCGTTGCTCCATTGATAACTTACCCCGCCATTGACAACCAAAGTGGTGTTCTCTCCCTGACAGATACTGGTGTTGCCAGTGATGTTCACGTTTGGCAGCTCTTTCACGGTCAATGTGAGCGTAATCACACTGTCGCAACCGTGTGCGCTGAACAAAGTGTGCGTATAAGTGCCGGCAGCCGTGAGGTTCTGCCCGAAGAAGTTGTAGCTTTCGCCCTGACACATACTGTGCGAAATCGGGGTATTGTAAGTGGGATATACAACAATCGAAGTGCTGGCCGTATTGCTGCAGCCCTGCGCGCTGTAGCCCGTTACAGTGAATTGTCCCGTGGCACCAACGGTCAGGGTAGCATTGGTGCTGCCGTTGTTCCATTGGTAGCTTTGCGCTCCGTTGGCGATAAGCGTGACATTGTTGCCTTGGCAAGTTGACGTGTTCCCGCTGTTGGTAACGGTGGGCGGCGGATTGACAGTGACGTAGGTGGAAGCCACGTTGCTGCACCCTTGCGCATTGGTGGCCGTAACAGTGTAGGTGCCAGCTTCGCTTACCAGCAAACTGTTGCCGGTCATTCCGTTATTCCATTGGTAAGAGGTTCCTCCGTTGGCATACAGCACCGAACTGTTCCCTTCGCAGAAAGTGGTGTTCCCAGTGATATTTACCACCGGCAGCTCTTTCACGGTCAATGTGAGCGTAATCACACTGTCGCAGCCGTGATTGCTGTACAGCGTGTGCGTGTAAGTGCCGGTAGCCGTGAGGTTCTGCCCGAAGAAGTTGTAGCTTTCGCCCTGACACATACTGTGCGAAATCGGGGTGTTGTAAGTGGGATATACAACAACCGAAGTGCTGGCCGTATTGCTGCAGCCCTGCGCGCTGTAGCCCGTTAGCGTGAACTGTCCGGCAGCGCCAACCGTGATGGTGGCATTCGTGCTGCCGTTGCTCCACTGATAGTTCTGAGCTCCGTTGGCCGTAAGCGTGGTGGCGCTTCCCTCACAAGTGGAATTGTTGCCGCTGATGGTAACCGTTGGCAAAGCATTTACCGTTACGGTTGCGTAGGTGCTGCCCACGCAACCCATTGCGTTGGTGGCCGTAACCGAATAAAGTCCTGCCGTGCCTACTGAAATGGAAGCGGAAGTGGCGCTATTGCTCCAACGGTACGAAACGCCGCCGTTGGCCGTGAGCGTGGTGGTTTCGCCTTGACAAATGTTGGTGTTGCCACTAATGGTGGGAACCGGCAAAGCATTGACCACCACATTGGTACTGGCTGAGGTTGAACAGCCATTCGGCAAGGAAACGGTGACGGAATAATTGCCCGCATTATTTACGGTAATGAATGATGTTTGAGCACCGTTGCTCCATAAATAGTTGCCTTCCAAATCTACAGAAAGGGTGGCGTTTTCGCCTTGGCAGATGCTGGTATTGCCGCTAATGCTGATATTGGAAAGTGACGCAACTTCCACAGAGGTGGTATTGCTGCAACCGTTTTCATCCGTAATTAAAACAGAATAGTTGCCGGGAGCATTAACATTGATGGCGCGTGTTTCGGCGCCGGTGCTCCACAGGTAGCTGCTGCTTTCGGTGGCGGTAAGTTGCGTACCGATGCCGCTACAAATGGTAGTTGTACCCGTAATGGCCACGTTGGGGAGCTCGTTTTCGACAACGGTGATGGAGCTGCTGCCACTGCAGCCGCCGGTGGATGTGCCGGTTACGCTGTAGGTGCCAGCATTGCTGACTGTGATGGACGGCGTGGTTTCGCCCGTGCTCCACGTGTAGTTGCTGCCGCCAGTTGCCGTAAGCGTGGTGCTGCCGCCCGTACAGAAGGCCGTCTCACCCGTGATGACGGGGCTGCTGAACATACTCACCTCCACACTCTGGCTGGAGCTGCAGTTATAGCTGTTGGTGAAGGTGCAGACGTAGGTGCCGCCCTCGCTAACGGTGATGGTGGGAGCGGAAGCGCCCGTGCTCCAGTTGTAGCGGTTGGCGCCCGACGCAGTAAGCGTGGTGCTCTGTCCCGCGCAGAGGGCGGTGTTGCCGCTGATGGTGCCGACGGGCAGCGGATTGACGGTGATACTGGTGTTAGCCATAGCCGTACAGCCGTTTCCATCGGTTACAGTAACGGTGTAGGTGCCCGCCGCAGTAGCAGTGATGGCAGAAGTAGTGTCTTGCGTGCTCCACAAATAGGTGAACGTATCCGACAGCGTGGAGGTAGCCGTTGCTGTAAGCGTATCTGTATCTCCTGCGCAAATGCTGGCAGAGGAGGCCTGCACATTAGCCGTAACATTGCACTGCAAGGTGCTGAAATTTACGACATTGCCATA
>JAZQOJ010000180.1:0-3265 GCA_045627805.1 Bacteroidales bacterium
ATATCGTGGTGGTCGACCCGCCGCGCAAGGGCTGCTCGCCCGAACTGCTCGCCACGCTCGACGCCTGCCCGACGCGCAAGATTCTGTATATTTCCTGCGACCCCGCCACCCTCGCCCGCGACTGCGCCATCCTGCACGCGCGCGGCTGGAACCTCTCCGCCGTCCAGGCCGTCAACCTCTTCCCGAGAACCGGGCACGTGGAGACGGTAGTTTTGATGTCAAAAGAGAAAATATAGGAGAATTTTATGTCATTATTTGATTTCTTCAAGAAAAAAGCTACTACTAAAACAGAATTTGTACAACCGGCTACTGCTGTAAAAGCATCAGAACCAAGAAAAGGAAATGTGAGTGCAAGAAGCATTGAGTTATCGATGGATGTAATCAATAGTATAAGGAAGCGCTTTATTGCTATTGATTTTGAAACGACTGGCTTGAGTGCATACACCGATAGAATCGTTGAAATAGGTGCTGTCTTGTTTGAAAACGGAACGGCGACTTCTCAATTTGAAACTCTTGTGAATCCAGGCATGGCCATTCCGGAGTCCGCTTCCAAGGTTAATCACATTACAAATGACATGGTGAAAAACGCACCAAATGAAAGAATGGCAATAAGTAATCTGGTAGCTTTTATTGGGGATGCAATAAACGGCTGCAGCTATTTCTGCGCTCATAATGCGAATTTTGATTCTCGTTTTCTTGTAGAAGCTCTCAGACGTAATGGCTTTGATGCATCACTGCAATTCGTGGACACTCTCAATGCGGCAAGGAAAACGATATTCGGTCTTAATAATTATAAGCAAGATACCGTGGCGCTGCATTTTGGAATCATTAATAACGCATCTCACAGGGCGGTATCTGATGCTGAAGTTTGCGGTTTGATAATGGTTCGTTTGTGTGATCTCGGCGAGGAAGAAATGCGAAAACAGGCTAATGCAAGACAGCATGAGATAGAAATTTCCGCGCTAACAGATGATCAAAAAGCATGGTGCGCGTTCATTCAGAAGCAAATCGTACAGCAGGGGCTTGACACGGATTATCTATGTTTTCAAGGACGTTCAGGGAACTACCTTGATTGTGTTTACCTATATTCATTCTTGCGAATCAAATTCGGAAAAGGAAAAAGGTATGTTATTGCCAAAAACGGCTCTTTCAAAAAGAATGATTTCTGTACTGAACCTTGCGTTGCAAGTGAAGGTGGTGATGAGTTCCTTCGAGTTCTATTCAATTCTCCTTTTGAACTGGAATCCTTTATGCCATATATTATCAAGGAGTATGTCGCTCGGCAGAAACTTGTACGCAGAGATATCCGTGAAGGCTATATCAAAGAACGAAATATTCCTTCCTATATGGAATTCGCGACCTTTTTTAAGAATGAAGAATTGGATCACATTTTAGCGTCTTTTCAGGAAAGAATCCAACAGGAACAAATAGAAGAAACTGCCCGTCAAGAAGCAAAAGAAAAAGCAGACGAAGAAAAACGACTTAAAAAAGAACAGCGTGAACTCGAAAAGCAAAGAAAAGCAATGGAGCCCAAGGTGCCAAGAACGCGTCCGGTAATTAAACTTGATGATAATGGTATGATTCTGGAAGAATACGACTCTATTTCGGAGGCTGTTGAAAAAACCGGGATTAATTCCAAGAGCATCAGAGACACGGCAAATGGTGTTCAGAAGCATGCCGGAGGTTTTTGCTGGAAATATAAAAGTGACGAAAATGTTGAAAAACCGTAATTGCCCAATGAGCAACCTGTGCGAATTATCCCATGTCAATCCGCTTTTCTGCATATAGTTTAGACCTGTTCCCGCGAACGCACAAGGTTTAGGCGCCGAAATAGATGTCGCCCATTTTGGCAGTAGATTTGTTTCCACGTACACGGCAAAAATCTGACATCAATCTCGGCCTGTCGTGCCACGTGGAGAACGGCGTGCTGCTGACACGCCCTGATTCCGCAGCTTCTGAAAGGAAAAACCAATGAACATAGAACTTGTCAAGCTCACCCCCGAATACAAGGATCAGCTGTTTGATATGCTGACCGAGTGGAGGGCGGACATTGAAAAAAATCACACGAACTGGTCGCCGTGGATGATCTTCCGCAACGACTTTCACGATTTTGAATATTATCTCGAAAATCTTGAAATCAAGGAGGAGACGCCGGACGGCCGCGTGCCGGATTCGACGTTCTTCTGCCTCGACCGCGACCGGAATATTTTCGTCGGCGCGGTCAACATCCGCCATTATCTCAACGAGGGTCTGCTCGCGACCGGCGGGCACATCGGCGACGGCATCCGCCCGAGCGAGCGCCGCAAGGGCTACGCCACGGCGATGGTCGCGCTCGCGCTCGAAGAATGCCGCAAGCTCGGCATCACCCGCGTGCTGATGTGCTGCGACAAGGACAACGTCGGCTCGCAGAAATCCATCACCCGCAACGGCGGCGTGCTGGAAAACGAAGTCCCGGAGGACGGCGGCATCACCCAGCGGTACTGGATCCAACTGTGATTTCCCACATATCAACAAAAAAGGAAGAACAAATATGAAAAACGTCCATCCTGCCGGAATCCTGCGCGCCCTCTGCGCGTTTCTCTGCTTTCTGATGCTTCTGCCGCTGGCCGCGTGCCGGGGCGGGGAAGACGAAGCCACCACCGCCGGAGACCTTTCCGCCGAGCCTACCGAGGCGCCGTCGGACGTTCCCACCGACGCCCCCACGGCGGAACCCACAGCTGCTCCCACGGAAGCTCCTACGGAAGCTCCCACGGAAGCTCCTACGGAGGCCCCCACGGAGCCCGCGGCCGAGGCGGAAACGCTTCCCGGCGGGCACTCTGTCGTCGGTCTGTCCTTTGACACCTTTATGCTCAACGGCGATCGCCTCAACGAGCCCGACGGCGTGGCGCATATCTGGCTTGACGCCAACGTGAAGGACCGCGTGATCGAGGGCAAGAACGGCTTCGTCCGCTCTCTCGGCTTCCGGGGCTGGATCGGATTTGATATCGCCATCGAGAGCTTCGGCTACCGCATCGGCTCGGCCGAGCCCGTCTTCGATCCCGGATTCACCTTCGCCGGCGCCTCCGACATCGCCCTCGTGCGCGATCCCGCCAACGGCGGCGCCTACGCCGAACGCTTTGCCATCAGCGTCCCCGTGCGCGAAGTCGCCGAGGACTGCCGCGTCACCGCCGTCGCACGCCTCGCGGACGGCACCGTGGTCGACCTTGCCAAGGGCGACACCGCCGTGTGGGTGTCGTACACCGGTGATAAGGCCGTGTCGGAGCCC
>JAZQOJ010000181.1:0-2453 GCA_045627805.1 Bacteroidales bacterium
TGCCGGAGGCGATCTCGTCAATCAGCATCACGCGGCCGTCGGCGTCATAACCGAACTCAAACTTGATGTCGTAAAGGTCAAGCCCCTTGCTCTCAAGGTCGTCGGAAACAATTCGCGTGATGCGACGGGTCATCTCCTTGATGTCCTCGTACTGCTGCTCGGTCATCACGCCCAGCGCCACGAGGGCATCCTTCGTCACGAGCGGGTCGCCCTTCTCGTCGTTCTTGAACGTCATTTCCACATACTCCGGAAGGTCAGCGCCCTCCTCAATGTACTCGCCATAGCGACGGCGGAAACTGCCAACGGCCTTGTAGCGGCAGATGACCTCCAGCCCGTGCCCGAAAACCTTCGCCGGAAGCACTTCCATCGTCGCCCCATCAGCGTCTGCGCCCACATAGTGCGTGCGGATGCCGGCCGCATTGATCTTTGAAAAAAAATAGACGGACATCCTGAGGTTAACCTTTCCGACTCCGTCTATTTTTAAACCAACGCTGTTTTCGCCTGGATCGAACACACCATCCTTCCCGGTGCAGTCGTCCTTGAACTTCAGCAAATAATTGCCATTGTCAAGAGCGAAGACATCTTTCGTCTTGCCCGTGTAAATTAATTTTGTTTTCATAATGATGTTTTTTGATGCCGCAAAATTACAAGGAAAAAAATTAAAAATCGGCCACCACAAAAAAAATATTTTTCAACATTTCAACAGAGCGGAAAAATATGCGAAAAATCAGCCACTTGAAAAATATCGCCAACAGATTTCAACAACCGCAAAAGACTAAATAGTGAAAAAAAATTCATTCCCATATCAGAAAAAAAAGTAATTTTGCAACGAAATGAAACGCAATCCAACAAAATCATCAAGTCAATTCCACTTTCCAGCGCAGAACTGGCTACTCGTGCTGCTATTGACTTTTGTATCAATCATTTGCGTTGATTTTTCCAATTCCCGACTTTCGCACAGCGATGCGCCCGCTTTCGCACAGGAGACCTCTTCCCTGCCCTTCCACAGCGAGAATGACCTGCCTCAGCTGCACCGCGATGCCGTTCCCCCGCTCATCAGCCAACTCACCAACGGGAACCCGATTTGCGCACGCATTCTCAGCCGCAACCACGTCTCCACTTCTTCCTTCGTTCGTGAATTGATTCATAAAAACCTTATTTACAATAAGTTTCATAATCAGCAGAAATCCTTTCGCACCCACATCGCCCAATGGGTTGCCAACGGCGCACACACCTACCGATGTGGCGTGCTCATCATTTAGCTTTCGCCGTTTCCCTCAATCAAGCCGCAAATGCACGAAAATCAGCCGATTGACCTTTCAACCGGTTCGTTTTTTCGTACTTTCGTTCATTTTTCTAATTTGGGCGTTCCGGCTCCCGGAGGTCGCCGTCGGGCTTTCCGCACTAACTGCGCGCTCCGCGCTTGTAAATGTGCTGCAATCCCTAACGCGCTGCGCCACCTTGAACGTTCACGGCTTTGATGGCTTTATCTCGCCCCGCTCAATTTTCTCCTCCTTGCTCAGCAAAGCCCAAAACGAATTTTGTCTTTGCATTCGCTTCGTTTATCAATTCAACAATTTCAACAATTAAACAATTAAACAATTAAACAATTTCAACAATTATGGAAAACAACAATAACATCCGCACAACCGAATTCTTAGAAAACAATCCCGTTAACGACCTCGTACAGAAAGAAAAAAGCGTGGGTGGCGCAGTCGCCCTGCTCGCCATCGCCATCGTTCTGATCGCGCTGGCCGCCACACCTGTCATCGCGAACTCCTATCTCGCAATGACAATGGTATTCGGCGGCATCGCCGTGCTCATCGCCGGCATCATCCTCTTCTGCTCAGCAAAAGGAAAAAACAAATACGTTTACATCTACCAGCCCACCAACGAAACGCTGAAACACAAAAACACCTACATCGACAACGACGCGGCAAGAGCCATCAAATCCGGCGACTTCGCCGCCCTTGACACCCTCAAGCCAGCCGCCATCTCCAGCCACTGCCTCGAAACATACGGAACCGCATCCGGCAGATTCTTCGTCGCTCAACTGCTTCATTATGAGAACTATCAGTTCAACTCCGAAACCGAAGTGATCACCGTTTCCGACGAGAACGCCGCACTCCTCCATCAATTCATCAACCAGAAATAGCACTAGCAGAACCACATCAAGCAAAACGTCGAGACACCTCATTCCGTGTCCCGACGTTTTATTTTTAATTTCAAGGAAATCATCAGGAAATTCATTCTCATTGTTAAGAAGCTACGCTTCTTTTCTTCCTCTTCGCTCGGCAAAGCTCAAACAAGTTCAGAATTATCCCTTTTAGTCTTGTTGATTTGTACGCTGAAAATTTTAGAATCTTCCGATAATGGAAATTATCCGCACTGCGGAATTACCGCTCAACACATCGCAACTCCCGAATTGTCAGTTCACAGCAATTCCTCTTTCT
>JAZQOJ010000182.1:0-7438 GCA_045627805.1 Bacteroidales bacterium
CGCCTTCACCTTCGTTGCCAGTGAGGAGTTCGCAGCCGATGAGAGCGGGTGTGGATGCGTTGAAGCAATAGATAGCGAAACTGCCGCCGCCGGCTTTTCCGCCCTGACCGCCCTGGCCGCCTTCACCGCCGGAGCCGCCGCCGCCGCCAGCACCCCCGCAGTATTGTCCGGGAATGCCTAAAACGTAGTTGGTAGCGCCGCCACCGCCGCCACCGCCGCCACCGCCGCCACCGCCAGCACCATCAGTGCCCGCGTTGCTTTGGTCAGCGGGAATAAAATAGGTTGTCCAGGTGTATGTTATGCTGGAAGTGGGCGTCGTGCCGTCAATTCCATTGGTGCCGGCAAAACCGCCACTTCCCTGGCCGCCAGCGCTGCCACCATTTCCGCCGTTTCCGCCGTTTCCGCCATTGCCTTCTCCTCCAGTAGCGCCGCTTGCGCCCGCATAGCCGCCTTCACTATGGGTCACAGAGCCCTCGCCGCCATTGCCGCCGTTTCCGCCCTTGCGCAAGCCAGAGCCGACAGCACCGCCGCCTTGTCCCTCGTCGTCGCCATCGTTGGTCCACTCACTGAGACCGCCGTCTCCGCCGTTGGTGCCGTTGTTTCCGCTCACACCGTCAGCGCCGTTGGTGCCGTTCTGCCCGTTGCCGCCGTCGCCCGCCGTGAGCGTGCAGTTCTCCAGCTGATTGTTCGTGGCATCGCCTTCAATGTACAACGCGTAAACCGAGGCCCCTTTCCCTGAACTGGCTTGGTCGCTGCTGCTAGCGGAAACCGCCACGATACTGAGGTTTCTCAATGTCCAGTCGGTAGCATTTGAGGAACGCACCGCAATTTTCTGACTGTAGTCGGCGACGTGTTCCAGCGCATCCACCGTTATCACCGACGGCTGACCGGTGGGCTGCCAAGTGCTGGCATCCAGCCCGCCTTCAATCGTGAGGTGGCTGCGGAGTTCCAGCGTCTGCGTTTCGGAATAACTACCTGAAGCCATATAAATATATGTATCGCTGTCATTGGCAAGCGTTAGCGCGTGGCTCAGCGTGCGCACGGGAGCCGCCTGAGTGCCCGCTTGCGTATCGTCGCCTTGCGGCGACACATAGATTGCAGTCTGCTGCGCAAATGTCAGCGACATTGCGGCGAATGTGAGCATTATCAACAAAACAACCTTTTTCATACGGATATGATTTTCAATTTTAAAACGGCGGCAAAGATACGATTTTTTCTTCTATTATGTTATAATTATTTCATAATATCAATATAAATATTTGATTTTCAAATAAATAAAAATCTTAATAAAAGTTAATTATTGAATGGAAAATATTTTTTTCAAAAAGGAGGTTTGCAAATGAAAAAAGTTGTATTTTTGCAGTCTCAAAACACGGCGGTTGTAGCTCAGTTGGTTAGAGTACCGGATTGTGGTTCCGTGGGTCGTCGGTTCGAATCCGACCTGCCGCCCGAGTTTGAATCCTCCAAGCGATTGGAGGATTTTTTTGTGCCCTTTTCGTTTGCAATAAAATGGGAACATTTTCGTTTTTTTCAAGAAATTTTTTGATATGAAGAAAATCTATTGGCTTCTTTTATGCATACTTACGGGTCTTTTGCTGTTTGCTTCGTGGCCTCCGGCCGGATTCCCGTTTTTGGCTTTCGTGGCATTCGTGCCCCTTCTTTTTGTGACTGACCAGATTCTGGAAAATCAACCGAAATCGCCTTTCTGGAATGGCGTATTATATTCATACATAGCGTTTTTTGTATGGAATGTGGCCACAACCTGGTGGATTTGGAACATCACGCCGGTGGGGTCCATTGCGACGTTCGCACTCAACTCCTTCTTTATGTCGCTGGTGTTTGGATGCTGGCAGCGTTTCCGCACGCTGCGTTTTCCTGCGGTGGCGGAGGCGGTCTGCTTCATCGCCTTTTGGTCGGCGTGGGAATTCCTGCACCTGAACTGGGACATCACCTGGCCCTGGCTGAATTTGGGAAATGTTTTTGCCAATAGCACCGAATTCGTGCAGTGGTACGAATTCACTGGGGCTTTCGGGGGAACATTGTGGATCTTAGCATCTAATTTCTTGATTTATAATTTTTTGAAAGAAATCAAGGTCAACCGTCAGCGCAGCTGGATATTGAGCGGCGCGCTGGTTTTATGGATCGTGCTTCCGATTGTGGGCTCAATTATTCGTTACTCAACCTACAAACTTCCTGACCCGACGAAGGAAAAAAGTGTTGAAGTGGTTGTGGTTCAGCAGAATACAGACCCGGTAGAAGAGCAGTACAGTATGAGCAATTTGGAGCACACGCAGCGCATTCTCGATGTGGCCCATTCCAAAATCACGCCCAAAACGCAACTGGTAGTGTGTGCCGAAACCGCCATCCCGTGGTCGGTCTCTTCCGATCATTTGCTGAACAAGACCTATCCCACTTTCAGCGAAAACTATTCCGGCTTTGCACTTTTCGACACGCTTACGGCCCAATATCCTGATTTGAACCTGGTTATCGGACTTTCCACTGTGAAATTTTTTGACCACAAGGCCACGTTAACGGCACACGAAATCGACAAGGGCCGGGGCGTTTACGTGGATTCCTATAACACGTCAATCTGTTGGAACAGACTGGGATTCAATCAAATGTATTATAAAAGCAAGTTGGTTCCCGGTGTGGAAAAGATGCCTTACCCCAAGGTTTTTGGCTTTTTGGAAAACTTGGCAATTGATTTGGGTGGCACGAGTGGTTCCTTGGGTTCAGATAGTGTTCAGCGTGCTTTTTCGCTGGTTGGGACTGATGTAAAAGTCGGTGTACCAATTTGTTACGAATCGGCGTATGGCGAGCATTTCGGAAAATTCGTCCGCAATGGGGCTCAATTGATGGCGGTCATCACCAATGATGGCTGGTGGGGCAACTCTCCCGGCCACAAACAGCATTTCCTGTTCTCGAAGTTGCGTGCCGTTGAGAGCCGCCGCACGATTATGCGTTCGGCCAACACGGGGATTTCCGCCATCATCGACGAGCGCGGCGACGCACACCAGCAAACGAAGTACGACACCCGTCTGGCCATCCGCGAGAACGTTTGCCCCAACAGCGAAATCACTTTCTACACCCGTCACGGCGATTACCTCGCCCGCTTTTTCACACTGCTTTCCGCAGTGATTGTCGCCTTTGCCATCTGTTGGCGCATCCGTTTGAAAATCAGAAAGAAAATCCAAGAATGAAAGTAATCCACGCCTCCCGTTTTACGATTGACGAAACCATTTATCAGCAGGAAGACAATGTCTTTGTGTTTGATAAGCCCTATCAGTGCACCTCGTTCGACCTGGTGGCAAAGGTGAAATACGCGATGAAACGAAAGTTCGGCAAGAAGTTGAAAGTGGGGCACGCCGGCACGCTTGACCCGCTGGCAACGGGGGTGATGATTGTATGCACCGGCAAGTTCACCAAGCAGATCGACAACTTCCAAGGGCAGGAAAAAGAGTACACGGGCACCATTCGCTTGGGGGCCACAACGCCCAGTTTCGATATGGAAAAACCAGTGGATCAAGAGTTTCCTTTTGAACATATCACGGAAGAGATGGTTCGCGAGACGGCGCGTTCCTTCGTCGGCGAGCAGGAACAGGTGCCACCGCAGTTCTCCGCGGTTCGCATCGCCGGAAAACGGGCCTTCTCCTATGCGCGTCAGGGCGAGGATGTGGAAATCAAAGCCCGCACGATTACCATCTCGGAGTTTGAAATCACCCGATGCGCTTTGCCCGATGTCGATTTCAGAATCGTTTGTTCCAAAGGCACTTATATCCGTTCCATTGCCCGTGACTTCGGACTCTCGTTGGAAAGTGGCGCTCATCTCACCGCACTCCGCCGCACCCGCGTGGGCGATTTCAAGGTGGAGGATGCCATTCGACCCGACATCATTGAAGAAACCTGCGAATAAGGACTCAGTACTTTTCAGCAATATACATCCGGCAAACGCCGAACGTGAGCGATGTCGCTTTGGCTTCGCCGAATCCCGCCGCTTTCAGTTTCGGAAGCAGAACAGGTGGCTTGGGGAATTTCAAAATTGATTCCGGAAGATACTGATAGGCAGCCATTTGTCCGCTGACGTGCGCACCCAGTCGCGGCAGCCATTGCAACGCATACTTTTTGAAAAACCATTGCAAGAAACGATTGTCGGGAAAAGAGAGTTCCAGTATCACCAGCCGTCCGCCCCGACGAAGCACCCGAAACATCTCGCTGAAACCCAATTCAAGGTTCTCGAAATTGCGAATGCCAAAAGCCACCGTTACGCGGTCAAAACGCTCATTCTCAAAGGGAAGAGCTTCGCAATTGCCTTCCTGAAAGGCGACGACGGAGGACAGATTCGCCCTGTCAAGTTTGGATCGCCCCACCGCCAGCATCTTTTCCGAAGGGTCGAGCCCTACAATGCGGCTCCCCCGACAACATTTTTTTGCCAGCGCAATAGCCAGGTCACCCGTGCCCGTCGCCACATCCAGAATCTCAAGCGGGCAATCGTCGGTCAAGGTGGCACGCACCGCCTTGCGCCGCCACATCTTATCCAAATTGAACGACATCAGATGGTTCAGCCGGTCGTATTTCGGCGCAATGTCGTTGAATAACTGTGTGATGGTTTCGTGCTTTGGCATAATTTCAAGTGAAAAAAGTTAATTTAGTCAACTTTCTCAGTCCTTTATTTCTCGTCAGTTCTCGTTGTTCTCGTCTTTCTCGTCTTTCTCGTTGTTCTCGTCTTTCTCGTTGTTCTCGTCTTTCTCGTTGTTCTCGTTGTTCTCGTCTTTCTCGTTGTTCTCTTCATTAAGAAGCTCCGCTTCTTTTCTTTCCCCTCGCTCGGCATAGCTCTAACAAGTTTGGCTTTGCCCTCACCCATTCGTCAGTTCTCGTTTCTCAAGTCTAAAGTCTAAAGTCTAAAGTCTCAAGTCCTAAGTCTATTATCATTATATACATAGCATTTATGCGAATGTGAGTCCAACGGCGACGGCCAGCACGAAAGTGGTGATGACGAGAAATGGCAGCATCGGGTCGAGGGCTTTGCCGTGGCGGTTCCATACACCGAAAAGATGGGTGCTGTAAAGCGGAATCGTGGCGCAAAACATTGAAAGGCACCACAATGATGGGGCGCGCAACAAAATGAAGACAAGCATACAGGCGAGCCCGCCCAAGATCAGGAACGTGTGGTAGATTTTCGCATTGCGCTCCCCCATTCTCAACGGAAGGGTGACACGCGTCCGCCGGTCGGTCTCCATATCGCGTATGTTGTTGACATTCAGCACGCCCACGCTGAACAGACCGATGGCGCTGGCAGGCAGCAACAGCCAGAAATTGAGTGTGTGTGCCAAAACATAGTAGCCGCCCAACACCGAAACCAGCCCGAAAAACAGGAAGACGAACAAATCGCCCCAACCGCGGTAGCCGTATGGATTCTTGCCCAGCGTGTAATGCGTTGCCGCAGCAATCGCACCCGCTCCCAGCAGTAGCAAAACAATCGGCTCTATAGCGAAAGGATTTTTGAACGAGCTTATTATCAATAAGATACCTAAAATACAGCAGACCACAATCGCCAGCGCAATCATCCGGCGAAAGTCGCTAACCGACAAGTCGCCGTGCTGCAGACTGCAAGCCGGTCCGTGGCGCTCGTCCACATCCGTGCCCGACAAATAGTCGCCCAGTTCGTTGGAAATGTTCGACAAAATCTGGAGGGCGACCGTGGTCAGCATTGCGAAAACGGCCACGCCCCACGACCAAAAGCCGTCGGCGCGCGCCAAAAGAAGTCCCAGCAGGATGCCCGCGAGCGACAGTGGCAGCGTGCGCAACCGCATTGCTCTGATAACGCTTGTGAACTTGCTCATCATATCAATAAGGTTAACAGTCGAAAAGGTTTTGATAGATTTCCTCAATCTTTGTGATAGGTATCAGCTTGATTTTCAGGTTGTCGCGTTTGACACCGCGCATATTGTACTTCGAAAGGAACATCCGGGTGAAGCCCAGCTTGTCGGCTTCGGCGATGCGCTGCTCAATACGCACCACGGGACGGATTTCCCCGTTCAAGCCCATTTCACCGGCGAAGCAAGTCTTGGGATCGATGGCGATGTCGGCAGCGGAAGAGAGAATGGCCGCCACGATGGCGAGGTTGATGGCGGGGTCGTCAACGCGCAGCCCGCCCGCCAGGTTCACAAACACGTCCTTCGCCCCCAGCTTGAAGTGGCAGCGCTTCTCCAAGACGGCCAGCAACATATTGAGCCGCCGTATGTCGTAGCCCGTGGCCGAACGCTGCGGTGTGCCATAAACCGCGCTGCTCACCAGCGCCTGTATCTCGATCATCATCGCACGGGTTCCCTCCATCACGACGGAAACCGCGCTCCCGCTGTAGTTCTCTTCGGAAGCGGAAAGCAGAATCTCCGACGGATTCAGCACCTCGCGCAGTCCGTTGCCCTGCATCTCGAAAATGCCCAGCTCGGAAGTGGAGCCGAAACGGTTCTTGATGCAGCGCACAATGCGGTAGCCGTAATGCTGGTCGCCCTCGAATTGCAGCACGGTGTCCACAATGTGTTCCAGTATTTTCGGTCCCGCCAGCGTCCCGTCTTTGGTGATGTGCCCGATCAGGAATACCGGCACCGCCGTCGTCTTCGCGTAATGCTGGAACTCGGCCGCACACTCGCGGATTTGCGAAATGGAGCCCGCGGCGGAATCGAGCAGACTGCTTTGCAGGGTCTGGATGGAGTCCACAATCAGCAGGTCGGGCTGCAGGTTTTGCAGGTGCGCGAAAATCTCCTGCGTCTCGGTCTCCGTCAGTATGTAGAAGTTTTCGGGCTGATGTCCCGGAAAAAGCCGCTCGGCGCGCATCTTGAGCTGCGACTCGCTCTCCTCGCCCGAAACGTAAAGTATTTTCTTGTCCTTGATTTTCAACGCCATCTGCAGCAGCAACGTCGATTTTCCAATCCCTGGCTCGCCGCCCAGCAGAATGATGGAGCCCGCCACAATGCCGCCTCCCAGCACGTTGTTAAACTCGCTGTAGCAGGTCGATATCCGCGGCATCTGAGTCAGCGAAATCTCTGAAAGCGTCCGCGGAAGGTTCTGCAACGGCTTCGCCACCGTCGATTTCCCCTTCTGGCTCTCGCCACGGTCAATCACCTCCTCCACAA
Organism: Bacteroidales bacterium; assembly: GCA_045627805.1. Classification (GTDB taxonomy): domain Bacteria; phylum Bacteroidota; class Bacteroidia; order Bacteroidales; family WCHB1-69; genus UBA1756. The sequence continues at coordinate 7,134 of JAZQOJ010000182.1, forward strand.
AACTGTTCCACTCGCCGCACGACGGGCATTTCCCTAACCATTGCGACGACTGGTAGCCGCAATTCTTGCAAAAAAAAGTACTCTTTACCTTCGCCATCCTATTTTTCTGTTCTTATGTTTTGATAATTCGCTTCGCTTTTTTTATTATTTGGGCGTTCCGGCTTCGCCGTCGGGCTTTCCGCACTAACTCGCTCATCCTCGCGCCCACAAAATCTCGCCTTCGCATTGCCGCCCTCCCTCATTTCTTCCATTCGTCCCTTCTTCCAAAATCCGCTCGTAAATGTGCTTCAATCCCTAACGCTGCG
>JAZQOJ010000183.1:0-35252 GCA_045627805.1 Bacteroidales bacterium
TTGAGGAGTAACCGCCTCGTAAATTTCGCAAATAACATCAGGAATTGCCGTATCTCCTGTCGCCCTCTTTGCGTCTGTCGCATTAGAAATGAATCTAATACCGCCTCCCTTGGCGGATGTAGTAGACCAAGTGAGCGAACCCAAATCTATTATTTTGTGTGTTATAGTCAGCTCGCCCGTTGTGACATTCAGCACACCCTTGCCGACTGTCTGACCGAGGGCAATCGTGTGAGCCGAGCCTTTGAACGGTTCGAAAGCCGTAGCCGTTGAGCCGAGTTCTAATTGAACATCTTTGATTGTCATTGACCCTGTTGTGCCTGTTGTGGTGACATAAAAACCAACTGCAAGCGTTGCGGTTTCTGCCGTAAATGTAACCGTTATTGTTTGTTCTGTATCAGTAACGGCAATTCTTGCACGGTACTGACTTTCAAACGACCAGCTCGTATCTTTACAAATTAAAATACTATTATAATTAGCCGTACCGCTCGCTTTGAGTGTCAGGGTGTATGTTTTTCCAATTTTTACAGGTGTTTCAAACATAGCACGGGCATAAGTAGAATTAGCCGCAACAACTGTGGTGTTACTTGAATATGAAATAGTGCAATATTGTGAATTAGCAAGGCTATTACTATCCAAAACAATACTATTCTTCCCCGTATTCCGAACGATAACAGTATCAAAGCCGTTTAACGGTCTAGGGTTGTCGGGTGACGGAGTTCCAGAACCGCTCTGTGTAGCCTCGATTTGTGCCTCTACCTCGATGAACGGCACGCCGTTGAGCGCATCGTCAAAGCTGACAATGTCGCCCGACTTCTCGCCCGTGGGTGTTGTTGCCTCCTTGATTGCCGTTTTGATGCCCTCGGATGTGACCGCAAACCCTATGCCGTGACCTGCGGTGGGTGCGGGATCAAAAACCACGGAGTCGGAATCATACTGATCTGCTACCTCTTCAGAAACCATAGCTGCAACCTGTGTGTGCAGGTTGTGTATTTCGGACTGTGACTCTATGCCGCCAGCCAACGGATCACGCTCGACCTTCATCCTGAAATTCAAAGAACCGATAACGGTATCGTCTTTGGTGATCTTAAGCTCGCAGATATTCTCGCCAGCAACAGCGGCCATCTGCTCTGTTGTTACGAAGTCGACAAACGAATCACCGACAGCACCCGTGGCCGCAACCGTTACGATCGTCTCGTCAGGTTTGCGCACATTAAGCACGAACGTCTCGTCAGAGATTACATACCCCTGCAAGCCGTCCATAAGGATCAATCGCACAACGCGCCCTGCGTCATACTGAGATACGTGGCAAACAGGCGGTACGCCCTGCGGCACGATATTAAGTCTTATCTGTTCCATTTATCACTCCTCCTTCTTGTTTTTCTTTTCAAGTTTGAGCAAGCGCTCTTCGTGATCTTTAAGAACCGACTGAAGATACGGGATCATACCGATATAGTCGATCGAAGCGGGAACATTATCGTCTCCAGAGTTAACTAGGTTTGGTAAGACCTCTGCAACATCCTCGGCTATAAAGCCACGGCGATCGGTTCCCAGCGCCTCCTTCTTATAGTCAAAAGACACAGCCTCCAGTTTAAGGATCGCTGGTGCGTCTTTCATTTTCTTAATATTCTTTTTAACTTTCTTGGATGATGTCTGCGTAAGCGACACGCAGGTTATATTTCCTGTATTGCCTGCCATCCACGCTGTATCTGCACCGCCGCTGTCCTTTACGTAGACAATTCCTTCACCAACGGAACCAACACCTATCTCGGCAACGGAAGTACCAAAATTGTTATAAAAATAGGCATAAGAACCATAATTCGTAGGTATAAGTCTGATCAACACTTGGCCGTTATTGTCGTACAGAGCCAAAGAACCACCATAATCTCGCTTTGAAATATCAGCTATTGTCTTACCGTCCGCCTGGAATAAAGACAGCCTGCCGCCAGCCGAGGTAGCGTACAAATTTGCTAAACGGTTACCACTTGTGTCACCAAGCGAAAGTGAACCACCGACGCCTGGAGTTACACCCAGAAAAACGCTCTGAGAATCGGCATTTAAATCATAAAGATACAACGCACCACCTGTGCCAGATGACTCCTGCAATACAGCTGCATATTTCGTAGGATCTGACTTCTTGTATAGATACAAGGTCGCTCCACCCAGCGTCGAATAGTTCAGAGCAGCTCGCATAACGTCATTATTATCAACCAGAGTAAACGCGTTCTTTGCTTTCAAGTTATTCAGGCTTGCCTGCCCGTTCGTCATATCGATCGTGGAATTACCCTGGGCGTCGGAGATTACGCCAGCCTTAATCAGGTCGGCGTTGAGCGTGCCTGTCGTAATTGCGTCAGCAACTATACCCTCCGCGGTGATTGCGGTCTTGAACGGTCCCGCGTAACCCGTTGTACTCAGGCCGATACCGCCGAGATTTTCACGGATCACCTTTATGGCCGTATTAATATCAGGGGTATCCATTATCAGGTTTTCATCAGGATAGCCGTCTCCGTTGCTATCGTGGCCGTTGATTACATAACCGCCAGAATTGCCTGAAATGAGGTCTGTAGCGCGTTGGATCGCGTGCTCCATAGCTGTGGTGCTCGGCTTTTCTGCAAGCGCCCTGGCACCCACAGCAAGCGAATCTACGACATTGCTACGAGCCTCGCCAAACTCGATCTCGGTATACTTCTCCAGCAAGCAATCCCACTTAGTACGAATGCACTTAACCTGAGCGCGCTCGATACCCAGAGCCTCATAATAGACCGTAACCGTATCGCATAGATCCACACGGTCAGCAAGCTCGCCGCTCTGAACAAAATCAAGGGTGATATTGTTATTCGGCGTAGTTACATTGTTGTCGTTGATATAGCGCTGAGCGCGAGCATTAAGGACAGCAACCGTCGGCTGTTCCTGATACTCGCTACTTACGTCAACCGTCAATACTCTGTCTACATCCAGCTGCAATCCTGTCGAAACCTGCACACTCGTTACTACTGTACCGCTCTGGTTATCCTTCCAGTAGCAAAGTACGTGTGTATAGAGGTTCGAGCTGGAACACTCCTGCGACAATTCCAGTAAATTCTTCTTATAACGGATCTGGACATTGCGGTTCTGGCCAGCGTGGAGTAAGAACTTCACGTTAAAATTGTCATAGACGATCTCAGCCGTACCAAAGACATCAAGAAAAGAGCCTGTCCTGCCCGCAAAATAGGACCTGACTGACGCAGGCTCCGTAACCTTAAAAGAGGCTGAAACAGCCTTGTCCGTATAGAACGTATAACCAGGCGCCGCCGCCTGGAATAACTGACAGGCGGCAACAGCGCTGCCTGCCGTACCTGATGCCAAAACAACGCCCGACAGATCATACGAGATGTGTCTAGCGTAAACGGTAAACTTGCCGTTCAAAGCGGCAGAAATGCGCTCTATACGGAAAAGCTGTGGATCATCGGTAAAGTTAGGCTTTACCTTAAGCACGCGCCGCTGAGCCAGCTCCTGAGCGTGCAAACCGTCAATGGGGTATTCCATCGTGAGCTCGTATATGTCGTTGCGTTTTTGCTCGACAAAACAGCTCAAACAGTCGGACAAAACACCCAAACCATTGTGTTCAGGTACCTGCCCAGCGGTTATACTTTCATAAAGAATCGGTCTCATTGAACTCCCCCCTTATAAGGTCCAGAAACGCGGCGTGATCGTTACCGACTGAATGCCACCAGTAAATGACACCAGGTTGTCGCCAGGCGCCAGGAACGGAAAATCTCCAGACATTAAATTGTTGCGGTTCTCAGCACGCAAACGGTAAACATCCTCCGTGTCGCAGTCGATATTCAGGTAATCGGCAATGCCCGTGAAAGTCATAGTTACACCGTTAACCATTACGGCGCCGTTACCACTTCCCGTGATATGAATCAGAGGCTTAGATTTGAACCCTGTCGGATTAAAGACCTTACCACCAGAGGCAACCGCCTGCGGAATATTGCCTTCAATTAAGAACCGCTCCGCCTGACAGCGGAACGTGATCTTAAACTTGCCTGCACGGGTGTAACGGTTATCTACGTCAAACGGTCCCTGGAAGTAAGCCATACGATAAACACCAGGCTCGTAGTCGTCCTCCAGCACCTGCCAGCCATCCTTATAAAGAATCTGAGCAATGGCCGTGAGCTGAGCCTGGATAGAATCCATAGAACCGTCGCCAACAAACAACTCGTAGTCCTGGTCGTAAGGGTCCCAAGCATCCTGCATCTCAACGTACTCCCTGTTTGATCCTGGAATCGCTGTGCTCTTTATCTTTCGTGCAGGTCTGTGTATCTTCGGTGTACTTGCTATGATCGCAGGAATTACATCGCCGCCAAAAGTGATATATCTATCAAGCATAAACAGCCTCCGTATCATTCAACAGGTTTTGCAATTCGCGTGATACCTCCTTAGCAAGCGCTCTGACATCCTGTCCTTCACTTGCATAGACATTAATCGTCGGAGAAAAGGTACGCGCACCAGCACCCGCTCCAGCGCGAGATGACGCAGGCACGTCAACGTCAATATCATCAAAGCCAGGCATCTGGAAAACATCACCCAGAGCCTCCTGGATCATATCCTCGTTGTCGTAAAGGCCCTTAGTAAAGAGGTCGATCATATCGGGTGCGTAGGTGTGGAAATTCGACAACGGACCATCCTCAGGCTCGGAGAAACCGATAACCGATCTGATCTTGTCAGCAACACCGTTGATAGCGCTACCCAAAGCCGAAATCTTGGATTTGATACCAGCTATGAAGTTATCAAGTAAATCCTTACCCCAGGTACGCGCGGAATTTGCGATATTTGTAATCGTAGACTTGATCGAATTGAATGCGCTCGATACGGTTGACTTCACGGTATTAAGCGGTCCGCTTACAAGTTCCTTTAAGGCGTTAAAAGCATTGCTCACTACGGACTTGATCGAATTGAGGATCGGAGAAATGAAGTTATATATCGAATTCCAGATATTAGAAAAAGTCGACTTAATAGTATCCAGCGCGCGACCGACCAAAACACGGATCGCCTCAAAAATTGTGCTAAATAGATTTTTTAAGGCGTCGAGTATTGGCCTTACAAACTCGATCAGCGGTGCAAAGAAATCCTGAATTTTCTGCCAGATCTCTGCCAGCTTTGTAGTCAGCAATTCCCAAATGGCACTGAAGAACTCGCCCCAGGTACCAACCGCGGTAGCAACCCAGCCAACAAAAGTAGCGGTTATATTTACCAGGATCTCGATTATCGCACCCAGGATGATAGGCAAACTCTCCCAAATTGCCTGCACCAGAGCCAGGATGATCTGCCATACCGCACCCAGTAAAGCGTTTATGTTTTCAGGCGTTACCAGAGCCGTGGCAATATTGGCAATGACCTCGAAAATGGCTGGCAATAATACAGGTAAGATCGTGGCCAGACTGTTAGCAATCTGGATGACTAGCTGCACGACACCGTCCACCAATGTACTTACATTCTCTGCGTCCTGCAACCAGGCCGTAATGAAAGTAAGCATTTGAAAAATACCATCAATAACAACAGGCGCCAGAGTTATAAGCGTCTGAACCATTGAGTTTAAAACCGTAGCAACGGTCGCGGAAATCGAGTCCTTATTATTCTCAACAAAAGTTTTAATGTTATCGAAAACGCCAGTGATCATTGATCCTACATTGCTGAAGATCGTACCCAGATCACCAGAAATATCGTCGCCATTGAGCAAACCCTGAATAGCACCCATAATGGCGTCAATTTCAGGCTTATGAGCCTGAACAAAAGACGATATCGTACTACCCACCTGGTTAATAAGGCCCTTAACACTAAGCAAGATCTGAACAATACGACCACCGCCGTCGGTCGCGTCACCGTTTAAGACATTGATGACATTTGCGACGTTACGAGAAATGGCCGTGCCTATATTGCCGTAAGCCGTCTGGATCGTCTGCGCTCCGATTTGAGCCTGATCCGCAAAGCTGGAAACTTCACCTAACCCGTTCTCGTTCAGATCAACCAGCGCCGCCGTAACCTGTTCGGTTGTAATCGCGCCAGATTGCCACGCCGCAAACAAATCCTGCGACTTTGCATCCGCACCCAAAAGCGACTGCGCAAGCGCATTAACCTGTGCAGGCATTGACGAATAAATCGATTGCCAATGCTGGGCGTCAGGCTTTCCAGATGCAATGATCGCATACCAGTTACCCATTGCCTGGTTAGCAACCTCCTGCCCCTTACCAGCGGCCAGCGTTGCGTTATTCAAAGCGATTGTAAGGTCGGTAGCACCAGAGATATCGTCGGTCAAAGCCGTGAACTGTTGCTGCCAACCAATAATGCCATCGAGCGTCGTGGGTAGACCGTCGATGGCGTCTGAAAGGCGTGACTGAGCGTCTGCGGCTTCGTCTGTGGAGAAACCCAGCGCGCTCATAGTCTTGCCGTAAGAATTCATTGTGTCTAGCCTTGCGACAGCAGGCATAACGTGGTCGCTGATTACGCCAGCGATCCGCTGAAAGCCGCCTACGATCGTATCAAAGGCCTTTGTAATAGCACCCGATGCAAGGTTAGCCAGCAGGTGCTCTTTGAAACCGCTGGACTGGCTCTTCGCAGAATCTAACCCCTGCTGAAAAGCCTGGTCGTTCAGTTTCAAAACGGCCTCAAGCGTGAAAACTTCCTTACTCATCCTTGCTCTCCGTACTTCTTAAGTTTTGCTTTGAGATCCTGTATGATCTCTTCACCTGTTCGTGCAGGTTCCGTGTTCGCTGTCGGGATCATATCTCTGTAAGACTTCTCTATGGCGCTGCCGCCATTAGATCTGGCCGTATTGCCAGTACAAACCTTCAGACATTCCGTTACATAGTTGCGATAAACCCAGTCCTCTGCGGCCTGGGTTGAACACGCCTGCCAGTAAGCCAGGAAATGCTTTATGTCGCGCTTTCCTGTATATCCGCCATAGCAGGACCAGAATGTAGGTCTGATACGCTCTGGTCCTGCGACGGAAAAAGCTGTAAAAACGCCTCGTCGTTAAATAACTCAATGAGGCTCATTGTGAGAGTCAAGATATCAGGCTCATAAGAGGCGGGATCTTCACCGTTGATATAAGCCAGGATCTCCAAAATCGGCTTTTTATGGTCTTTGATTATCGTCTTAATGAGCGCGCCGCGCGTCATTTTCTTAGAGTCTTTGATGGACTCAGTAATAATCGGATCGCCGACAATTTCCATAGTCGGCTCCAGGATATTAGCCAAAAGCTCAATGGCGTCCTCGCCCTTATAGTCTGATAATTTCATAGATTAACCCTCTCCATTTACGGTAACGATGCAAGTAGCAATAGCCTCGTCGCCGCTCTTTGTTGCCTTAGCGGTAACAACGCAAACACCCTCAGCAACGCCTGTAACAACGCCGTTTGCAACAGTAGCAACGGATGTGTCGGTAGATGCCCAAGCGATTGTAGCGCCGCTTGTAGCGGTAGCAACCAGCGTAACGGTCTCATCCGCGCCAACACTTACACGCGCACGATTAAGCTCAACGAAAAGCTCGTCGGAATCAGGCGCTGTGGAATAGAAATCCATAGGCATTACATCCTGCTCTTCAATAGAAACGTGGCCCATCAAAGAGCAACCGATCTGGCCCTTGCCGTTCTTGGTTGTCTGAAGTGAGAAACCACCATCAGACAAAGCGTTTCTAAGTCTGATCGCAACAAAACCGCCGTCAGCTCTATCACCAACCCACCAAAGGTCAGCAAAGTCTGTCTGCTTAAGCTCGCGACGCGGAATAATGTGTGCTGTGTTGTTTGAATCAATATCTGCACAGCCTAAGCCGAGCCTGATGCTTTCAGGTGATGTACCCAGTGATGTGAATTCGAGCTTTGACTCCCAGGAATCAAGATGCTTAAACTCCTTCATATTATTAGGCACGTTGTCGACATCCTCTCCCAAATCGGAGAATTTCGGCACGCAAGACGCCTTAATACCGCCTGTGGTAGCGCAAATAATATCGCTATCAGCAGGTGCCACGGGTGCGTCAGGATTAAAATGATTTAAGAGCATACCAGCGTCCAGCTGCATACCCTCAAAAGCGTCCTGTGAAATCTTTGTGAATCTTCCCATTTTTGTCTCCTCTCTCAGGTCGGGGTAAGAAACTCGGCCTGAACATTCAAAATAATTCTTCGAATAGCGTCGTCGGCAGGATCATCCATACGCTGTGAAAACGGCGCTCCTGGAACGATCCACAGATAGCCGTCGTCGAGTTTTATAACCTCGCCACCGTTAGCCAGGCGCGCGGCAATCTCGTCGCGTTTGAGGCTGATATCTTCCCAGCTCGTCGAGTAATACCAAAGACTGGCCGTGAGCGGTACGACACCGTCAACTCTGTCAGTCGCTACCTCATAAGTTAAATAAGGCATAACAGCGCCATCAGGTACCGTATTCTCTTCGTAGGCCGTCAAATTAAAAGACGACCAAAAGTAATGCAAACCCTGGTCTTTATTCATTCGGAATACTCCACTCCTCTGCCGTAACTTGCATCATATCCAGCGTGGCGACCTTAGGCGTGAACTTATCACCGCCAGCCGAGGTACACCTAAACACCTTGCCGTCGCGATCGCGTCTGAAAGCCTCGTGATACTTCAGAATTACCGAACGCGAAGTCGTAACCGTATAAAGCGCCTTAGCGCCCTCAGATTGCGCCCTGTTGGTTTCAACCGAGGTATTAAAGGTAATCGCCGCATCAAACTTTGAGCCGTCCGTGTAGACGCTTTCTGAGCCTCCGTAGCCATCAGGACCATCGGTAGGCACCAGGCGCGTACAACTCTCCATAGCAATCGATAAAAGGCTCATACCGCGCGTATCTTCCTCCACTCGTTCAATCTGGATCTAAACTGGTTCTGCCAGGTCCCGATATCAGCGGCTGCACCAGAGCCTCCGCCGTTATTTAACTTTGAGTAGGAATAACCGCCAAAAGACTCTGACTGATACGGACCGCTCAACTGGGCGTCGCCAGAATTAGCGGTAACCCAGGTCTGGATATCAGTAAGCAGGCCCATAGCGGCACGGGGTACCGCCATAGGCCATATCGCTCCATTAAAGACCTCGTCGGTCAATCCTGTGCAAGGATATTTATAAACGCCGTCGTTAAAAACGCTACCAGCGATACGGAAGTACTGATTAGTCTGCAGAGAACCAGCCGCAACCAGATCTGACAGGTCAATCTGACCGCCAGAAATGGTAAACCGCCCAAACGCCCTCGAAGTCTCGAAGTAGTTATTTAATTCAGCGCAAAACTCAGTCAAATCCATTTATCAACCCTCGCCGTTTGTCTCTTCCAGAGTAAGGCCTGAGAGGTCAAATCTCTGGGTGCCAGTCTTGCCATTCGAATCAGTCTGTACAACAACGAACTTCTGATCGTTCTTGTTGGTAACCTTAAATACGCCATTCTTGTCAGGATCATTGATGATCTCAATAAGGCCAGAACCCTGGCTCGGTTTCATTCCGACCTTAACTGACGCGAGGTCAGTAAATGTATTCTCTGCCAGAGTGAGGCATAAGAAATAGCCTGCACCCCACTGAGATACGATCGGGTTGTCGCCGCTAAGATACTTCAAAGTACCCGTAATAGCGTCAGCCGATACCTCGACGTCCTCCTGCATATCGCTTACGAGAACGTCGAACAACTCGCTCTCACCATCCTCGGCATCTACGGTGAGAGCCGTCAGGGGTTTGAGTCAATGGTGTTGATAGCGACACCATCCGCATATTCCATCCAGAGCTTCAATCCCATAAGAGCAAAGCTCTCGCCAACAGCTGTGCCGTAGTTACCCTGAGCGTGGAATCCGATAAACGGAGTATCACCGTCAACGGTGTAAACCAGGCCGAGCTTAGCAAACTCAGTAGACGGATCAACGTAATAAGCGTCGAGGTTATCAGCAGGAATACCGATAACTGTACCCTGGTCGATTTCTGAGGTTACGATCATAGTAGATGCACCGAGGAAATTCTGAACATAATCAAGGCCAAACGCTGTCTGGAGGTTGATCGTTGCATCGCCAAGATAATCGTAGAGGTCAAGCGTGTTAACGAAAACCACAACGTTTGTAGAGTTTCTTCTCAACTTCTTAAACTTATCCTTAACCTTACCGATAGCCATAGAAACGGCTTTCTGGAATGTTGAATAAGTGCCAGTCATAGCATAAGTATCGTCTGTGAGAGCGGTGAAGAAATCATCAAGTACAACACCCTGAAGCTCGTCAAGGAATGCGTCGTCTGACTTCTCGATTGAAACCTGCACGCCGTACTTGTCTACGTCCTCTACAGGTACAGCCTTTGCGTACTTTCTGAGAGAGAGGTCACCGTAGCCAACAGCTGTGATCTTGGACTTGGAATAAGGGATAACGCAACCAGCGTCAACGTCGCCATCTTCCAAAACAACCTCAGCCTTATAGGATACGAGCTTTGTGCCTGCGTCCTTCTTGATCTCACGGGAAATACCGAGTACATTCTTCAATTCATCCCAGTTCTTAGAAAATCTGGTAACGAAATCGACCTCGCGAGCCGCAACATCTGTATAGCTGTTAGGTAAACTGTCGCGGGGATTTGTTAATGTTTCTACACTTGTAGCTGCCATATATTAGCTTCCTTTCTGATTGGAGATATAAGCCTTCCAAGCGGCCTGGCGCTCTGCGGTATCTTTGATCTCCATAATCTCTTTTTTTGTTTTCACCGCATTTGTGGAGTTAGACGGCGGTGTGGCCACGTTGGCACCCTCGGTAGAGGTGGTCGCAATAAAGTCGGACCATTCTGCCTTGATTGCCTTTGAAAGCGCATCCGCGTCTTTGAGTTTGCCCTCTTCGTCAAGCTCGATATCGTCAATGTTCGAAACCTTAAGGATCGCAGGAATTCGCTTGTCAGAAACGCCCGCATCTTTGAGCAACTGTTTATAAGCGCTCTCCTTCTTAACAGCCGTCTCCTTAGCAACGATGCCATTCTTGTAGGTTTCAAATTCTTCTTTGACAGCCTCGTACTTGACCTTATAAGGATCTTTCTCTGATTTCTTCTCTGCCTCAATGTACTGGTTCAACTGTTCCTGCACGGTGGGCAGCTTTTCTGCATCATCCTTGTACTTGTTGATCTCAGACTTCAAATAGTCGGTGCTCTCTGTGTGAGCCGCGATTATTTGCTCGGCCTTCTCTTCTTCGATGCCCAGAGCTGATAAAAACTTCCTAGTCAATGCCATAGCGGGTGTCTCCTTTCCTTTGGTTGCAATTCTTCGCAATAACCCTCTATGGGCATTATATGAAAAATTTAACCATTTGTCCGTTTTAACGGTCTAAAATTAAGACAAAGAACGCTCGTTCTATAACCAGGCATAAAAAAAGGCGGGTAAAACCCGCCAAAACGGAAAACCGTGTACATTAATCACCAAACGTCTGCGCCAGCGAATCCTCCGCTATTTTCTTATACTTCTTCACGTTTTCAGAGATACCGCGCCGCAGGAAAGGTCTGGCCTTCATACCAGAGGTGCGGTGGAATTTGCCCTCGTCATCACGATAGGTCCACGCGGGGCCAGAATGGGTACCCTGGTCTCCCGTACCAAACTCGACATAAGGCGCGTATGCAACATTTGTACCGACATAAACAGCGTGCTCAGAAACCTTAGCACCAGAAACCACAACACGGTGAGTGATTGAGTTTTTGAGAACACCCGTGTCGATTGGTTCTTTAGGTTTCCAGGTCGGATCGCTGATCTTGAGAACGACATCTCCCTCAGCCTCCAGGCCGATCGTCTCCAAAAGCGTCTCAATTCCCTCATCGGTCAGTTTTTTAATATCATCCGTGTGATCCGTTAATTTGAGATTAAAAGAATACGACATAAGAACATCCTCCCGCTATTTGCATTTTACACAGGTTTGTCTTTTATCGGTGTTGATGTTTTATGAATAGCGGTCCACTTCCGATAACTCATTGCAGGCTGTGGAACATTCTTCAAATACGCACTGAGGTCAACCTTTGACACGCGGTAAACCATAGCACAACGGCAATTGTAGACCTCCGCTGGTGCGCCAGACTTATCGCCAGGATACATCAAACCATTTGAGAAACGCTTGTCGGTTTCCACCTGCTCACCGTCAATGGCCGCGTGACTCGCTCTGACACGCTCGTCGTGCGCCGCAACCCATTGTTTGACACCGTGTATGCCTTTCTTCTCGCCGCGATCGTAGGCGGCCTGTCGGCCAGAATTCTGCGCACACGTTACCATAGTCCTGGCGTTACGCAGAGCCGCGCGCCTATCCATCTCGGCCACACCTTGAACGCGCGTGGCGATCTTACCGACGGACTCTCCCTGCATTATTCCCTGGAGTACAGCTGACACAAGGTGCTCTCGGTTCCACCTCAGATCCTTAGGGATATCCACCCGTGGCAGGGGTAGCAATTCAGGCGTCTCATTTACCAGACGAGCAACGGTATCACGGTTATAAAGCGTATATGAGGTGTTGAGCAAAGAACCCTGCTCCACCTCAAAAGTACCGTAGTTATGATTTACAGCGAAAACATCAAGCGACGTGTCCGAAACGATCGCCATAGCAAACTGGTCGACCTTTACTAGATCCGCCGCCAGGGTGTCGGCCATTTCACGCCAGCGCTTACCGATAAGCACCTGTCCCAGGCGCCAGCGCTTATATTCCTCGTCGGAGATAAGGCCAGCCGCGAGGTCCTGCTGTTTCTGGGCGTCTTTGCGCGCAAAATCAGACATATACTGTTTGAATTTGCGCTCCAGATCCATAGCCGCCTCAGCATAGACCTGAGTAAGACGGGCAATAAGAGCGGCCAACTCGTCGTCGCTATACTTTACACCTTCGTCGTCGGCCATTTATGCCCCTCACTCGCCCTGTGTGGCGTTTTCTTCGGTTTCTTGATCAGTTTCACCGCCCTGCTCGTCAGGCGCCTGAGAGCCAGCCTGAGCGGCCATTTGCTGCATAGCCAGAGCCATACGCTCCTGCTCTTCTTTTTCAAGTTTCTTCATCATATCCTCGTAAAGGTCGCCGTCGCCCAAAGTCTCCAGCATACGCTCAACGATGTAATCACGATCCAGATAATTAGCTGCTGTCGCGAGAACCTGCACTTGCTCTAATGTGTTGACGACCATACTCCTGGTGAACGTGACCTCGTACTCGGCAATGCCAGCAACGGCGGCCAGGCCATCAAGGAAATCGAGAATACAGTATTCAAACTCGTCGCATTTGGAGTTAAGCGGTTCGTAAGCCGCCTTGATCTGGGTAGCCGTTACCGCACCAGCGGCGATCTCCGCAGGATCAAGCGCCATAGCATCAACAAAGAGGTCGTGCTTAATACGCCCCAGCAAAGCCTCGCGTGCGGCAAAGGGAACATCAACCGTATGAGCCTCGGCACGGGCGCCAGTATCCTCGACCACGGCCGCCTTAACCGTTTTCATTCTTTCCAGGAATTTAGCAAGGTCGATATCGTCCATACCGCCAGCATTCTGGATCGTCCAGTAGATCTGAGAGGCGTCGTCCAGGTCGTTAGCAAAGCCAGACTTGATAAGGTCATAACAATCAATCTGTTCACGCAGGCCGACAAGCTCGCTCTGGCGCTCAGGATTGCCCCAGAGAGGCACGATCGGGAACGTCGGGTAGTTTTCACCGTCATAGATCACGCGACCGTCTGCAGGCGTTTCTAAGACCTTGAGTTTGTATTTGCTCTTGGGGTTTTTTACCTCAGGTGTGCCGTCACGCCAGATATACTCGGTATAGCCGTCGAGCTCATAAAGGGTAGCGCGCAACGGCTTGCTGTCGTCTATTTGCCAGAAACGGATGCCAGCCTTTAAAGCGCCGTCCTCTTCATCATAAAGCGGTACGAATTCGGTAACCTTGAAAACATCAACGTGGTCGAGGTTATAAAAGCCAAAAGCGACGCCGCCAACCAGCGCGTCCTTTCCTATTTCCTGAAGTCGAGTATCAAAGTCCTGTCCGAATTTCTCCCTGGCAACCTTTGTGCTTTTTTTATCCCAGTTAGCACCGTTACCCAAAAGGTGCTGAACCTCCTGCGTAACAAAGATATGAAAAAACCGACACGCCATCTTCCAGTTTGAGCTGAAATTGTCAGGTACCGCCTGCCCCGCCATTGTATAAAGCAATTTGCGGTATTGGTTGATCGTGCGGTTCTTATGAGCGTTATATTCATACGCCACCACGGCATCCTGGAAAAGCGCTGAGCCTTTATGATCCTCGATTGCGGAATGGACAAAATCCATCCGCTTGTCCTCCGCCTGGCCAACCTCGATCAAATCCTGGTACGTTTTCACTTCCAAACCCTCCCCAAAGCCTGATTACTTCTTCTTGCTGTTTGTCTTTTTCTTTTTACGAGCATTCATCATTCTGCTGTTGTCAGCGATAACCGCCGCACGCATAGCCGCCGCAAACTTTGCCTCTTTTTCTTCACTGATCGTTTTCTTAATAACTGCCATATTGGCCTCCTTTATGCCTTAATAACCAGAGCCGAGCGGTCGATAACATTGTAGTAAGATCCACGCTTAATAACGTTATAACCCATTGCCACAGCATAGATACTCAGCGCGTCATCTGGACTAAATCGGACGTTTATACCGCGCGACCTGCGCTCCGATTGTATCTGAGAAACCAGCGAATCAATCTGATTAGCCGATTTCGGATTACGCCTACGCCACGTCGAAACCTTACTCTGCAGAGTGGTTGTGTCAATGACCTTCGCGGTCTTAGGATTAAGGACAGCGGTTATAGTTGTGCCTCCGTATCCCGATGAACGGCCACCAGTCATATCGAAGTATGTACCTGCACCAACAGCCTGTCCTCCCCTCTTACCTCCGATGTAGTTATACCTGGAGTACAGCGTCATATCTACAATATCCTGAGAGGTCATTTTTACGCTCGTGTTCGACTTATTCGTATAATTTACAGGGTTAACCTCGCGGATCATTACCTCAGATTTCGGTATGCCGTTTTTCTTCATAAACTGGTCAAAACCAGCCTGATCAAGTACGATCGGCTTCTCGTTGACGCCAGCAACGAAAGTGAACTTCTGAGTCGCGTCAGGGATATCATCCAGCTGGTTAGGCAGGCCAGTATTCTGTGCCTGCTTTAAAACATTAGCAAGCGAACTATCATCCATAGCCGCCAGCCTAGCGACAGCATTTGATGTGGTTGTCGGATTGGTCGCAGGTCCAGCAGGCGCCGCAGGCGCGGGTGTAGCCGCCGCAGGTGAAGCGGGTGCCGCATTAGAAACAGCGGTCGCTGTAGCCGCAGAAACGCCACCAGGGCCAGCCGTAGAACCAGCTGAACCCATCATAGATCCTGACGCGGCACTACGCCTGGACGCAGATCCTGACGTACCACCACGACCGCCGCGTTTAAGCATTCTCAATTTGAAGTACAACATAAGCGCGCTCCTTACTTCTTGCCCTTTTTGAGCTCTTTCTGGACCTCGTAGTACCCCTCTGGTCTTTTACCCAAAACCAGCGGTCCGCTGGACTCAAAAAAGCCTGGCATCTTCTCGTTTTTAGATCTCTTGCTGTTCTTTTTCTTTTCTGCCATAAATAGCCTCCTTAGCCGACCTCTACAACCAACTCAACCGCCTTGTGCATTGAAGCGCCAGAGCGGCCCTTTTTACCCGTGAATTTGACGTCAACGATTTTGTAACTCTGTCCAGGTGCAAGTATTATCTCACCTAACTGGCCGCCTGGACCATTACCAGGCATCAAAGCCTGTGTGCCAGCCTTAGCACGATAAGTGATCTTGATAGCCTTGTCCGTGAAATGATTAGCAGGCGGTGCCTTCGCAAAGTCGTTATAAGACGTTGAAACGAACGCCTTATCAACAAAAGTCTGGCCGACAAGTGACCGCTTCAATTGAGCGTCGGTCATAGTCTCATAATTACCCAAGCCTAAGCTACTATTCATAAAATCGATACGATCATAGCGGGTGAGGTTGAGGTTATAACCGAGATTGTGCATACCCTCGGTCAACGAATCGACCATAAACTGTTCATTAACCGACAGCGGCAATCCGTTTCTCATTTTGTGGTTCAACGTTTGCGACTGAACATACATCGATCCTGACATATTCTGGTCATTTAAGTAGTCCTGAAGCGCCATACGGGTATCAATGCCGAACGCCTGCGACTGAAAGTACTGACGGCCAGCGTAGAGCTGATGATAATCAGCCGTATCCGTATTGGAGAACGCCTGATTGTTAATCGTCTGTGCCTGAGCCGCTGTATTAACCGCGATCGGCGCTGGTGCTGAATTACTCTGTGCAGGTTGTGTCGCTGTTGCTGTCGCCGCAGCCGCTGATGGTGGTGTCGCCATACCTGCCGCACCTGCTACTCCGCCAGCCAGACCACCCATACCGCCTGCCGCTCCTGATGCCGCATTGCGGGTAGAGGTAGAAGAACCACCGCGACCACCGAAAAATTGAAGATTGAATCTGATCATAGCGCCCCCTTACGACATAGCCTTTAATTGTTTCTTTGAGAAATCCATAGCCGCCTTCTTGGTTGTAAAGATTTTCTTAGAGCCAACTGGATCACCGTTATTGTCGTAAACGTTAACCTCATAGATCTGGCGCGAGCCATAACGATAAAAATTAGTGTCATCCTTACCGCCATCAAGGATAGAAACCGCCGTGCCGTTATCATTCTCACCGTACCACTGACCACTGCCCTGTGCCTGAATCTTGCCACCAGTCGTAGTCGGTGATTTCACCGCCGTAGCAACAGCGTTATTATTAGCCGTGCCTGCGGCTGCCTGAACGCCTGTAGCGCCCCCAGTAGAGCCGCCAGCGCCAGAACCGACACCGTACCCGCCCGCGGTACGCGCACCATTACTGACGCCACCACGACCGCCAAAAAGCTGTAAGTTAAATCTGATCATTTAACAAGCCTCCTCTTTTTTTGTGAACCTGTCCGTAAAAACGGACTTAACAAACACGATATCCTCGGTATTAAAGGCATTCTCGTCATTCAAGATGTCCTTACCGAAGTAAATGACCTGCGACGGGTGCAGGGTTTCCAGCATAGCGGCATAACCGTCATTAAAAGCCGCCTTATTAGCCGCGCTCATACAGCAACCGACAGAGCTGACAGATACCACGCTCTCGGTAGGCTCGCCCTCAAAGCACCAGTCATAGGAATCAGGCGTAGACCAGCAGATCGTCGGGATCACGCGCACACCACGCTCCTGCCAAAAAGCCGCAAGCCAGTGCTTACGGTAATGGTTGTAGAGCTGTATCGCCTTCGGATAATCGGAGAAAAGCGAAAAGTCAGGTGAGAGCACCTGAGCAAAGCGCGCCAGAGTAGGCACGTAGATCTCTGGATTATTCCAGACGCGCAAAAAGCGGTAATCATCCAGGTAGAAATGACAGCTGGCGTTTTTTGAGGCGCTCTTCTTGGCGTCGAGAAAAGACACCCAGTCGGTGCCAGGCACGTAGTCAACCGCCTGAATACGCGGTATGTTCCACTCGCCCACCCCAGCAAATGTGCGCTTTTCAAGATTTTCATAATTTCGAGTATAGATATATTTCAAATCAGCCATAACGCCACCCAAAATAGACCGTTTGTTCGTTTTCAACTAAAAATGTATCATAAAACGGACTCAATGTCCGTTAAAACCAATAACAGGCTTGTATTCAGAACGGACCTTACATAGGTTCATCGTCTTAACGAAATACCGCGTTGAATCCATAAAGTGATCGTTTTCTTTCACGGGTTTGTCGTCAAACTTTTCATCCCAGACATAACCCTCAGCCTCCAGGCGCCAGTCTTTGATAGACGGCGACACTTTGATAATGCCCCTCTGCATAGCCGTAGCCGTGTCACGTATTCCGTTAGCTACATCATTGTCAGCAGGGATAACCTTACACCAGGACCTCTTACGCAACAGGGCAATAAAGGATGCCGCCGACGGATCAATGATGGTCTTTATCTTTCCAGCAGAGCCGTCAAAAGACCTGATCTGGATGCCAGCAACAAAGTCGTCCATATCCCGCCCGTATTCGTCGTCGGTTTTCTGGCGGTTGGTAGTACGGCCAGAATAGTAATAGCCTTTAACCGCATACCAGACCTCGCCGTATCTTTGCCATAAAAGCGCCGCAAAAGGGTTCTGTGTGCCGTAGTCGATAGATAAGCAATAATCACGCACGGGAACGTCAGCAGGCGCGTCAGCAAGCGCGTCAGCGTACATAGGGAAAATCAATCCCTCAGCCTGCGCCCACTTGCCTAAGATATAGCGCTGGAAGTAAACCGTACCTCTGTATTCTGCCTCCAGATTAGAAACGTACTCTGGTGGCAAAAATGGATTGTCGTAGATCGTATATTGCTGACTGTAAATGTCTAAACCTGCACTGGCACTGTCTATGAATCGCTTAATGAAGTGTGACGGATAACTCGGATTGGCACCAGCGTGGCATATGGAGTACGGTAGGGATAGTCGCGACTTCAACAGCTCAAATACCTCTTCGTTGATATCCACCGCCTCGTCGATATAGCAAAACTTGACCTCAGAGCCGCGTAAAGGGGCAACCTGGCCAGCCTTACCGCCGCCTAAGCAATAAACGCGCTCCCCAAAGATCGTCGCCACGTTTCGCGAGTTTATCTGCGACACCGAACTCTCGCCCCAGATATCGCGCATAGGCTCTAGGACGTTACGCTCAATGGACTCCTTCGTAACACCCAGGATCAGGTTTAACCCACGCAACCCGCGCCGCTCTTTGATGCATTTAGGGATCGTATACTGGACAGCCAGGTGCGATTTGCCAGAGCGCACCGCACCGATCGCAAAATTCCAGCGGTGATCAGCCTCTAGAACGTAGGTCGCCTGTTTCTTCGTCAGCGTTATCTCTTTCATTATCGCCCTCAACCCGCTCAATCACGGACTCAGCCTCAGCGGCCTCTTTGATTTTGACCGTTACCTCGTCAACCTTAGCCAACAGGTCACCCGACAAATCAGGATCACGCTTATCACGCCACTCGTCTGGCTTTCGGTTTTTGAGCCAGAAGATCATAGCGGTTATATTGCCTTTTTTGGCGGCTTTATAAAGCGCATTCTCGACCTCACGGTCAGCAACATCACGGCTGAGCATAAGGGCATTGGCAAACTCAGGGTGTTCATTTTTCCATTTATAGAACGTCGTGCGTCCAATTCCCAGGTTGCGAGCAATCTGAGTATCGGTCAAGCCGTCCATCGCCCATCCGCGGATACGGATAAGCTGGTCGGGCGTCCCCCATTCCTCGTAGTGAACCCTCGTCATAAGAGCCTCCTTTTTTACACGTTCGAAGTGTTCGTGTTATTTTTCTTCGTTTCCTTCACCGTTACCATTCGCAACAGCGCCCTGCTGAGCCGTCAAAGCGGCTCTCTTCTCTTTATCTTTAAGCATTCCAGGAATGTGGCAAACGTCGCTGACAAAGACCATAGTCCTGTCGTGATCACAGTAGCCAGTAAAGCCGTCAATACGGTCAAAAAACGCACAATGTAAGCAACAAATCGCCTCGTTTGTCATTATTCAACCTCTTTTGCGACATCGGAATAATTAACTCTCTCTCCGTTTCTCTCTGTCCAGACCTGTGCAGGATTGCCGCCGTTCTCGATATATCTTCTGAGGATGACTGATGCGTACTTAGGATCAAGCTCCATCATAAAGCACGAGCGGCTCATATGTTCACAAGCCATCATAGTAGAGCCAGAGCCGCCAAACAGATCCATAACGATAGCATTCTCTCGGGTCGAATTGCCGATAGGATAAGACAAAAGGTCAAGCGGTTTGGAAGTCGGGTGATTACGCGAGCGCTTCGGTTTGTCGAAATTCCAGATAGTCGTTTGTTTACGATCGGAATACCACGCGTGCTTACCATTGCGGCGATAGCCATAAAGGACAGGCTCGTGACCTTCCTCGTAATCGCCAGGTTCCTCGTCTGGTGCAAAGCCATAAAGGACAGGCTCGTGTTGCCACTGATAATCAGAGCGGCCTAATACGAGGCTGTTCTTCACCCAAATACAACAGCCAGCCAAATGCAGGCCAGCATCACAAAACGCCTTACGGAAGTTATAGCCTTCGGTATCAGCGTGAAAAACATAGGCTGCACCGCCTGGCTCCAGGTAATTAACCATATTGATGAATGAGTGATAGAGAAACTGATAAAAGCCGTCGCCTTTCAGGCTGTCATTCTGGATCGTAAGACCGTCCGAGTTTTTATACGTTACGCCGTAAGGCGGATCAGTCAATATGAGGTTTGCTCGGTTTTCACCCATAAGCAAACCGACGTCGCCAGGCTCGGTAGCGTCACCACAGAGCAAACGATGGCGGCCAACATACCACAGGTCGCCAGGCTCGACAAATGACGCCTTCTCCAGCGCCGCGGTCAGGTCAAAATCATCATCATCAACCAGCTTAACGCCCTCGTCAAAGATATCATCCAGGTCAGGCTCGGAGAAACCAGTAAGCGATAAGTCAAACCCCATATCGGTCAGGCTTGCCAATTCCAGCTTCAACAGATCCGCATCCCATCCAGCGTCCAGAGCCATACGGTTGTCCGCCAGGATGTAGGCTTTCTTTTGAGCCTCGGTCAGGAAGTCTACAATAACACAGGGAACCTCCGTAATTCCCTCCTCACGCGCCGCCAGCAAGCGCCCGTGGCCAGCTATAACATTCTTATCGATATCGATAAGAATCGGCGTAACAAAGCCAAACTCACGCAATGACGCGCGTAGTTTCTGAATCTGATCCTTGCTGTGCGTCCGCGCATTATTTATATACGGGATCAGGTCGTCGATTGGAAAAAGTCGCAATTCTTCGGTAGTTTTCATAGGCAAAACACGCTCCTTTGTTCTATTCTATCACGCAACTGTCCGTTTATATGTACTTTGCCGTTCACTTTTTACCCAAAAACCCAAAAAGGGGAACGGACCTCATATCCGCTCCCCCTGAAATAATTAACTTCGCTGCGCTCGATACTTAAATACTCTAAACCTGCACGGTCAAGTGTCTTGAGATGTATCTTTGACGCTCTCTGCAGTCTCCATCATATCTGCCCCGCCTTTCAATATCTCAGATAATTGTTCAAGACTTGTGATACCGTTCTTGTTCATTACAGCAACAACACCGTCAACAAAAGTTTCTGTAAACTTGCGAAAATCGCAATTCTCACAATCGACTGTCGGTGAGTCTTTGATTAACTTACAGGAGTAAACCCCTTTATTAAAGGCTTCGTGATCGCAAAGTCCGCAATCGCCGCAGCATTCTTCATTAAATCTCTTTTCGAGTTCGTCTGCATCAATTAGTCTCATTCTTCCGCACCGCCTTTCCGCATATCTGCTCCACAATGACAGAATGGATATTTATTAAACTCTTTGAATCCGCAAAATGGACAAGTATATGAATAAACTGTTCTATCACCCAAATAACATCCTCTACGCTCAACCTTTTCAATCCACTTGCCTTGCGGTCTTTCTTCAACTGTCGGGACTTCCTCATTATTCTTTAACAATAAGCTAACAAACAATAAGGCTTTTTCTGTTGGTGCTTTCTCGTATGTTTTAACCAACAGTTCACTTAAAGCGTCTGCGTCAATTAGTCTCATTCTTCTCTACCTCCAAAGGACAATATCTGTTTCTCTTCGTGCCTGTCATAGCCTTGTCGGTAAAATAGCACTTGCAGAAATATTCTTTTGGCTTTGAGAAATTATAAAGATAGGTACACTTGATGCTTCCGCTTGTTATCCCGAAAGGACACTCAAAACAATTTTGAGGTAACTCGTCAACACAGACTTTTGTAAGTTTAGTCATTGTATTTCTCCTTTTGCAATTAAATTTAATTAGATAACTCGATTTTTGAGTTAATTAAAAAAACTAACTTGTTTTTTTAATTAACGTCGGTCATTTTTCGCTCCTTCCAGCCGCCAGCAAGGCCAGCACAATGTATGCAATGTTAGCGCCAAAGAAAACGCCAACGGAAAACAGGATCACGTCTCGCATTACCGTGCCTCCTTCTTCAGCCTTTCCAGCATTCCGTCGAACGGGACCTCAAACATAAGGCCCTCGTTCTCGTCGGCGATCGATAGCGACTCACCAGCGGCATCCTTCGTGTAGCGCACCCAGAGCTCGCGTTTTACAATTGAATGGCCAGAGCCGCTGACCTTAATCCGCAACCCCTGCACGGGCCACTCTTTATAGAATTTATCCAGCATTACACAACCTCCTTCTTGATAACGCCGTAGCGGCACCAGTAAGTCGAGATGATATCACGCTCAACCTTATGACGGCACTGAGGATCACAATGGCCGCTTTCATCACAATCAGCGCACGTATAATCAGCAACACGCGCCGCCAGAGCAACGTATGCGTTTAACAACTTAGCGTACTCGTCGCGCTCTCTTTCATAACGGCGCTTGTACTTTTCCGCTTCGCTTAACTCTGTGTCGCTGCTGTATTCCTGCACGGAGTCAGGATCTATATCCTCGGTGTAATGGTTACATAACTCTGGTACGCAGGTCTCCCCGTCATCGTCAAAATTGCAGATCGGGCAAACTTCCAGGTCCTCGATAGGTTCCTGGGCCTTTTTACAAAAAGCACAAGGTGAAACGTTATCGGGTTCAGATCCGAACTTGTTTAAAATTTTCATTTCAATAGCCTCCTATGAGTAGAATCCTTTTTCAACGAAATCACGCGTATCGCGGCAATAAGCGCAATACATAGTTTTTATATGTCCAGCGGGCCTGCGTTTGTGTTCAGGCCGCTGAACGTAGAACTCGCGCTTGCACGCAGGGCAAACGAAAGTAGAAGTGTAGAACCGCCAGCGCTTAGAGCTCGCCATTTGTGGCCTTTCTGCCGCACAAAGGGCAATAGTTTGGCAATGGGTGCTGTTCCTGGCGGTAGTACATCGTGCTACACGCCGTACAAAAGAACTCGCGGCCATAAGGCGTAACAACGTGCTTGTCAACCCAGGTCATAACCCCTGCACCGCTGGCGGGTTTCTCATTTTGATACATTGGCTGATCCCTCCCTGACATTTACAACGTTTTGACAGCCGCAACGAGGGCAATCAAAGCACTCAACCGTCTGAGGCTTTGAGCAAATACCCAGCAACCCGTCTGGCGCCAGGGTTACCACTTCGTAGCGGTTCTCGGCTAACGGTTTAAATCGTTTATTACAAACTTTGCACTTCATCACTTGTCTCCTTTTCATTTCTGGTAACCTTTAACGACACGATATAACCCAAAAGGCGGTCTTTAAGGTTCCCGTTCTCGATCTCGCACGCCGCGTCGAACGCCAGCCTGTAGAAATCATCAAAATCAAGTCTCGGTGTTTCCATTCCCAGCGCCCTCCGCCTCGCGTATCGCATCGCGCAACTTCTCAATAGCGCGAATCTCCTGTTGCAACTTCTCACATTTCTCGTCGTCGGTTCCAGATAAAGAAACCACGGAATGTGTATCCTCGAATGTCTGTGTACCTGCACCGTATACTGTGCTTAAAAAGCGTCCTCTCTCTAAATCCCATCCGATCGACTCGCAAAAGCTAGGATCATAAATCGTTTCACGCTTGGAGATTGGCTCCCTTTTCGCAATAACAGCCAGGCTCTCGGCGATATCTCTCAAAAGGTTTACTGTTACCATTTCAAACTCAGTCATTTTTTAACTCCTCCAGGATTATGTGAACGGTGGACTTCTCACCGTAGAGCTTCGTTACTTCCAGGATCGCAACCTGGGCGTCGTCACGCCAGAAATGAAGATCAGCCGTAAGAACATCAAGTAACAGCTTCACCACATTGTCGGCGTCAGGTACCGTAGGCTTGTAAGCGCCCCAGAGCCGCTTATTTTTGACAGCAAACGTAAATACAATACGAGCACCCACCGCACCGTCGAAATGCGGTATAGGCACTCCCAGGCGCCTAAAACAATCACGGATAGCAATCGCATACATTCGGCGCGTCTTCATAACCGTATCCTTCGTGTAAAAACGCACGCGACCGCCAGCCGTACTAACTCCTTTCTGCTGCGCCGTTCCCGTCGGGTTTTCAGGTAACTCAAACTCAAACTCAAACGCCATCGGATCTGCCTCCTTTCTCTTCGCTCTCCAGGAACCTGAGATGGCCCGCGGATTTCTTAAGGTGCTGAGCCAGGCGGTGATATTCACCAGCGCGAGCACCGCCGCACTTGCTCTTTACTTCGCACTTTCGCGCAACAAACAAAACCAAATCGCTATAGCTCATAAGGCAACCATCCCTCCTCGTCATTTTTATCAGCGGCAGGCGGTAACCCCTGCACCGCTTCATCTTCATAACCGCCTTCTATGTCATTGGGGTAACCCAGGCCGACAAATCGACAAAGCTCCTCCAGACGCTCGTCTGTCCACACATCCGCACCCTTAGCAGGCAGGCAATGAACCGCGGGTTTGTTTTCAGGGATATCCGCCAGCATACGGAATCGAGCACACGCGTCGGTCAATTCGTTTGAGGTAGGCATCCATTTACTTGTCTGCACCAGATGGATCACCGCACTCCTCACAACATCAAATTCATAATCGGCCAGGATTGCTGCGTAAAGGTTAGCGCGAGCCGCCAGATCAGCGTCGGTCGCATTACGGTCCTGCGGATAATTCGTGTGCAACATATAAACGATGCTCGTAGCTTCAGTCAAAGTCATAATAAGGCACCTCCCCAGCGGCCATCTCAGCGGCCAGCTTAGCCACGTTATCCCAGTCAACACCGCCTGCAGGTTTCTGTTGCTGAGGTTGAGAACGATCAACCTTAGCGGTCTTCTTGTCGCGGCTATCCCAGGCCAGGATCGTAGCGTAATGGCTGGCGTACTTTTTACGAGGATGCTGAGCCAGATACCGCGACAAATTCTCAATACGAGAATCACGGCCAGCTTCACCAAAACGATCGGTCAACTTTTGGAATTCAGCATCGGTGATCAGCACGTTTGAAAATTCACCGCAGGCGGGCATATAACTCTTTATACCTTTAGTCTTTTTTATATTTGGTTTTTGTATATTAGGTATTTGTAGTCTGCCATTTGCGGCAATGCCGCTAACGGCAATGCCGCTAACGGCGACGCCGCAAACGGACATACGGCTATCCGCAACGCCAGTATCGGCAACGCCGATAACGGACATACGGATAGGTTCTTCATAGACAATCCAGTCGACGGTTTCAAAGAAACCCTGAGCGGTCCTTTTTTGTTTGAATTCGATATACCCAGCTCTCCTGAGTTCGCGGATCAAGCGTCTAAGGGTTTTCTCTGAAATACCCATATAACTAATCAAACCAGCAACGCTGAAGCTCCAGCTGTCAGGTAATGACAGCATACGAGCCAGCAATCCAACAGCCTCGCACGACAGCCGCTGATCCATCAGCGTAGCGTTTGATATTTGGAGATAATCTCCAGAATGATCAGCACGGACAATCATAGCAAGCACCTCAGATCTCAAAAGGTACGCCCTGATCGTCGCCACCGATCTCGAATGGTAATACTTGATCGTCGCTCGCTGTACTCTGTTCAA
Organism: Bacteroidales bacterium; assembly: GCA_045627805.1. GTDB lineage: Bacteria > Bacteroidota > Bacteroidia > Bacteroidales > WCHB1-69 > UBA1756. The sequence goes on from JAZQOJ010000183.1 coordinate 25,525, forward strand.
CTGTCTGTGCAGGTTCTGTACTCTGCTGCGCTGTACTTACTGATCCTCCGCCGAAATTAACGGAATCAACCGATACTGTGTAGCGGGTGCGCTTTTCACCTTTTGCGTTTTCGTAGTTTTCCACCTGAAGCCTTCCGTCCAGGATGATCATATCGCCCTTGTGGAAATGACCTGAGATAAACTCAGCCGTACCGCGCCAGGCAACGCAATCAATAAAATCGGTTTCATAGCTCCCGTCGGCACGTTTGAAGTCGCGCTGACAAGCAACCGCCAAACTGCAAATCTTCACACCACTGGCCGTAGCCTTGATCTCTGGTTCTCTTGCCAAACGGCCCTGCAAACAAATACGATTTAACATAGAATTAAGCCTCCTTCTTAGCTTTTACAATTGATCCCTGGCACCTTGCGCACAACGGACCGTGGTCGGGGAATTTACCGAGGCCGTAAGAAACGACCTGAGCGGCCGTCATAACGCCGCCGTTCTTCAGTTTGACGTCACTGATAACCTCGCCGCACAAAGTGCATACGGGCGTTATTGTTGGCGTTTTGTCAACCTCATCCGCAGGAATAACAGCGGCCGCAGGTGCAACAGCAACCTCCTGAGCCTTTGCGGCTTTCTTCGCAGGTGCCGTCTTTGCGGCTTTGACCTTACCGAACGTGTAAACCACAGCGCCCGTCCTGGCATTCTTGATAGCCAGGCCAACGATCCGCTTATCTTCGATAACAATATCCACAACCTCAAACCTGTCATTTGTGTTAGGTTTGCCAGCCTTGTTAGTTGACGGTTCATAGTCGCCAGCCTTAACCCAGATAAAAGGCGCCGTGTACAGCTCACGCCCTATGCCCCAGTTAACGCACGCACGCTTAAAAGAATCTGACGCAAGGCCCTTCTCAGCTTCGGTGTTAGACTCGGTACCCGTGTCCTCCTTGTCAACCCAGAAACCCGTCTCGGAATCGTGGATCGACACGGTACAATTCGCGTTATCGCGGCTGTGGTGCCTCATCCAGTTCATAGGGCCGACGGTCTCGTCCAGGATATTCATATCGCACCTGGCATCCTTATAGAGCAACAGCGATAACCCCTTAGCTCCCACCTGAGCAACACGACAATCAATCTCGTCCGCGCGCAAATCTCTAAACTTCAAATCCATTTATATAGCCTCCTTATTTGATAATCACAGATGTGTGGTCGCTAAGCGTAGCGCCCTCGATAACCTCGCCAGCCAGCAATGCCTCTTTAATTAATGTCTTGTCAGGATCTCCCACCTTCCTGTACTGTGCAGGAATTGCGGCTGCTTTATCCTTATCCAGATCTAAACAATTGTGTGTGGTGCGATAACTGACTGAAGCACGCTCGGTCGCAAATTTCTTACCTTCCAGTTCCTGAGCAATGCGAGCCTTTAACCATTCGACCTCGCGCTCGCCAGAGCTGATGATCTTGGAAATGCGAGCCTTCTCAGCCTTTGCGGCATCAAGGCGGGCGTTAAGATCCTTAACCCAAAGAACCATACCTTCGATCTTGGCGTCCTTTTCCAGGTTCAAAGCCTCCAGCAAGGCAACGGTCTCGTCGGAGATCTCTCCGTTCTCTTCCATATCAGCGGCCATATCGCCCATTACGCGAGCCAGGTCGGCGTCGATTTCATATAGCGGTCTCATTATTCAAGTCCTCCTTAGACAGAATGCGGTAGCGGGTAATCCAGCTAAAAGAACCGTCGCGGTTCTTAACTTTTAAGGTTTCCTTTTTCACCAGGTACCCAGCGCGACCAAGATCATACATTCTCGACGCCAGGCGATAGATGCCAAGCTGGAACGCCTGACGCTGGGTGATACTTCCGTGATCCTTGCAAAAAGCTAAAATCTTCTCAGCCTGCGTCATTGTCTCCGCCCTCCTTAATCACGTTCATAAGGGTGCAAAAGTTCGAAAGGTCGCGCTCATTAAACCCGCCGATAATGCCCTGGTTTTGCAACTCTTCCAGGCCAGCACCGCTCGCCAAAAAGAATGCCTCCGCCTGCCGTAACTTTTCTCCGTTGTCGAATTTAGGAAAAACGGAATCGTTAAAAGCGTGAACAAGCACCGTAAACTCGTGAAGAATTTGATCGGGTGAGCCATTAATAACTATGTTTTTTTCGTCAATCTTAATCATTCGAATACCTCCTATTCGTTAACCAGGTAGATCCTCACGGATTGCCTGCCAAAAATCTCGGTAGCACGGTGGCTGCCTTCTTCATTGCCAAAGTAGAAATCAACGATGTAACCCTTTATAGCTGAGCCAGTATCCATAGCGTAGTAATAGCCGTCCATACCAGCGCCCTCAATGTAAAGGTATGAGTAGAGCGGAATTACTCTGGGATCAACAGCTATGTAATTGCTCTGTGCAGGTTCACCGCTGTATGTGATTGGTACGTCTCTCGCTACTCCGCAACAGCGTGCGCAACCGCAATAGGCTGTAGCCTCAAACTCACCCAGATACTCCATAGCGGGTGTCGGGGTTGGAGTCGGCGTCGGAGTAGGCGTAACCGTCGCATTGACAGGATCTATGCTCGACAGGTATTCTTTAACAGGGTTGGCCTCTGTCGGCGTAGGCACCGCCTGTGTCGGCTCTGGCGCGGTTTCTGAAGCAACCGTGCCGTCCTTTTCAATAGCAGGCACCCTCAACGAATCACAAACCGCAAACGCGGCCGAGCCAACGATAATGGCCGCGCCAGCGGCGATAAACCCAAAACCTAATCTCTTCATACATCACCATCCAGATCGCTATACTTCCTGACACCGCTGATATAGCGCGCCTGTTCCTTTTTGAGAAACCGCATAACGTCGTCAGGTTCGTACATCGGCGCCCACCATACCTTGTTGTCACGGACGCGGGCCTCGTCTCTTCTATTCATTGCGTGAAAATTGTTTGATGCGGGATCACGGTAGATATAGCTACGAGCAAACACCCGCGCGCACTCGCCACCCAGAGCCTCGCAACCTTCGTCGTCCATATCCTCTGCGCGATAAGCAATAGGTGTATGAAAATCACCGCGTATGCCCATCAGAGCCGCCAAAAGGGAATTTGTACTAGGACTAGGAATGAAGCGCTGCTTTGACGGTTCGCGGCCGTAATTGCTCATTGAGATGCAAGCCATAACACCGCCAGTAATATTAGAAACGTACCACCTGATCACAACAGGCAGGTCCTGCCCGTAGATTTCAGAAGTAAAGAACCCCGTGACCTTGTGATCATACTCGATCCAATCGGTAACGACGATGTGCAACTTCCTGAAGATGGCCTCGGCATTCTCTCGGAGATAAGGCAACTCGTGAACCCAGTCGTCAGACTCCATACAGGACGGGCAATGGCAAGGCTTAACGTTTGCTTTCAGGTAACCGCTTACATACGCAGGATCAGCAAACCACTCGCTCCTGATCGAGCCAGTATGCTGGTTTTCTAACGTCCAGCCGCGGTCACATTTGACAGGCGTGAAAGCCTCATCCTCGGACTTTGCCGAGCGGTCAAACTTCATATGGTAACCAGATAAGATCTTCGTGATCTGTGCCTTTGAGTAACTCATTGATGTGCCTCCGCATAACCAGAATCGAACGGATACCGCTCGCCGTTTTCTTTGACCTGCTCGTTCGTTTTGCGGAACGGGCAATCGTCGTACTCAGGACCAAAGCCGCAATCACTGAGGCACGCGCACTCGTAATAACCGCGGAATCTACTCCTGAAATGGCACGGCTCCGTAAAGCGGCATTTGTAATCGTGGACCTGGCTGCGCACCAGGGATTTATACTCGCTGTCCGTCATACCGCCGCCTCCGAATTGGGGAAGTCAAGATCGAGCGCGCCAGGCTGGACCGTATAAGCCTCGACCTTAGATACCTGACGCACAACGATGTTTGCAGGGCGCACCTTTTTCTGCAATTCCCTTTCGTACTTTTGACTGCAGATATCCTGAGCTACCACAACACCGCAACCAAAGCCGATAAGGACAGCGCCCAAAACTGATCCGAAAAACAAAACATTCATCCGATCGCACCTCCAAAGATCTCAGCTTCATCCATACCCAGGTAAGCGCAAACCTTTGCTCTGTCACGCTTCGTGAAATCACGGCGGCCAGACAACATACGTGTGACGGTACGCTCTGACTTTTCAAGAACATCAGCCAGCTCGGCACGGTTCTCAAATTCCCTGAAAAGAACGGGATAAAGGATATTCTTACTAGCTCTCATTTTTTTACCTCCTTAACACTTGGCATTTCGGACACCATCATCCGAAAAAAATAGCGCCAGGAAATCCGCGTCGGACAGATGAAGAAACTCTTTGAGCTTAGCCATCTCGGACAAAACGAACTCGCTGTCGCCGTTTAACTTGTTGTAGAGCGCCTGAGTAGATATCCCCAGGACCTCCGCTACCTTAACCATTTTGATGCCGTCATCGATGATGCGCATCTTTACGTTTTGAAATTCCATAAGCCATTAACCTCCTTCCGTGTTGGCATTTTGGATATTTTCGAGATTAAACTAAACTTGGCATTTCGTCAATATAAAAAAGCGGAAAACACAAAAATATTTTTATGAAACCTAAAAGTAATGTTGACGCTTTGGATAGCAGCCTTTAAAATCCAAACTGGAGGTAAGACGTATGAATAAAGAAGATATCCGTAAAGCATTTGGTAAAAAGCTCAGGCATTACCGCAAAGCCGCAGGTGTTACACAGATGGAACTGGCTAAGGCAATCGGCTATGACTCGATAGCGGCAATCAGCAAGATTGAGAATGGCTCCAGGGATATGCCTAGATCCAAAATCAAGCTGGCCGCCGACAGGCTCGGAGTTTCACCGCTGGTATTTTTCCAGGATACCGCCACCGACACCGATCAACAGGTGCAGGGCTTGATCGACATATTCAACCAGCTCCCTCTCAGCAGGAAAACCGCTGTCCTACTTTTTGCGGAATACCAGCTGGATCGCGAAAAGGAATCGAGGCAATCAAATGATTGAACCCAGGTGGTCAGCATACAACCAGAAATGGTCGATATCCATCTACGAGAACGGTAAACGGGTAAAGACATTCTGGTCCCAGAAACAAGGTAGTGCAGGCAAGCGCGAGGTCCTGAAGAAATATAACGATTACATCAACGGCATCGACAGCAACATAACGGTCGCCGCAGAATGGTCTCGGTTCCTGGGATCACAGCGCGCCAGGATGTGTCCTGAGGCATACCGCAACGTTGAGAGCATAAGCAATCACCATATCCTCTCCAAATGCGGTAAAAGAAAACTCGCCACTATGAGAATTACGGACTGGCAATCGGTTATAAACAATTGCCGCAAGATCGACGGCGGCGACCTCAGCAAGAAAACCCTGCGAACGATCCGCGCCACCATTGTCTCGTTCTTAAAATTCTGTGAGCAAGACGGAATAGATGCGCCCTCAGGCACCGCCCTGGTGGCCCCTAAGAACGCGCCGACCGTTGGTAAGGAAATCATACCCCTTGACGCCGTCTCGCGCTTATTCAGCGAATGTGAGCCTTACAGCGGCGACTTTTTTATACACCTCTTTCGTTTTATGTGCGTAACGGGTCTCAGGCCTGGTGAGGCTATAGGTCTCCAGCGCCAAGATTACGCTGATGGATGGATCACGATCGCTCGCTCTGTGAATAGAATGTGCAGGATTACGCCAGGAAAAAATAAAAATGCGCTGCGCCGCATCAAGCTCGCTGATATTGCGGTCAAGGAAATCGAGAGCCAGCTGGCAATGACCGCCAACCTTAAGAGCGCCTGGATATTCCCTGATCCCGTCGGTAATGTTGCCCTGCAGGGTACGGTCTACGAGCACTGGAAAAGGATAGCCGCGCAATTAGGATGCCCAAACACCTGCTTGTATTCTTTCAGACACACATTCATAAGTATGGCGTCGGTGGATCTGCCCCAGCCTATGCTCAAAGCCGCCGTCGGCCATTCCGTCGATTTTGACACCTACGGAGTCTACGCCCATATGTCCGATAATCAGATGGTCCAGGCCGCCACGATCCTGGATAATTCCACCTTCAAAACCATAACCGAAAAATGAAAAATTGGCGGTAACCGCGCCAGCCGCGAGAAAACGCCACGCCAACAAAACGCAAAACGCCCGTAAATAGCCGGTTTTGAGCCTTCACGGCGACAGATGGCTCACAAATAATATGGTTCAAGTCCTGTCAGGCGCACCAGCGTAACGCCCCAAAACAAAGCGTCTGCGGCAAAAGCCATAAAAGGATTGGCGGTAGATTGGCGGTGGATTGGCGGTAACAAAAAAAGGCGGGTTTTTGGCCCGCCTTTTATTTATAAATTTGTTACCTTTTACTCAAACATCAAGCCGCCGATATCCGCCTCCATTACCTCGTACTTTCTGCCGTCGTCGGTTTCAAGAACATAAGCGTCAACATCTTCGAACGCGTCTGTTATGATCCCGACCGTCTGCCTGCGATCGTTCAGGAAAACGATCTGACCAACTCTGTATCTCTTTTCAAGCTCCTTCATATTAAAAACCTCCTTTTTGATCTATTGCGTCGTTTGCCATCTCGACATAGCCAGCACAAACGCAAACCAAATTGTTGTAATCCTTTGCCGTAGCCTCGGCCCACATCTGATCTATCTTGTCAGCCAGGCCCGCCCTTCTTAAACAGATAGCCGTGTATCCCATAAGCGAATACGCATTGCCGTCAACACCTACTAAAGTAAACCGTTCCATTTAGATCCTCCTACGCACTCATTAAGATGCCCATCCACTGAAAAGCCTGATTGATATCGTGCTCCGAACACTTGGTGTACGGGATGTAGCTGTCGAGCTTTCCAGAATTAAGGAATTCAACAGCTACCTCAACGCGGGTTGTAAAGCCTATGATCTGATTGCCAGCGCCGTAGATGGTGAACGCCTCGCAGAATAAAGACTTTGCTACACTTCCGAAATCGCTCTCGTAGATGGCGTATCTACGAGGCGCGGTGATCTCAGCTGCGGTGAACTTGTTAGCCATTCACTTGTCCTCCATCTCAGTAACCTCTTCATTGAGGTAGTCGATAACCATCTGATCGTGGCAATCATAACAATCACAAAAAACACAACCCTTGCAACCATTAAGGTCGTCACACTTGCGAACCCTGCCCTCTTCCGTTACTGCAAAAGGCGTACCGTTAGCCTTGCACAGCTCCAGAACCTGTCTGTTGTTGAATAAATCAATGCGCTTCATTTTTAGATCCTCCTTTGTCGCGTTGATGTCGCTTTGCTTGTTGGCAATACGTTAACTCTGTTCAAGGGGGAATACAAGCCATTCTCGATCGATTTTTAAGGCATAAAAAAAAGGGTGCGCCGAAACGCACCCTCGCCCCCAGCCGCGTGCCCTCGTCAGCTGGCAGGTCTATAAAGCAATTATATCACAATCAATCAGGATCGCACGGCTCGCACCACTTACCCATTACATAGCCAGTAGGACCGTTCGTGGAGGTTTTAAGCCAGGTGCCACCCTCACCGTCAACCTCAGCCTTAACAACCAGCTCGTCGCCAAAAGAAAAGTATCCGATTTGCTTACTTTGGGTTGTCGCAGACTTTCTGAGTTTTAATCCGCTCTTGGCAATTACGCGATAGCGCTTATACGCCTCAGCGGGCGCTGTAGGCGCCGCAGGCGTCTCAGGCTCCACCTTTTCAGGCTTTGCCTCAGGCGCGGCGCTAGGGGCCTCCCAGGCGTCATAACGGACCTTGCCAAAGCCGTGGATCTTCGGATCAGAAAAGGCTACGAATTTTTTTGCTACCTTGCCGCCGTTCGTATTGCCCTCGACCACCTGAAAACCCTGGCCCTCAGGGAAAGTACCCCAGTCAACCACGATACCAGTATGATACGGTCTGCCAGCCTTATCCTTATAGAAGATCTTATCGCCACGCTCAGCCTTTCCAGGATCAGTCTCGTAGCGACCTGCCGCTTTGAAATAACCAATGGCCTGCGAGCATCCAGCGCCAGCATTGGAACCCTTGCTCTGCGGTTCACAAAGCGCATAAAGGGCGTCCCACTTGTCGTGGCCAGCACCCTCATAAACGCACCGATCAACGAAAATACTACAGCTGTCTGTGTCGCCGTTCTTCGGATAATTATAGAATTCGATCGCGTCGAGCTCTGCGCTGTAAGGGTTCTTCTTGCCGCAATCCTTACCTACCTGAGCCAGCGCGAAATCCACTGCGGGTTTAGCATAAACGTTACCCATTCTCCACCTCCTCGACCTTTTTAGTAAGGCCATACTTAATAGAAGAAATACCTAAAATGATACCCAGCGTACCGCCCACAACGGCTATCGTCTTTGCGATTTCCGTGGCATAAGGAAAACCCCAAACATCGGCCAGCTCAACCCAGGCGTAGCTGAGCGCATAAAAGCCTACCGTACACAACCATTTGAGGACGTCATACACTTTGCTGTTTTTGAAGATCATAGATCCGCTCTCCTTTCATTATTTTTTGTTTCTAAAAATTCTTTTCGATAAGTTTCTTTGATAAAAGCGCTGGACATTTGAGTCCTATTATTCGCGAACTCAGGATGAAGCTGGCAATAATTGTCGTAGCAATCCGTATCAACCAGGATCTGATCAAATGACTCTTTGCTGTGTTTGTAACTGTTGTGCAGGTCGTCAGCAAACCTCAGTATCTCTCGCCTTGCACTCTTGGCGCTTTCCAGATCCATACGATCCTCTAAGCCTTTGAGCTGGCGCTCCACATTTCGCCTATTGTCGCGGCGGGTAATGATCAGCTGCGCAATACCCAGAATAGCGGATATAAGGCCATTAGAACCGATAATCAGCGCCACAAAGCCGTAAATATTCTCCATTGGTCTGCCCTCCTTAAAACGCACCCCAAACTTCAACAGTCGGGTCGGCAGCTCCGCCGACCGCCTGTTTATATGTCAACAGTCCACTGGCATTGATTGTGAACAACCAACCGTCTGTTGCTGACCTAGGTACAAAAATGCCTTCTGTTGCTGTGCCTCCAGTGATAGCATTGCTCGAGATAGTTACACCACACGCATATCCGTAACGCCTAGCCGTAACGGTAATCAGTTTGTGATTTAAGAAACCCGCAGGCAATTGCCAAGTCGAGCCAACAGTCATAAGTGAAGCAGGCGCTGTCACTTCGCAACTTGGGATTGTAGGCTTTCCAGTGAGGTCGGAATATGCTCCGCTCGTTGCAACCGCGGCAAGATCTGCCGTGTCCGCCTTGTCTGCGAGCAAGCCGTCAGTTTCTGCTTTACTGTAAACATTCCCGAACCCGTCAGTTATCGTCTCGGCAACCTCGTCTATTGCATCCTGCACATTGTCAGCCGTCAGTCCGCTCTCCGTATTGTCGTATGGTATAGCATCCGCAAAAATACCGAAGTCCTTACGATACACAACACGGATGTCGCCAGAGTTAGCCGACACGGTATTACGGCTGATTGCTCTGATTTCTTCGGGTGTAAGCTGAACTGTTATCGGTGTATCGAGTTCGTAAAGAACTTTATGACCTGTTACCGCCGCCTTAAACTCTGCCGCCGTTGCATAATCATCATAGGCTAAAAACTGCTGAGAGTTTGAATTTACAGAAATACCAACAACATAGTTATATGTATTTTGAGGAGTAACCGCCTCGTAAATTTCGCAAATAACATCAGGAATTGCCGTATCTCCTGTCGCCCTCTTTGCGTCTGTCGCATTAGAAATGAATCTAATACCGCCTCCCTTGGCGGA
>JAZQOJ010000184.1:0-37618 GCA_045627805.1 Bacteroidales bacterium
TTCTCGTCGTTCTCGTCGTTCTCGTTGTTCTCGTCGTTCTCGTCGTTCTCGTCGTTCTCGTTGTTCTCGTCGTTCTCGTCGTTCTCGTCGTTCTCGCCGTTCTCGTTGTTCTCGTCGTTCTCGTTGTTCTCGCCGTTCTCGCCGTTCTCGTCGTTCTCGCCGTTCTCGTCGTTCTCGTTGTTCTCGCTGTTCTCGCCGTTCTCGCCGTTCTCGTCGTTCTCGCCGTTCTCGTCGTTCTCGCCGTTCTCGCCGTTCTCGTCGTTCTCGCTGTTCTCGCCGTTCTCGCCGTTCTCGTCGTTCTCGTCGTTCTCGTCGTTCTCGCCGTTCTCGCTGTTCTCGCCGTTCTCGTCGTTCTCGTCGTTCTCGTCGTTCTCGTTGTTCTCGCTGTTCTCGCCGTTCTCGCCGTTCTCGCCGTTCTCGCCGTTCTCGCCGTTTCTCTTCGCTCGGCAAAGCTCAAGCGCTCACTCATTCGTCAGTTCTCATTTCTCCGTATTCGGTTAAACGGTTAATCGGTGGTTCGGTTATGCGGTGGAACGGTGGGACGGTGCTTCGAGGGAAGGATGGTCCAGCTGGCGCACCGCAGCGTTAGGGATTGTAGCACATTTATGAGCGGCGACCTGGCGGAGGGGGCTCGGAGGAAAGGGCGGACGGACGGGGGCACAGCGAGTGATGGGCCGGCAGCGCAATGAGCGAAATTAGTGCGGAAAGCCCGACGTCAACCAGCGGGAGCCGGAACGCCCAAAGAATTCGGTTAACATCGGTTAAACGGTTAAACGGTTAAGGGGTTAATCGGTTATGCAGTGGAATGTTTTCTCCGTATAACCGTTTCCACTACTCACAATTACCATTATGCGAACACCTTGTTTCAATCATTGCGGCATTTACAAGATTAAAGGGATAATTCCGAAAAATAATGAAACAGGAAAATCAATATCAAAAGGGCAATACAATATATATATAAGGATACTTTCTTTTCGCATTGTGATTTGAGGACGAAAACCTTCGGCGACTTCCGATAAGGGAATTTGTGAGAGATTGAATGAGCAAGATAGTGACGACCGACAATACACCTCAGCATACTCTTTGTTGCGAACTCCGTCTGATTTGAGCCGGAATCAAGGCGGAGATTCAGCTCTTTGATGGAAAACAAAAAAAAATTACAAAAAAATGAAAATGGAATGAAAAAAATAGTATCTTTGCAAACGATTTAACGAAGTGATTTTCGATTATGAAATACCGACTCGTCTTGGCATTGGCAACAACTGTTGTCGTCCTGTCTTCCTGCTCGAAAAGCGAAGAATACAAGGCGGCAAATGATGCCCTGACCCATTACGAAGAGGAGATAAACGCAGCCAGCGAATGTTTTGAGATTGGCGAAGCATCTGCAGACGCACTGGGCATTAGCGAACTCATTTTCAAAGTGACAGATGCCCGCGAGCAAAAGAAACTGAGCGTTCGCTACAAGAAAATTGCTGAAAAAGCCCAAAAGAAAGCAGAAAAATTCTGCCTTGCCGAATAAGACACACAAGAACTAACATTTTCATATCAAAAGGGGAGATTTCCGTTGGAAATTTCCCCTTTGCCTTATTTAACAAGATTGAGTATCTCAGTGCGAAGCTCGCACAGCCGCTTCCAAACCGGATTCTGACTTTTCTCGTACCGGTAATAACGGCATCGCCCCAGCCATTTCACAAAATTCTTTTTCCAATAGAAATAGCACGGGAGGGTTAATACTGTTGCAACCATATACAATATGGCGATCCACCATTTTGTCAAGCAGCAAACGAGGATGAATAGTGCGATATAACAAACTGGGAATGAAATAATTACACCGAAACAGAAATTCAATGTGGAAGTAAACATCTTGTCTTTCATCTTGCGCTTGACCAATTCAGGGGCCTTGAACGGGATGATGTTGTTAATCATTCCGAAGAGGAAGAACGGGAAAGTGACGCAAAGCAACAGCGCGATTCCGAGCAAGCTGCCCAGCGTGGTTTTCTTTTCAAAGAGCCAGTCGCGCAAGCGGAGCTGGTAAAGTTTCTGCTTGTACTCGGCCGCGTCGGACATTACAGTCTCGAAATCGGCGTGCGCACACTCGTCCATCCTTTGCAAGATGCAGACTGTGTCTTTGTCAGCCAACATAGCGGAATAGGGTTCACCTTCGGGCAGATGTTTTTTCCTGATCCGCTGAGTGCGGCAAACCATAAGGGTTGTGTCATACTGTTCATAATGCTCGTGGTCGGTAATATCGATTCCCATACTGCGCACCGCCTCGCGCGCCTTCTCGTTCATTGCGAGGTAGGCCTTGTTGGGTTCCTCCTTGTACAAGTCATAGAACTCGTTGATGGCGAACGGTTTTCCGATCACAAGCAGCTGTTGCCCTCCCATATTGAACGGATCGGTGTAGTAAATGAAAATCGGCAAGATTTTGAAATCGAGTTGGAAATCCGACTTCTCTGCCGCCAGAAACGCGATGCGTGGAAAACCCTTTTTAAATGTGGAGAAGTACCTCCCCTGCTGATGTCCGGCCTCTGGGAACATTGTCAGCGTGCCGCCCTCGTTCAGGATGCGGGCTGCAAGATCAAAAGTAGCCAAGTTGCTCTTGATGTCCTCTCGGCCTCCGTCACGGGCCCGGAAAGTGGGCAGAATCTTGATGAAGCGCAAAAGTCGGGCCACGAAATTGCTCGTCTTGAACACGTCGCCACGCGCAATGAATACTGGCTGGCGGCGGTCCTTGTAAAAGTAGAGCATTCCCAAAGGGTCCATCACCGCATTCTGATGGTTCGCTATGGCAAATATCGGATATCCCTTAGGAGGGACATTCTCGTATCCGACAACTTGTATCTTACTATAATACAACTTATTATGAGCTTGTCGGTAATACTCATTCCAAACGTGATAAACTGGATCAAATTTGTTTATATTTTCAAAACTAATCATACTAGAAATGTAAGACTTTGAAAAGAACTGAAATTTAGAATCTTATATCCAACTCGTTGATAATGTTTTGTGCGTTGGCGAACTTGTCAACGATGAAGAGGAAGTAACGCACATCCAAAGAGATGTTGCGGCATCGGTCAACGTCGTAATTGATATCGCTCATCGTTCCTTCCCACAATCTGTCGAAATTGATGCCTACCAGATAGCCATCGGCATTGATGACAGGGCTTCCGGAATTGCCGCCAGTGGTGTGGTTGCTTGCGATAAAACAAACTGGGAGTTCGCCTTTTTCGTTGGCATAACGGCCATAATCCTTTGCTGCACACAACTGTTTCAACTTCGGATCCACCTTATAATCAAACACATCCGGGTCGTCCTTGGCGATCACGCCATCCAAAGTAGTATAACAACGGTATTCCACACCGTCGGCTGGATACAATCCCTTGACATTTCCGTAAGTCACGCGCATCGTAAGGTTCGCGTCAGGATAGAACGTCTTGTCGGCATCTTTTTCCATCTGCGCCTTCACATACTGGCGATAATAGAGATCCAGCTTGGCTTTCTGGTTGGTCATCGCGTCGTAGCTGTCGAAATACTGTTCAAAAGCGGGGAGGATCAAGGCATACATATCGTGCGAGAGCAGCTTACTCAGATCCTTGCGCTTCACATTTTTCAAATAGGAGACGAACTTATCCCCATCTGCAAAACAAGGAACTTTGGATGATTTCTTATCAAACAGGGCACTCCAGTCGTTCTTGGTGTATGCCGCATAACCGCGCAAGCTCTCCGGAATCAAATTAGGATCCTGGGAAGAGAAATAATAATTCATCAACTCGACAAAACATTCTTTATCAATATCTTGGTTATAACTCTTAAAAAATGATTCTGACTGAGAAAGCAGTTTCTGGCGCATAGTTTCAAAGTCCGCATCCGAAACTGACGCGTTGTTAGCGGCATAAACGACTTTCAAAACATTAGAGTAAAGGAAACGCACGATTTCCACCCCAATAAAGGTTTCGCTCAAGAAAGTCACGGTTTTCACACAATCGCGGTACGGTGCATAAGTCCGACGCATATCGTCCAGCAACGAGCCATACTCAGCGTTACGAGTCGCATCTTGCGCCACCCATTGAGCGAATTCCTTCTCGTACGCCTTCTTTTTGTCAATCACGTGACATTCGTTGATGCCCTTGCTCTCCCCTATCCATTTCTTCCAGCCATTGCTGATGGAATTGGCTTTTGCGGAATACATCAGGCGTATTTCAACCGACTTTTCCATCTGGCGTTTCATAGCCGTCAAGCGCAAGTCGCGAGAATGAATGGCGATGGGATTTTGCACATTGGCGACAATGTCCACAGCATCTGAAGTCAGAAACTGCTGGGTAGTGCCGGGATAGCCGAAAACCAGCGTGAAGTCACCTTCTTGAACACCTTTGGCATAAATGGGGAAATACTTCTTCGACTGAAGAGGGATGTTGTCTGGTGAATAGTCAGCGGGCTTGCCATCCTTGTCGGTATAGATGCGCCACAACGAGAAATCGCCCGTATGACGAGGCCACATCCAATTATCGGTATCTCCGCCGAATTTGCCAATGCTTTCCGGCGGAACGCCCACCAAGCGGACATCGCGGAACACCTCATTCACAAAAAGGAAATACTGGTTTCCATAAAAGAACGGCTTCACAATGGCCTGATAATGAGTTCCCTGAATCGCTTCCGACTTGATTTCCTTAATATTTTCATCAATCTTTTTATTACGCTCCGTCTCCGTCATACCAACGGTCACGCCGCGCAACGCCGCCGCCGTCACATCCTCCATCCGCACCAGAAATGTAACCGTCAAACCTGGTGTCACGATTTCCTCTCCCCTGTTTTTTGACCAAAAACCATTATGCAAATAATTGTGTTCCACACTACTATGTCCTTGAACAAAACTATAACCACAATGGTGATTGGTTATCAAAAGTCCGTCCTGAGAAATAAGCTCGCCCGTGCAGCCGCTTCCGAACAATACGATACCATCCTTCATACTATGATGATTCACACTGTAAACATCATCGGCAGTAAGGCGAAAACCCATTTGCTGCATCTCATTTTCATTGTATCCTAAAAACAAAGGAATCCACATTCCCTCATCCGCAGAAACAAGTAAGCGACTGATAATCAATAAACTAATAATAAAAATCTTTTTCATATTCAATTGATTTATCCAATTTGAAATAATTTGCAAATTTACAAAAAAATTGGAATTATCCTTTTTCCGTCTTGTTGATTTAGGACTTAAAATTATTTGTAAAAAACACACCCGACCTTTTGAACTTTTTAGTATTTTTGTAGTCTTAAAAAACGTTTGGAAAAAAAACATCTACGCACATATAGAAAGAAAGGAGATTTATTATGAAAAAGTCAGTCTTAATCCCGATTCTTACGTTGGCTGTGATTGCAACTTCTTGTAAATTAGAGTCTTTAACTTATTACGACGACATTTACAGCAATTCATACGACAGTCAATACAAAACGCCACGTCCGGCGAAACCCGCAAACAATGACGTAGTTTACTATGATAATAGCGGCAATTCGGAGAACGAATCTTACGAATACTACGATGAGGCAGCCGTCGGTGGTCCCGATGAGACATATTACGAAACCGACAATGGCGGCAACACCTACATCACGAACAATTACTACTATGACGACGACGATTACTACGACTATTACTACACTTCGCGTATTCGCCGTTTCCACACCTGCGTACATCACGGATGGGGCTACTACGACCCGTATTTCACCAATCACTATTGGTACAGTTATGATCCCGCTTGCTGGGGCGTAAGCATTTATATGGGATACAACTGGTGGTGGCCCACCTATTACTATCGTCCGTACTATTACAATTACGGATACTATCACTATGGTTTCAACTATGGCTGGGGTTGGGAATGCCACCACCCGTATAGTCCATATTATCACAGCCACGGTGCGTGGGCTTACAATCACGGTTTCTATGATGGCTATTATGCCGGATACAATGCTGGATACTACCACAACAATTTTGACAACAACCATAGTTTCTACTATGGGCACCGTGAAAGCGTTTCCGGCACCAACAGCGGACGCAACAATGGCCGCGGCGATCGCCCGAACGGCTATGGCGATGAAGACGATCACACTTCACCCAGCACCTGGGGCTCCGGCGGTACCAGTATAGCCAGCAGCCGAACCACTACGCCCACAAGCTTCAGCGAACGCTACGACAATCTGATTGCTGCATCATCCTCCACTACGGCATCATCTTCCAATACTGTTGGCAACAATACGAATTCTAAAGTCACCTCTGCAACTAATGCGAACAAGGTGCCCGCTAACAACACGACCACAGGTAAGACTCCTGATATCAAACCCAGCATCAACGCCAACACCGAAAAGGTGCCCGCTGTCAACCCGACCACTGGCAAAACTCCCACTGCTAATCCCAGCAGCAACGCCAACACTGGAAAGGTGCCCGCTAACAACCCGACCACTGGCAAGACTCCCACTGCTAATCCCAGCAGCAACGCCAACACCGGGAAAGTGCCCGCTGTCAACCCAACCACTGGCAAGACTCCCACTGCTAATCCCAGCAGCAACGCCAACACCGGGAAAGTGCCCGCTGTCAACCCGACCACTGGCAAGACCCCCACTGCTAATCCTAGCAGCAGCTCCTCAAGCAGCAGAATGCCGGTCAGCAATGCGACCACGAAACCCGCTACCAATGCGACTCCTTCTTCCAGCAGTTCAAACTTCAATAATTACAGGCCGGCAAACAGCCGCCCCAGTTCTTCCAACTCTTACTCTCGTCCGAGTTCTTCAAGTAGTTCTTCCAACTCTTACTCTCGTCCGAGCTCTTCAAGCAGTTCTTCCAGCTCATACTCTCGTCCAAGCTCTTCAAGCAGTTCTTCCAGCTCATACTCTCGTCCGAGCTCTTCAAGCAGCACTCGTTCATCCTACTCAAGCTCTTCAAGCAGCTCACGCTCATCCTACTCAAGCCCGTCAAGCAGCTCACACTCAAGCAGCAGTTCCAGACGTTAACTCTATCACAATAATCTTATTAAACTCTGTTTAACGACAGAGTTTTTTCTTTTTCCTATGAGAATAATTGAAATCGTTTCGTGCGCATTGTGCTCCCTACTGCTAACGTCGTGCAATATTTCGAAAACATCCATTCTGGATCGCAATAACGAATGGTATGAGTATGAACAAATCATTGACCAAGCCAATGACTGCGAGCAACTTCACAAAGCATACACAGCATTTTACAACAAACTCATTGCTGATGATGGGAACATCAAGGATGAAGAGTGGAAACAATATTTGAAGACGACCATTTTGCTGGAACGAAAAATCAACCGAAAGGGAAAACAGCTATGCGGATACACCTTCTTTGATGTCATTCCTGTCACAATAGAACCCGAAGATGGAGAAATCGACCATTTTGAAGATGAGTTCGAGCCCTTTGAGGATTTGTTTGATTACGACGAGTTTGACTCCACACGATAAAAAAATGGTGCCCGATAGCACCATTTTTTTAATCCAATTTCAGAACCGCCAAGAAAGCCGACTGCGGGACTTCCACATTGCCAATCTGGCGCATTCGTTTCTTACCTTGTTTTTGTTTCTCAAGCAATTTGCGTTTTCTGGTGATATCGCCGCCGTAGCATTTAGCGGTAACATCCTTTCTGACCTGCTTTACCGTCTCACGAGCAATAATCTTAGAGCCGATAGCCGCTTGAATAGCGATGTCAAATTGCTGGCGCGGAATCAATTCCTTCAATTTCTCACAAATCTTACGTCCAAATGGATAGGCATTATCCACGTGAGTCAATGAAGACAATGCATCAACGGAATCGCCATTCAAAAGGATGTCCAACTTCACCAATTGCGCTGGTTTATAACTTGAGATGTGATAGTCGAAGGAGGCATAGCCCTTGGAAATGCTTTTTAATTTATCGTAAAAGTCAAAAACGATTTCCCCCAATGGCAGATCAAAGGTCAGTTCCACGCGATTGGAAGCAATATAGACCTGATTCAACAATGTGCCGCGCTTGTCCAAGCAAAGTTTGATGATAGGTCCAATATAATCGGCCTTGCTGATGATTTGAGCCCGAATAAACGGTTCCTCCACGTGGTCGATAGTGGTTGGGGCTGGCATTCCAGACGGATTGTGGACCTCAATCAGCTCGCCTTTAGTTGTATAAAGATTGTACGATACGTTTGGTACCGTTGCAATGACATCCATATCAAATTCTCTGTCAAGGCGTTCCTGAACGATTTCCATATGAAGGAGGCCCAGGAATCCGCAACGGAAGCCGAAGCCGAGAGCGGCAGAGGATTCGGGTACGAACGTGAGGGAAGCGTCATTTAGTTGCAATTTTTCCAGCGAGGCGCGGAGTTCCTCGTACTGGTCGGCATCGGTAGGATAGACGCCGGCGAAAAGCATCGGCTTCACTTCCTGGAAGCCAGCCACTTCCTTCTCGCAAGGTCGATCGACGTGAGTGACGGTGTCGCCGACGCGGACCTCTTTCGAGGTTTTAATGCCCGAAATGATATAGCCCACATCGCCAGCCCTCATCACTTGGCGAGGTTCCTGCTGCATTCGCAGCACACCAATTTCATCAGCGCCATACTCCTTGCCCGTTGACATAAACTTGAGCAAGTCGTTGGTACGCATTGTTCCGTTGAAAATTCGGAAATAAGAGATAATGCCTCGATAGGAATTGAAAACGGAGTCAAAAATGAGTGCCTGAAGTGGGGCATCGGGATCACCTTGCGGTGCGGGGATTTTCTCGATGATGGCCTGAAGTAATGCCTCAACACCGAGCCCGGTCTTGCCACTGGTTTCAATAATGTCTTCCTCGTCGCAGCCGATAAGGTCGATAATCTGATCTTTCACCTCAGCAGGCATAGCTGCGGGCATATCCATCTTGTTCAGCACTGGAATGATTTCCAAGTTGTTGTCAATGGCGAGATAGAGATTTGAAATGGTTTGCGCCTGAACGCCCTGAGTGGCATCCACCAAGAGGAGGGCTCCCTCGCAAGCCGCAATGGAGCGAGACACTTCATACGAGAAGTCAACGTGACCGGGAGTGTCAATCAGGTTCAGCACATAATCCTCGCCCTTGAATTTGTAATTCATTTGGATGGCGTGGCTCTTAATGGTAATACCGCGCTCGCGTTCCAGAGCCATATCATCCAGCACCTGATCTTGGAATTCGCGGTCGTTGACTGTTCCAGTAAATTGCAGCATACGATCGGCCAAAGTGCTTTTTCCGTGGTCGATATGCGCTATAATGCAGAAGTTTCGGATATTTTTCATAAGTGTGCAAAAATACGCATTTTTTAGAAAAAGAAGAGGGGATTTCGTTTGAAATCCCCCCAATGTTATGAAAAAAACTGAAATTTACTATTAGAATTCCCAAAGGTCGTGCTCAAACTGACGGATTTTATCCGTAATTCTGTCTGATTCGATACGCTGGTCGCGAGCATTAGAGATATACTCATCAATCTGACGATCATTGTAAACGTTCTGTTCCTGATAGATATAGCTTGAGAACTCACGTTTCCAGGTCATCAAATCGTCCAGTGAAAGTCTGGCAGCATTGTTCTTAGGATTGAAAACCTCCTGCTGTGCAAGATAAGGTCTCAATTCATCCCAAAGAATGTTGCCAATCAACTTTTTGGATTTGATTGCGCCAACGGCATCCTCTTCTTCCTCACCCGGCTGGGGCTCGCCGCTATTGGTTTCCTTTTCGTATTCAATAAGCGGTTGAATTTCGAGAATGCGAACTTCGAGAACGGAACGTTTCTTGTCAAAGAACCAAATTTCCTTGACACGATATAAGAGAACTTGTTTTGCCGTAAATTCTTCTTCATACTCCAAGTCACCAATGACTTCGAATGTTTCAGGATCGATCTGCTCCATATGCTTGATGTTAACCAAGCTTGCACGGACATCCTCGCGGCTCATAGGCAGCGTGCAGTACTCATCGGAATAGATAGGCATTGCATTTTCGTTTTCAGGATTTTTGATGTCAAGGGCATCAAAAATCACCTGAGCCATACTTCTCCAAGTACCGCGGACATCCTGCGGGAAATAAAGAGGATGGTTCATTTTTTCTCTCAGGTCAATTGTTCTCCAAATGGTGTGATAATACATCACATCCGCATTACGCTGATGAACGTAAGAGATAGGATCTGAGAATCCGCCCACTTCAGTTTGCTCCCACGGGAACTCAACAGGAGTACGTACGGGCTGAACCATTGTGCTACCTGTAGTATCTTCCTGAGCAAAAGCAAAGGTAGCCAAGCAGATAGCGAATACAGACAAAACAATCTTTTTCATAACAAATAGTTTTTGAATTATTTAATTCTAATCGTAATATCACGCAAGGTACGGGTACCAGCAACTGAGGTGGCCTTGATATCCTGGAAGATGATCACGGTACCAGCAGAAGCGCCACTGATAGCTGATGAGACAGCGCCGCTGAAAGCGCCACCACTACAGCTGATAGGAGCACCTTCAATACCTTTAGAGATAACGGAAACTCTGTAGGAGGTAATCGACCATTTCAAATCGAAAGCGAAATCGTCGCCCATACGAGCAGAGATGAAGGGCTGTGCCAGCAATTCACCCTTGCTACGTTTGCCTCCCCAAATACCGCCACCGAGGTAGGAAGTCGGATCCGGAACTTTCTTCACACGGAATACTTGGCTAACTGAGCCATCGGAAGTGTTTACGGTAGCGGTGACCTGCTTGCCAACCAAAGTGGCAGGAGGAGTCACATTGTAGTGACCGCCACCAGTTGCACTGACCTGGCAACCAGGAATCGACAAAGAAATCTTGCTTGCATCCATACCACCTGCAGCGGTCATCGGATTGGTAATGCCAGCATACAAAACGTTCATCTTGTCGGCTGAAACAGTAGCGCCACCCTTAGGAATAACCGTGTAAGAATCGTGGAAGAAGAAGCGTTTGAAACCATCGCCATCGCCCTTTCCATCAGGAGCAACGATCTTGATGAAGCCAGCGAATTTGTGTTCGCCAGTGCCACCGCCATCCAATTCCATCGGGACACCAGAGCCCTTACCGCTCAAATGGCTTGCAGAGCTTTCCTGATTGATAGGCAGTGAGTCAACGCCCATTTTGTAGTAAACGTCCAAGTCAACAGTGGGGTCGAAAGCAGCGATTACAACGTTAGCTCTGTACTTATCGCCCACGAAGAGAATCTTGGATTCAGCGATAGCGTGTCCTTCGAATTCAGAGATTTTGAAGTCGGAAGCAGTGATTTCAGAAATAATGGACTGGAAGATTTCGTTTTCAGCGTTCTTCACCTCACCGGCCAACTTGCTCAGGAGGATAGCAGCACCACTATGAATCAAGTGGTCGAAATTGTAAACTTCCCAAGTCTTGTCTTCATCACCTTTCTTAGCAGGATTCTTCTTGTGATCGTCGGTATTGAGAACGATTTTTCTTTCCGCTTCCTTACGGAGTGCTTCGTTGTCAATAAGAGCGAGCGCGTTCTTCTTATAGTCGTTGATTTTCTTCTTCAATTTCTGAGCATTGCAGTTCGGGTCCTTGCCTTCGCTATCGCCCAACATAAAGAAAGTAGGTTTGTCGAAGTTGTCTTTGGCCTCGATGTCTTCAACGGGAACGATCGGAACTTTCCAACCTTCCTTCTTCGCATTAGCGATAGCACGCTGAACGCCCTCAGACTTTTCGCCTTCGATTTCCTTGGTCATATCAAAACGCAACTGTTCGATGAACTCAACGGTTTCGTCGGTAAGTTTTTTCAAATCAGCGGCTTTTTTCTTAGCATTGTCAGCTTTCGCATCTTCGCTCATACTCAAGCTGGCGTATTGGGAGGTCATAGCTTCCTTAACGTTCATATTGGACTGGTTCAAAGTGGAGTCCACGACGTCAAAAGCTGCGAGGATATCTTTAGACACATTCAATGCTAACATGGCGGTCAACACCAAATACATCATACCAATCATCTGTTGTCTCGGGGTTTCCGGACAGTTTTTTGCACCCATGTTACAATAATTTTAAATTAATACTCTGTGAATAATCAAAAGCAATATTAACTTACTTATTTTGTAATGCTCATAGCTGCGACCATATTGCCATAAACGCTGCTCAAGCGAGCCACATTCTTGGTCAACTTATCAATTTCTTCTTTGTACATCTTGGTGTTAGCCAAAGAATCATTGAGGTTCTGAGCGTAGGTGTTGATGTTGGCTTCAACGAGTTTGTAGTTCTCAAGCATATCCTTTGAATTCTTCATCTGCAGCTCATACATTGAGTTGATAGCGGAAAGGTTTGTGTTGAGTTTCTTCAACTGATCGTTGTAAGCGCCAGTGTCGCCCTGGATAGACTTGGTGGTGTTTTCGTAGATGTTGGCGAGGTTAGCAACTGCGGTAGAAGCTTTCTGAACATTGGTCAGGTATTCGCCAGAAATGTTAGAATCCTTCTTCAGGGAAGCAGCGGTCTTGTCATATTCCAAAGAGAGATTGCGGACAGACTCAGCGGCCTTGGTCAAATTGCCAACGTAATTGTCGGTAACAGTAGCTGCATCGGCAACGCCGGAGAGTTTCTTAGCGTTTTCGCTCAGGTTGCGCATACCAGCAGCGAGACTTTCAATCAATTCGGGACCCACCTTAGCATCTTCCAACATTTTGTCGAGTTGCTGAGTAGGAGTACCGGTAGGAAGCTGTTTTTTGCTTTTCTTTTCCGGAATGGGAGCTTCGTCACCGACAGCCAGTTCGGGATATACGAGAGCCCAGTTGTATTCAACGTGAAGTGGTTCGAAAGCTGACATAAAGAAGATGATAGCTTCTGTACCCATACCTGCGAGAAGCATAACGCCAGCACCCGGATAGTGCATAATTTTGAACAAAGCACCTAAGATAACGACGGAAGCGCCCCATCCATACAACTTGGCCATAAAGTTCTTGTAGCCCTTACTTCTAACTAATTTGTCTAAACCCATAGTAGTTAAATTTTAATTGGTTAATGATTAATTGATTAATTTATTGGTTTTGAAAAAAATTCAAGTAAAATAAATGTATATATAATATATTAGTATACGTGAGAAGCCGAATTCACATTATCACCTCTTTGACGGCCCATATAGGATTGCACGCAGCGGAAGCCGACGTATGAGCAGCAGGTATCCTGATATTCAAAGGTCTTGGCAAACACGGTGGTATAATAGCTGATATCTTTCCAAGAGCCGCCGCGGATCACTTTTCTCTTCTTCTCAGGAGTATCGGTTTTCTTTGCATAGTAAGTGTATTGCGGGTTAAGGTCGTGGGTGAAGTTGACAGCTGACTTGTCGAAAGCGTCTTCGCACCATTCAGCGACATTGCCGCTCATATCATAGAGGCCGAAATCGTTAGGATGATAGTGAGCCACGATACCGGGATAGATATTGCCATCAGCGATGTAATTGCCACGCTGGGGTTTGAAGTTGCTGAGGTAGCAACCATTTTGGTTCTGGGTGTAAGGACCGCCCCAAGGATAGTTCTGCATATCGAAGTCACCACGTGCAGCCCATTCCCATTCCGCTTCGTTAGGAAGACGGAACTCCTGCTCGCGGGCATATTCGTTGGCGGAGAGCCAGCAGTTGCGGAGATGGGTTCTCCAGTAGCAGAAGGCCTTGGCCTGGCGCCAGCTGATACCCACAACCGGATAATGGTCGAATTGAGGATGATAGAAGTAGTTGAGCGTCATCGGCTCGTTGTATGAGTAGGTGAAATCGTGCACCCAGCAAAGCGTATCGGGATAGATGTTCACGACCTCGTTGTGCATAAAGCGCTCACGGTTCTTGTTATAGCTGCTCGGACGATTGGCGAAGAGACCGCCCATATCGTGGGGATCCTTGTCGAATTCCTTGTGAGAAGCACCATATTTTTCAGGATCTTCGGGATCAACATAGTTACGATAATCGCACCACCAATATTCATAGTTGAGCATACTCACATTGAGCATTACAGGAGAATAGTGATAGAAGCGAGAATTGGCGACGAGGAACAGCGGGCTGAGAGCGGCCTGGACTTCTTCGTTTTCTGAATCCCAGTCAATATTTTCCTTCCAATTGATGAGGCGGGGCTCAACATACTCGCCCTCGTTTTCACCGGACTCGTATTTCACGAAATGGCCACCTTTTTCCTCTTCCTCTTCGATTTCAGCATTACCGAGGAGCGTGTGAGCGATGGAGTCGCGCACCCAGTAAACGAACTGGCGATACTCGTTGTTAGTGATTTCAGTCTCATCCATATAGAAAGCTGAAATAGTCACATTCTTGGTCTGGTGGGTAAATGCGAAGGGGACATCCTGGTCGCCAGCGCCCATCATATAATGGCCGGCAGGCACATAAACCATACCAAAAGGCATCAATTCCAAGAAGTCAGGGCGATCTTTTACTCCCACTAATTGGCCGTCGCCGTTGTTCTTACAAGAGGTAAGAAGGACGATAGCTGCTGCGAATAATAATGCTGCTCTTTTCATATCTATGTGATTTGATAATATTAAAAACGAGGTTACTAACAAATTATTGTTTAATACTGATTTTTGTAGATTCCGCGAGTTGAGCCGTAGCCAGAGAAGACGGGTTCTTTATAAATATCGAAGCAGTAGCGGAGCATAATCTCGATATCGCCATAACTTCTGTCGGGGCGGTAGCCGAGCTTGCTGGTAGTGAAGCTGTAAGCGAGGCCCATTTCAAGACCCTTGAGATAATTGTTGTTGGAGTTATAGAAGGGACGTGCGCCGAAAAGTACGGAAACAGCATCCTGGATTCTGTATGAAAGTCCGCCCCAGAGGATTCCGTTGTAACGGGCAAGCAACATCAGGTCGAACTGTGCGGTGGCGAGGTCGGTTTTGATCAATGCCTGGGGAAGGATTTCCCAGCTGGGGTCCCAAGGAAGGATCCAAGTGTAGCCGCCGTGGATGTAGAGGTTGCGGCTGGTTTTGAAGGATTGGTTATCGCCAGAGAGACGGAGACCGGGCACAGCGGCAATCTGAGTGACACCGATACCAGCGTTCCAGCGGTCGGCCTTGTAAAAGACACCCGCGCTGAAGTCGAGGTCCATCCATTTTTCTGTTTCCGCATCCAAGCTGGCGAGCAATTGGTCGCCCTCTTGGGTGGGCTGGAAATGATCGGTGGTGAGTTGCTGGCTCAGCATTTGAACCTGAATGCCAATACCGAGGGAGCCGGTAGGAATTTTGAGTTTGAAAGCATAGCCCACTTTGAAACCGATATTGTTGAAGTAGCCGATTTTATCTTTCAAGAAAGTGATGCCAAGGCCACCGTGGAGTTTACGCAGATAGGATTCTGCACTGATATAGATTTGCTGCGGAGAGGTGTTGACTTTTGAGACTTGCCCATCGGCTTCCACATAGGTATCATTCCACCCGGCATATTGCTGACGGAACAGGGCGGTAAAGCAGAGCGTGTTGCTCTGTTCGCCGATTGCACCCGCGTTATAGTAAGGAGTCGTCCACTGAAAAAGTGAAAATTGCGCATCCTGTTGTGCAAAACCGACAACGGAAATTACGAACAATACGACCGATAGAATGTACCCTTTTTTCATAATGTTTATTTATTTAGTGGCTTCTTACATTTTCATATAAAATTAATAATGAATAAGTTAACCCTTTCTCATCTTTATTTCAAGCGACTTGTAAAAATTCTTATACTCACTTTTGATAAAAATGTTACAGAGGTGCTTACACCTTATTAAAATTCAAGCGCCAAAAATACAAAAAAAAATGATAGGAAACTCAAAAATAAATTCTTTTTTTCAAGATATTTCAACACTTTACAAGATTGTTCATTTTTTCTAAAAAAAAGTTACAAACAGCGAAATGTTTAATATTATGAAAGTATAAAAAAGAGGTTGAACAAGGAATCAGAAAAGCGCCTTAAGCTGGATGGTTCCGCTATGAATCAACGTGTTGTCATTGGTCAATCGTCCCTCATAATGCAATGCAAGTTGCAGATAATCAAATAGTTTTGTCTGATACGAAAGATTCCACAAGAAATTGTGACCGACGGTAAGTCCGTCAAGGATTTCGTAAGAGAGCGAATTGGAGCGATCGGTGGCATTGTACAACACGCGGACATACTGCAAGGCGAGTGTGAGCGTGCCACGCTCGCGCATTCGATAATCAGCATCCAGACAGGCCTTGTAAAGATTCGCCTTTTCGTCAGATAGAAGATTTCTCTTATAAGTCATTGACCACAAAGCAGTCAGAGAAAGATTGCATTTCAGATTCACCGTCAGTGAGTTGTCTAACAGGTGTGAAAGGATTTTGAAGTTGTGTGATGCGAGATATTGCGAGCCATTCTCCTTGACAGTGCGGCCGTACATTGTCTTGAGCATCAGAATCCTGGTCGGGACCGAGCGCAAAGTGAGCTGCTGCTGGCGCAACCTCACCGATTCCAGCCCATAATAGAGTAGGTTTTCCGACCTGTTTTCAGCCGCCACATATTCGGCGGAGAAGTAATTGGACGGCAGAACGAAAGTGAGATTGTTTTTCAGGTTGAAAGAATTGGCGACGACGGCGCTGTCGGGCAACTGAGCGGCGAACGGATTCAGTGCCTGCCCAAGTCGGATGCCGCTGTTTTTCTGGCTGGTGCGGAGCGAAGTCACGTTGGCCCATTTCGACAGGAAGCCGAGAAAGCCCTTCCGGTTGCGCCACACATTGGCCGGCCGCAACTGCAACGACGCATTGGCCGCATTATTAAATGTATTGACATACTCGTTGGTGGAGAGCCAGACCTTGACATAATCGGCCTCCGACTGAAAAGCGGCCAGCTCGAACTCGTCGAGACTTTCGATGCCGTCGCCGTTGTAATCAATCCAGACGTGGGTTCCCTGGCCGGCTGCGACCTGAAGGAAAGTATAAGTTTTTTTCTGCTCAAGGCCGCTTCCCACCTCATAATATATATTGAACGAGAGGGCACCCTTCCAGAAATTGGCAGCATAGTCGATATTGCCGACAAAGTTATGATCGCTCATAAAATTGTTTTGAGGATTGCGCACCTGGTCGTTACGATAGATGGCCGCCACTTTCAACCGATGATGTCGCCACTGCGACATCTGGAAAGAGGCCTGTGCTTCGTAAGCGATTGCGTTGAGCGACAGAACATTATCTCTCGCAACGGCATCCAATCTATTCTTTACCTGCAAATTGAAATCGCATCTTGAGGAATCGGCGCTGGCCAAATAGACCACGGCCTCGTTGAAAGCATAACTGTTCTCGCGCAACGCGCTCGTTGAAGCCAAATGGAACTCGTTGAACTCAACATTGTCCTTCAATCCGATCATTATCTTTGAAAAAGACTTTGAAAAATCGTTCATACTTTTCAAGAAGTCGGTTGTTTGGACCTGGTCGCGGGAAAGAAGAAAAGCCGTGTTCGTATTGAGATTCCAGCCGGAGAGTTGGTGATGGGAATTCAGTTCATTGCGAAGCGCGTAAAGATTATGGAATTGCAGCAGCCAATTCAAGGTATAAAAGGAAGACCCTTTCTTTGGATGCGAAAAGCCGGTGGAGAGTTGCAGGAGCTGCTCCGAAAAAGCCGAGGAGTAATCGCTTTCAAGATTGTAATCACGGAAGAACTCAATGGAGCGGAAAGTTTCAAGAGGGGTGAAATTCTTGTGAACCCATTCATAATCGAGGGAGAGCTCGTAAGCCCAGAGCGTGTCGGAAGACTTTCTCAAAGGAGTATGGAAAGCGAGGTTCACTTTGCAGGCGAGCCCCGCATTGTCGTGGTCGTCGGTTTTGGAAAACAGATTGTGGTCGGCATACGAGAAGGCGGCCTCGGTTTGGAGGGTGAGATGTTTGTTCGGCGCATAATTGGCGGCCACCGTGAGCAGGTCGGTTTGCTTAGGCGTGGCGAGCAGTTGCACGGGTGCATAATCGCCTTGCGGGACGCCGTCAACGGGCGCCACCCACTGGAACAGTTTGCCGTTCGTAGTATTTTTCGACAAGACGTAGTCGCCCGCGTGAGGTCCGACGTAGCTGAATGTGAGACGATAAACGGAATCACGCGAATTTCCCGCATAAACGTAAACGGGAGAATAGAGGACCGCATTCACGAGGGTGTCGCGGCGATGATAGAGGACCTCGTTGGGCAGCGCATCGGCAACAGGGATTGCGGAAGAGTAGGCCGCGGTACCCGTACGGTCGCCAATGCCCGCCAGGAAAATCATTTGTTCATCAGTGAGTTCCGGCATAATGGACTGTCTTTTCAAATCCTGCTCGTGAAAAAAATCAACGGAAAGACGAACCCTATCGTTTTTCTCGTGACGGAATTCATTAATAGTAAATACATTAAATCGAGAATAATACTGGTCGCTGTATTCAAAAGTGACGATGATTCGATTTTCGGAAGTGATCAGGTGCTTCGCTGTGAAAGTGATTTCACCGAGATTATAGTCAATGGTATAGTCATTGTCCTGTCCGCGGGTAAGGAGCAGGCCATCGAGGTAAACTTTTTCGGAAGCGGCGAGGACCACGATATTGGTCTCGTTTTGTTCGCCCGACAGTTTGTAAGGTCCCTGCACGCCGTGAATCGCGGTAATGACATTGCGCACGAACTTTCCTTTGGTGACACCACCCCCTACCCTATTCGAGAAGGAATTGACGGAGTCGATGCGGCTGTTGATTTGGCAATCAAGGCCAAGGAACTGGCGGTTCAGCTGAAAGAAATAGGAGTTTTGCGGCGAGCGGAGTTCAATATCACCTGCTGCGAGTTTGAACTGGTTTTTATATTTAAGTTGAATAAAGACCTTATTGAAATCCTTGATATACCGAGTGTTACCTTCTGGTTGGAGAGGCAGATTCTCATCGGTAATGTTGGCAAGGATTTCCAAGTCGGGGGCGAGGTAGCCCGACAGTTGGAGATTCAGGTTGGCATCGAGGACAAAATTCTGGTTATTGCCGACGGTTACAGAGCGTGCGATGGAGCCGGCGCCCTGCAATTGAGAATCGAAAATGGTGGGCGCAGTTTCTGAAGGGAGCGATACGAACTGGTGTGCGGAGGCGTCGGGAGCGAGCCGCGGCAGCAGGAGGTCAGTTGACTTATGGGAAAATTTCCGGGCGAAATTCAATGAGAAAGTGCGGAAAGAGCAGGTAAAGCTCTTGCCGATGGCGGTTTGTCGTTTCAACCGGAGGCGCGCGGTAACGAAGTCAACCTCGTACTCGGAAGTGTCAAGTCCCTGAAGCTTAAATGTTTCAGGCAGAATGGATAGCGAGTCGAGAACGATGACGGAAGAGTCGGCGATGCGAGCGACGAAGCGGGGTGGCGACACTGTTTGGGCAGAGGTCGGGAGTGCGGCCAGTGCCAGGAAGAGTACCAGGAAGAGCGCGGCGACGTTACGCATTATCTTATGCGAGAAAAAGATTATGGATTTTGCCGCAGGAAAACGTAGCGGGCGAAGACATCCAGCACCAGAAAGAGGATGGACAGGAGCAGGAACGGCAGGAATTCGTCGCCTTTATTCTCAATAATTTCCTCATTGATAATGGTTTTCTCCATTTTATCAATTTCAGAATAGATGGCGCGCAGCTTGTCCTTGTTCGTGGCCACGAAATACTTTCCGCCAGTAGTAGCGGCGATATCCCGAAGCAGTTTCTCGTCGATCTCGGTTCGCACCTGTTGAACGCCGTAGCCGGGGATTTTGATGTTCGCCATTTTGCCATTGGTGCCGCAGCTAATGGTATAGACCTTGATTCCCAAATCTTTCGCCATTGCGGCGGTGGAGCGCGGGTCGAGGTAGCCGGTATTGTTCACGCCATCGGAAAGGAGGATGACGACTTTGCTTTTCGCCTCGCTGTTGCGCAGGCGGTTGAGGGCGGTGCCGAGGCCGTCGCCGATAGCGGTTCCGTCTTCGAGTGCGCCCATCCTAGCTTGCGCGAGAAGGTTCTTGAAAGCGGCGTGGTCGGTGGTGGGAGGGCATTGGGTGAACGCCTCGCCGGCGTAAAGCACGAGGCCGATCCGGTCGTTAGGACGCTTGTCAACGAACTCGGCGGCGATAGACTTGCAGGCCTCCAGACGAGTGGGCTTGAAATCCATCATCTGCATACTTCCGGACACATCGAGGGCCATCACGATGTCAATACCTTCTGTTTCAACATTTTGACGATGAAAGCTGGACTGAGGGCGGGCCAAAGCGACAATGGCGAGGGCGAGGGCGAGGCAGCGGAAGATAAGCGGGAGATGGCGGCAACGGTAGCGCCAGGTTTTGGGAAGCTTCTCCAGCGGCGCAGACGTTGACAGTGTGACCGTTGCGTTCATCTTGGAGCGCTTCCAGATTTGCCATCCGACATAGGGGAAGATTAGCAAAAGCAGCCACAGCAAGTGCGGATTGGCGAATTCCAGATGAGGAAGCATTGCGAAAAAACCATCAAAAATCTTCATAGCACTTCAAAATTATTTCTTTGATTTTGCGGCTGCGGTGGCAGCGGCCTTATCGTGTTCAATCTGGTCGGTAGCGCGCACGAAATGATAAGCGTTTTTGAGACTTGTCTCGTGCTTTTCAATTTCGGGCAGTTCCTTGGCATACTTCACCAGATCAGAGAGTTGCAGGAAGCCGTGCAGTTCCTCATTCAGTTCGCTGCTCAATTCCAGTTCATCAATGGCAGCCATAATCTCGTCGGTTACCATTTCCTTGGCATTGATGTCCCATTGATGGCTCATATAAGTACGCAGAATCATACTGATTTCGGAATAGTAATCCTTGACCTGTCCTTTCTGCCATAATTTCTTCATTTTCAACTCTTTGAGATCACGGATAGCGACAACGCCGGCATTTTCTTTGAGGACGGCCTTGGCGGCTTCTTCGCGGCGACGTTTGAGATAAGGGAGAAGGTACTTGCAAACAGCAAAGACAGCCGCACCCAAAACAATCATTATCAACAAGATAGTGAAAATGATTCGTCCCCAATGGATGGGTTCTTTCTGGGGCTGTTCAATATCAACATTCTGGCCATCGAGGGGCAGTTTGATATCCTTGAAACACTGTGCGGTATCGACGAACTGGGGGAAGCTGTCAACGTGAAAGGAGATGGCGTCGGAGGAGCCGACGGGCACGGTATCGGATTCGAAGAGGAGGATCGGCTCGATGGTGGCGACGCCCGTGTCAAAGGAAGTCAGGACGATTTCCTGAGTATAAACCTTTTGGTCGTTTTTGAAAGAAGAGGTGACGGTTTTAGCGGAGACGACCTCGCAATTGTGGAGTTTCCAGTTTTCAGTGCGCTGGAAGGTCAAAGGTTGGACGGCGGGAGCGGAGACGGAGAGGCGGAGTCGGAGTTGGTCGCCGATGACGATGTGAGAGGAATCGAGTTGGGCGTTGAGGTGCAACTGCTGCGCGAAGCTCTTGCAAAGTGGCAGCAGAGCGCAGAACGCGATTAATAAAATCTTGTTTTTCAACATTTTATATAAAAATTTCTTTTAATATAATCAAACGGCAAATGTACATAAAAAAATGGAATTTCGGCTTTCGCATTGACAATAAAATTGTATCTTTGCAAGCAAAAAGCAAAACCACACGACCTATGGATACGAAAAAACGTTTTATCATTTCTGGTGGCGGCACTGGCGGCCATATTTTTCCTGCGATAGCAATCGCGAACCGATTGAAGAAAGAGATTCCTGACGCTGAGATCCTATTCATTGGCGCGGCGGACAAGATGGAGATGCGGCGAGTGCCCGATGCCGGCTACCGCATTGAGGGCCTGCACATTTACGGAATATCCAGGGACTTCTCGCCGCGTGGAATCATCAAAAACGTGAAGCTTCCCTTCGTAGTGATGAGCGCGCTGCGCAGGGCGAAACAGATCATCCGCAACTTCAAGCCCGACGCCGTGATTGGCGTGGGCGGCTTCGCAAGTTACGCGGCGCTTCGTGCGGCCATCGCTTTAGGCATCCCGACACTCATTCAGGAGCAGAACTCTTATCCCGGCGTAACGAACAAGAAGCTGGCTCCCAAAGTGGGGCGCATCTGCGTGGCCTACGACGGGCTGGAACGTTACTTCCCGGCAGAGAAAATTGTAAAGACGGGCAATCCCATCCGCGACGAGATCCTCCAAATCAAGAAAAAGCAACCGGCGGCTTACGAATTTTTCGGACTGAAACCCGACAAGAAGACGCTGCTGGTAGTGGGGGGCAGTCTGGGAGCGAAGACCATCAACCGGACAATGTCGGAAAACATTGACGAATTGAAGCAGATGGGGCTTCAGGTCATTTGGCAGACGGGCGAGAGTTACTTCAAGAGCAACCAGATGGAGCTGTCGTTGATGCAGAGCGAGAGCATCAAGATCGTTCCGTTCATCAAGAATATGAACGACGCGTACGGCATTGCCGACTTCATCATTTCGCGCGCCGGCGCGCTTGCCATTGCGGAACTGAGCATCATCGCCACGCCGACCATACTGGTACCCTTCCCCTATGCGGCGGAAGACCATCAGACGAAGAATGCGATGGCGTTGGTGGACAAGGGCGCCGCAATGATTGTAAAAGACTCGGAAGCGGGAGAAAAACTGATACCCGCATTCAAGGAGTTGTTCAACAACGAAGCAAAATGCGCTGACCTGTCGGCTAATATGCTCACATTTGCGCAGCCGGAAGCCATTGACAAAATCGTAGAAAACATCATAAAACTATAACATCCAAGCAGAGGATATGTCAGCGAGAACCATTTATTTCATCGGGATTGGCGGCATCGGGATGAGCGCCATCGCACGCTACTACTTGCAATGCGGGGAACGCGTACACGGATACGACCTTGTGCGTACGGCGATCACAGAGCAGTTGGAGGCAGATGGCGCGCAAATTCATTACGAAGAGGACGTTCGTCAGATACCGCAAGACGTTGATTTCGTGGTATATACGCCAGCCATTCCGCAGCAGCACGCCGAGATGGTTTATTTCAGGGAGCACGGCATCGCGATGTACAAGCGCTCGCAAGTGTTAGGAATGCTGGCGAAAGGGCATCCCACGTTGGCCGTTGCCGGAACGCACGGGAAGACGACCACCACAGCGATGCTCGCCCAACTTCTCGCCCCCTATCGCAACCTGATGGCTTTCATTGGCGGAATCGCAAAGAACTTCAACAGCAACTTCCTGATATGCAAAGACTTCGATACGGTTGTTGTGGAGGCGGACGAATTTGACCGCTCGTTTCTGACGTTGTTTCCCACGATTGCCATCATCACCTCGATGGATGCCGACCACTTGGACATCTACGGCGACCGGGCTCACCTGGTGGAATCGTTCCAACTGTTTGCAGACCAGATTGAGGATGGTGGCCAACTCATTATCCACGAGAACATTGCGGAGCAGATCAAGCATCCGCGCAAGCTGACTTACGGAGAGGGAGCCGACTGCGACTTCCGGATTTCGGGGATCCAATTAGGGTTGAATCGTGCGGAATTCACGGCAAGCTTCAACGGAGTCACTTATCCGGACATTGAGCTGGGCGTTTCCGGCCGCCACAACGTGTTGAACGGAGCGGCTGCCTTTGCCGCGGCACTGCTGTCGGGTCTGAGCGAGGAGCAGATCCGCCAGCAGATGCGCGGATTCAGCGGGGTGAGACGCCGTTTCGACTACCGCATCGAGCGCGACGACCTTGTCTTCATTGACGACTACGCGCACCATCCGGAGGAGATCAGGGCCATCGTCACCGCCGTGCGCAACATTTACGCGAGCAAGAAACTGACAGTGGTTTTCCAGCCCCACCTCTACACGCGGACGCGCGACTTCGCGACGCAGTTTGCCGAAGTGCTGTCGATGGCCGACAACATCATATTATTAGACATTTATCCCGCGAGGGAGGAGCCCATACCGGGCATCACTTCGGAATATCTTTTAAATTTAATCACAAAAAAAGAGAAAAAACTGTTATCGAAAGCGGAACTCATCCCCTACTTGCGCACACACAAGCCCGAAGTTCTGCTCACGATCGGGGCGGGAAACATTGACCGACTCGTGGCGCCCATTGAAGAGGCATTCCGTTGATTACAAATCGTTTAGAAAATTTATCAACAAAGCACTTTTTTTGATTTATTTCGTGTACTTTTGCGGCAACAAAACAGCAAAAAAACATTCATTACAACGATTTGAAAATCATTTAATAAGACAATTATGGCATACGAACAACGTGCAGAACTGAAGACGGAAAAGAGATATTCATACAACACGATGGATGCTGCGATGGGGAACACCGGCAAGGTGATTCCGCAAGCGGTAAACTTCGAACGTGCTGTGCTTGGGGCACTTATGATTGACAAGGGAGCGATTGACAACGTGGCGAACACGATTCGTGCGGAAATGTTTTACAAAGAACAGCACCAAGCCATCTACGAGGCGATGTTCACGTTGTATGCAAAAGACGAGCCCATCGACCTGCTGACGGTGAGCGACCAGTTGCGGGCGAACGGCAAGCTGGAATTCGCGGGCGGTTCCGCCTACCTGGCCACACTGACCAACAGCGTGGCTTCGGCGGCCAACATCGAGTACCACGCGCGCATCGTGATGGAGCGTTACGTGCTGCGCCAGCTCATCAGCGTGTGCAACGACATCACGAAGGACTCGTTCGACCAGCCGAAGGACGTGATGGAAGTGCTTGACAAGGCGGAGAGCGAGCTTTTCAACATTGTGGAGAGCAACTTCAGCCGCGAGAGCAAGGAACTCACCTCTGTTGTGAAAAAAGCCATCGAGGAGATCAAGGAAATACAGAAGTCGGAAAACAGTTTCAACGGCGTGCCGACGGGCATCCGTGCGATTGACGAGAAGATTGGCGGATGGCAGAACTCCGACCTCATCATTCTGGCAGGGCGTCCGGGTATGGGTAAGACCTCTTTCGTGCTTTCCGTGGCTCGAAACGCGGCCATCGACTTCAAAAAAAGCGTGGCGCTGTTCTCTCTGGAAATGTCGGCGACCCAGCTGGCGCACCGCTTGTTCGCTATCGAGTCGGGCATCGACTCGTCGAAAATCACGAAGGGCAAGCTGAACGACCCCGAATGGGCGCAGCTGATGGACCGCATCGGCGTGCTGAACACCAACAAGCTGATCATTGACGACACACCGCAGCTCAGCATTTTCGACCTGAGAGCGAAGTGCCGCCGGCTCAAACACCGCTACAACATCGACCTCATCATCATCGACTACCTTCAGCTGATGTCGGGCAATAGCGACGACAAGGGGCGCGGGAACCGTGAGCAGGAAATCAGCCAGATTTCGCGTTCGCTCAAGGCATTGGCGAAGGACTTGAACGTGCCCGTCATCGCACTTTCGCAGCTGTCGCGCCAGGTGGAACAGCGCGGAGGCGACAAGCGTCCTATGCTTTCCGACTTGCGCGAATCCGGTTCTATTGAGCAGGATGCCGACCAAGTAATTTTCATTTATCGTCCTGAATATTACGATATTACAGAATGGAAGGACGGTTCCAGCACACAAGGGAAAGCCGAGATTATGATCAGCAAAAACCGTCACGGCTCCACCGACGATATCCGAGTGCGCTTCATCAGCCGCTTCACGAAGTTCGCCGACGACATTGACGGAGTTGAAGATATGCCCGGACTGGAAGCCAGCGGTCAGGAACTCTTTTTGGAATCCAGCATCAACGACGACGCCCAGCCGAACAACGAGGGCGGCCTTCCGTTTGAAGCGCCCAACGAAAGCGGATTCCCGATGTAATCACAGTCAATTTTTGCAAAATGGGGAAAAAGAAAGAAAGCAATTCTAATATCAACATCAAGAACAGGAAAGCGGACTTCGAATATCACCTGATGACGTCGTTCACGGCCGGCATCGTGCTGACGGGAACGGAAATCAAGTCGATACGCGCGGGGAAAGTGAACCTGACGGACTCTTATTGTTCGTTCATTAACAATGAGTTATGGGTTCACAACATTCACATCAGCGAATACGCGGCCGGGAGTTACAACAATCACGAGCCCAAGCGCGACCGCAAGCTGCTGCTCAACCGGAAAGAGTTGAAAAAGCTGGCATCGAAGCTGAACGAGCGCGGGATGACCATCATTCCCACCAAGATGTGGATCAACGAGAACGGCTATGCGAAACTTGACATCTGCATTGCGCGAGGCAAGAAAATGTTTGACAAGCGCGACAGCATCAAGGAAAAGGACCAGCGACGGGCGGCGGCGCGCGGTGACGAAGACTAAGCGACAAGGAGGACATTGTGGAAATAGGTTTTTCAAAACAGCTTGACGATGCAATCATTGAGATCTCGAAGCTGCCAGGCATTGGCAAGCGGACAGCCCTTCGTTTGGCCCTCCATATTTTAAAAATGGAAAAACACGAGGTGGAGTTACTAACCACCTCGCTGACAGCATTAAAAGAAAAGGTCTGCTATTGCAAGGAGTGTCACAACCTCTCCGACACGGAAGTTTGCGAGATTTGTGCGAACCCGAAGCGCAACAAGCAGATTGTGTGCGTGGTACGGGACATCCGCGACGTGGTAGCGATTGAGAACACCAACCAGTACAACGGCGTATATCACGTGTTGGGTGGTGTGATTGCCCCGATGGACGGCATCGGGCCGCAGCAACTGAACCTGGCGAGCTTGTTTGAGCGCGTGGAGAGCGGAACCGTGGGCGAAATCATTCTCGCCCTGCCGGCCACTGTTGATGGCGACACCACTAACTTCTACATCTACCGCAACATACAGGGCAAGGTGCCCGTCATCACCACGATCGCCCGCGGCATCGGGATTGGCGAGGAGTTGGAGTACACCGATGAAGTGACGCTCGGCCGCTCGCTGCTCAGCCGTACCGAATTCGAAAAAAGTTATGTAAAAAGATAATCTATGGACATTCTTCTCCAACTCCCAGGACTTTTGAAAAGCACCATCGGCATCACCTGCCTGGTAATGGTTATGATGCTCCTGATTGAGTTCATCAACGTGAGTTCTTCCGGACACCTGCTTGAAAAATTACAGCATCATCCTTTTTTACAGATCCTTGTATCATCGGTGCTGGGGCTCATTCCCGGATGCATAGGCGGCTTCACCATCGTGTCGCTTTACACCCACCGGCTTCTGTCGTTCGGCGCACTGGTAGCGGGAATGATCAGCACTTTCGGCGATTCGGCATTTCTGCTGTTCGCCATCAGTCCGAAGACCGCCCCCACCCTACTACTGTCGCTGTTTGCCGTGGCGCTGCCCGCCGGCTGCATCACGCACCTGATTTTCAAGAGACACCCATTCTATTCGGCCGACGCGCACACGCTGGAAATTCACGAAGGGCATTCGCACGAGCACGGGAAAGCGGAACTGTCGTGGAAAAACATCCGCTCGATCTCGTTCGCGCGCGCCATCCTGATTTTCGGACTCATCGTGTATCTGGCCGCTCTGGGCACCGGCATCATCTCGCACGAGCACGGCTCAATGCCCGCCAATATGGGACCAACCACCGAAATGGTGGAATGCGGCACCCACCACGAACATCATCACGAAGGGAATGAGACCGCCTGCCACGAACATCACCACGGACATCACCATTCCGAGGCGACGGAAGAGCACCATCACTTGCACGGTGAGAACGTGGTTTTCGGCATTCTGGCCCTGCTCACGCTCATCGTTGTGGCATTCTGCTCCGAACACTTCCTGCAAGAACATTTGTGGGCTCACGTCATCAAGCACCATTTTATGTCGGTGTTTTTGTGGACGCTGGGGGTTTTGCTTTGCCTTGCGATTCTCAATCATTTTATTGATTTAGAGAGCGTTATTGCTCAAAATAGATGGATGACGTGGATACTCTTGTTCGTGGCGCTGGGCATCGGCATCATTCCTGAATCGCAGCCGCAGTTTGTGTGGATCTACCTTTTCGCCGTCGGCGCAATCCCGTTCAGCATCCTGCTGGCCAGCTCCATCGTGCAAGACGGGCACGGAGCGCTGCCACTCCTGGCCTACTCCCGGAAAAGCTTCCTGATGATGAAACTGATGAACATCGTCTTCGGCCTCATCGTCGGCGCGCTGGGCCTGATAGTGGGATTTTAATTTTCAGTGAATCAGAAAACAATTCAAGACTTTAACAATTCAACAAGACAAATATGGAAGAAAAAAAATTAGGCAAGCTTTACCTGATTCCCTCTCCGCTCGGGGAAAGCGATTTCAATGCGGTTTTTCCCACCTTCAACAGCGAAATCATCAACGAAATCAATCATTATATTGTAGAAGACGAACGCACCGAGCGACGTTTTCTGAAGAAATTAGGCATCCGGACAGCCATTGACGACCTGACTTTCTTTTTAATGGACAAGCACGCCAAAGGGCTGGACATCAAGGAGTTTCTTCAGCCCTGTTTGGAAGGTCTCCCCGTGGGACTGATCTCCGACGCAGGAGTGCCCTGCATCGCCGATCCTGGGCACCTGATTGTGGCGGAAGCGCACAGACTGGGCATCCCAGTGGTGCCACTCATTGGCCCCTGCTCCATTATTCTGGCCCTGATGGCCTCTGGATTCAACGGACAGAACTTCGCTTTCCACGGCTACCTGCCAGCCGAGCAGCCCGACCGCGAACGAAAACTTAAAATATTGGAAAACGGTATTTTAAAATACAAACAAACGCAGATTTTCATTGAAACGCCCTACCGGAACAATCACGTTTTCAATTCCATAATGGGTGTTTGCGCACCCAACCTGCGGCTCTGCATCGCCTCCAACATCACTTGCGAGAACGAGAGCATCGTGACAAAAACCATCGGACAATGGAAAAAGACAACGGTTGACCTGCACAAGCAGCCGACCATCTTCCTGCTGTACCAATAGTTCGGATGAACCGCCCCGCCCCGCTATTTTTCGACGCCTTTTAATAGAAAGTCGCGAGTCAGTTCTCGTTCTTTCTCTTTCATCAGGGCGTTCCGGCTCCCTGCAGTCGCCGTCGGGCTTTCCGCACTAACTTCGCGCTCCACTTCGTTGCGCACTCGTAAATGTGCTTCAATCCCTAACGCTGCGGTGCGCCAGCCGGACAATTTGAGCATCGGAAGTTCATTTTTCAGAAAATTGCAGATTTCCTTATAACAAAAAAAAGACGACGCTCACGCATCGTCTTTTACAACATTCATTGAGGATTGCTATTTCCGTTTCACAAACAAAGTTTTGAAATAGTTGAGATGCCACAGCGCGTGGAAGATGGCGATGATGGTCATTGCGATGCCAACGTAAACGTGCCAGTGCAGGAGGTCGATGTACCACTGCGGACGGTAGCCGTAATTGATGAAGATGGCCAGCAGCACGCCGATTAAGCAAGAGACGAGGAAGGTGAGTGTGAGTGCCACGTTCCACACTTTCCGATGGGTGGATTTTTGCCACACATTGCACTTAACCAATACGATAGAAATGATGAAAAGTACCAGCAAACCCACCAGAATCGGGAATACCGGGTAAGGAGAACGCTTCTGATTCTCAACAGGTTGAGATTCCACCTCAGCAGCCGGTTCCTTTTCGGCATCCACTTCGGTTTCAGCAGTGTCAGTGTTCTTCGCCGCTACCACTTCGGGAGCGATTTCCGCTTTGGGCTTCACATCCTTGGCAACTTTTTCCTTACTTTTGACGGGCTCAGCGATTTCAGTTTCCTGAACTGCGGGCTTCGAGAGCTGTCCGTGGTCGCAAAATCCGTCGCCGTTGGCATCGACGAAACGGCCGCACACGCCCGGACAATCCACCGCGCCGCAATCAGACTGGGCGAAGGAACTCGGCAAGGCGAGAAAGGCGAAAACAATGAATAAGAGGACTGATTTTTTCATAACTCGAAGAAGCGACTATTTGGTTTTGAGGTTTTCATCAAGGAAACGGAAGAACTCGCGTTGCCAGAGCATTGCGTTCTGCGGACGCACCACGAAATGCGTTTCCTCCGGGAAGAACATAAAGCGGCTGGGGATGCCTTTCATTTGGGCGATGTCGAACGCCTGCATACCTTCGGTGTAGGGAATGCGGAAGTCGTTGCCACCGTGGATGACGAGTATCGGGGTGTCCCAATTGCCCACGAAGTTGTGCGGAGAGAAGTTGTAGCTTTTCGGAGTGGGATTCTGCCAGTAGTTACCCTCAATGTCGTGGTTGGCGAAGAAGAGTTCCTCGGTAGTGCCATACCAGCTTGCAAAGTTGAACATACCGCAATGGGCGATGAAGGCCTTGAAGCGCTTGTTGTGATTGCCGGCGAGCCAGTAAACGGAATAACCGCCGAAGCTTGCGCCCACTGCGCCGAGATGGTCGGCATCAACATAGGGTTTCTTCGCCAATTCGTCGATGGCGGAGAGGTAGTCCTTCATACATTGTCCGCCGTAGTCGCGGCTGATTTCGTCGTTCCACTCCTTGCCGAAGCCGGGCAGGCCGCGACGGTTGGGGGCGACCACGATGTAGCCGTGAGCCGCCATAATGGAGAAGTTCCAACGGTAAGAAAAGAACTGGCTGACAGGAGATTGCGGTCCGCCTTCGCAATAAAGCAGGGTCGGATAGGTTTTGGTGGAATCAAATCCCGGAGGCAGGATCACCCAGGTGAGCATCTCTTTTCCGTCGGTGGTCTTGATCCAGCGTTTCACGGTCTTTCCCATATCGATTTTGTCCAGAATGTCCTTGTTGGTGAAAGTAAGCTGTTTGTAGTCGCCCGTTTCGGGGTTGATGGAGAATATTTCGGCGGGAAGCTGGTGAGTGGTCATCGTGGCGATGAGCGTGCCATCGGCCCAGACGAGCGAGCCGAAGTCGTGGTCGCCTTGGGTGAGCATCCGCACCTGTTGCGTTGCCTGCTCGTCGGTTTCAGAAGTGGTTTCAAGGACAAACACCTGGTTGGTGGCCTCATAACTGCTGAGGAAGAAAATCTTCTTGCCGTCGGGGCTCCACACGAAGCTTTCCGGATTCAGTGCGTCGTTGGTAATCGCCTGATAGGTGGCGTTGCCCTTGAAATCGTGAATCATCATCCGTTTCAAATCCGACTCGAAGCCGGGCGTTTCCATACTCCACCAAACGAGTTGTCTTCCGTCGGGGCTCCATACGGGATCCATATCGTAGCCCTCGTTGCCTTCGGAAAGGTTGACGGTTTGTTTCGTGGCGAGGTCGTAAACGAAAATGTCGGTATTGGTGCTCACGGCGAAATCCTTTCCTGAAGCGCGCTTGCAGCAGTAGGCGATTTTCTTGCTGTCGGGACTCCACACGGCCTCCTCCATTCCGCCGAACGGAGGAACGGGCGAATGGAATCGCTCCCCTTTGAGGAGTTCCACCGCCTCCTCGGGCTTGTCAACGGGCGCGATGAAGAGATGTGCGTAAGTGCCGTCGGCCCAGGAATCCCAGTGGCGGTACATCAGGTCATCGTAAATCATCGCGTTGGCCTCGGGGAGGTCTTCGTAACGCTGCTCAATGGTCTTGTCGAGGCGCACGTTGCGCGTGTAGAGCAAGTTCTTTCCGTCGGGAGAATAGGAGAATCCGTTGATGTCGCTCTCGGCGTGGGTAATCTGCTTGCGACCGGAGCCGTCGGGATTGGCCTCGAAAATCTGCATCACGTCGTCGGCGGGATAGAGGAAAGCGATTTTCTTTCCGTCGGGGCGCCAAACCGGCTGCACCTCGTCATCGGCGGTTTTTGAAATCATAGTCGGCTCGCCGCCGCCCACGGGCATCGTGTACATATCGGCGTTGCCGCGGTTTTTCGTGTAGTCGAAGTACTTGACGGTGAAGAGCATAGTTTTGCCGTCGGGGGAGATTTCGGGAGGGGTGACGCGGCCAAAATACCAGAGGATTTCCTCGGTGAGCACGCCCTTCGAGAAGTCGGGGGCCTTGCGATTGTCTTTCGTGATAATGTCGGAATCGGAGCCATTGCTTGCCGGAGCGGCGTCCTTCTTGCAAGAAACACACAGCATCATAATCATTGCGATGAATAAAGGTAATTTTTTCATATAATTGATTTTTAAGATTTTCGATCCACTCGTTTCGTTCACCGATGCGATAATTCAAGGTTGCAAATTTACATCAAAATATTGGATTGGGCGCATCTGGTTTTGAATCTTGGCATTGATTTCGGAAAGCGGTGGCCTCCCCTTCCAATTTGTGCCGATTTCCTCCCAAAAACTCCGAAAAAAAATGACGTTTTGAGCATTTCACGCAATTTCCTTTTTTCCCGTTTTTTTTCAGTTTGCAATAATAATATGTTTTTTATATAGTCTTAAATGTGCATTTTTTTCTCTTGAAATTTTTTTTGAGCAAAACAATATTTTAAAAAAATAATAGTAATTTCGCAACAAAAAAATTCAAAATGAGAATATATTTTGTACCACCTTAGCAAAAAGCAGTTCGCAGTTGAGCATAGCGCACCAAGAACAAATCCGAGCTCCGCAAGTTCACGATAAGCCGTTAATTGACCGGAGCCCTGCGAAAGTTGAGACATCAATTTCAACAAACAAAATCAAATGAATATGAATATCAATTTAAATATAAGAACAATAAAATTAATTAATGATGGAAATTTCGGAAATCGGCTCACAAAGCCAAAATAAAAAAGCAATCAGTATGAATAATATGACAGAACCCATATTTTACACTCCCAAAACCACACGCCGTGTAAACAAATACATAGAAGCGCGACACCGCCGCGAGCGGATAGAAAGACAGAAAAGCGAAATTCCTCCTTTCGACTTGCTTTTGAAAAAGCTTGTCCCCGATACATTGGCTGGAATCAATAAGCCGATGCAGCCGAACGGCATCCGGAAATGCCAGACGAGGTTCAGTGAGGCCAATCCCGATTTCAAACGCATATACAAACGTAAGATAGAAGGACTGAATCTGAACGAGCCGACATTGTCTGACTTGTATGCTTCCGGAGAAACATATTATACTGACACCGCATTGGGAGATGAAAAC
This sequence comes from Bacteroidales bacterium, assembly GCA_045627805.1. Classification (GTDB taxonomy): domain Bacteria; phylum Bacteroidota; class Bacteroidia; order Bacteroidales; family WCHB1-69; genus UBA1756. The sequence goes on from JAZQOJ010000184.1 coordinate 32,850, forward strand.
CATCCGATAATGCTGGAAGGGTACAGAAGTCCCGGATATTCTGGCAAGGAATTGTACGATGCCATTCAGAGTGGAAAGATTAAGACAAAATATCTTGACAAATCAGGGAAACAGAAAGTGAAGGGTTATGCGGCCGAACTGGCTGCGGATGAACTTGCGGATAGAATTTCTCAATTCCAGACAAATATGAGGAGCGGAGAATTCAACGATATGGTAGGCAAGTTCGCCTTGGCCGCTCCTGTTGCGGCGGGAGCGTTGGCGGCGGCTTCCACGCTGCCCGCAATACTCGACACGGGCAAAACAGCTCTCGGTTTCCTTGGCAGCCCACTGTCAACAACGGTTCAAAGCGCTACGAATCTCGTGCCCTCTCTGGCGCAACACTCGTGGCTGCAGCCATCACTATTGGCCGGAGGCATCGGAACCGCACTGGCATCTTGCAGTACGCCGGAAGTCCGTAAAAAGGAAGAAGAAAAAGGCAGTCAACAATATAACGACAAAGGAAAAGACAGTTTTATTTTAAAGAGAAGATATCCTAATGATGGCCCCACTCAAAAGGAAAGTGAATTTTATGAAGATTCTACAGCACGAAGAATAAATAGTACTCGCAAATTGATAAATCACGATTATGACATACCATATATCGATTCCTTAGAGATAACAGTTCCTGGTGTTGGAAGAGTCTCAAGCAATGCTTTGGATACTATGGCTAAATATGCATTTATAACCAATACTCCATTACGTACTGCGATTGGATTACCCGCACAAGAAAGTGCATTTGGAGCAATTCCATATTATAATTATAATAATTCCAATAAAATAACAAAAGAACAGAGAAAAGAAAAGAATAGAGCATTAGGTAATAGTTCATATTTTAGAAATTATGGATTTATACCTGCCAATTATTTTGTAAGAGATTGGGAATATTTTAATCTTCCCAGTAATGTAAAAGATACTCTTCCACCGGTAATGCACGCATTAAATTATTTTAATTCAGGAAAATATAATCCTGGAGATCCGAATCATACAGCAGATGTGAATGGATTAGGTGACAGTTTGATGAAAACGAAAGAAATACAAAATTGGTTGAACAATAGTTATTGGGGACAAAAAGCAATTAATATAAAGTAAGTAAATGAAAATGAAATTTATATATTTTTTTATTACAGAATTATTTTTATTGATTTTCATATCTTGTACGCAAAAAACAATAAATAATGATTCGATAAATAATGGATATAATGGAATTTTCAATCCGCAAGACACATTTTTTGAATTAGATACATTGTTTTTTGAAGGGAAATGCGGTACGGGTATGCCTATTGGGATTGAAGAGGAGTTTTTATACTATAAATATTCTTTAGGTGGTAAAGAATTTAAAGAATATATGAATAGATTAAATGAATATTATTTTTCTCAAGAATATTACGATTATATTGATTCTGTTAAAAATTCAAATACGAAAAAATCTGATTCCATAAACATTTCTAATATTTAAAACAGTGAAATCCAAGACATTGAACATACAAAACGATTACTGCACTATGCTGAAACAGCAGCAAGGCGAAGATTATATGCCGCCGTTTGAGGAAACGCCAGTGAAACGAAGAGTTAACAAGTACATCGAGGCAAGAAAAAGGCAGCAAGGCGGAATCGTAAAATGCCAGAACAAACTTATTTCTTCCAATAGTATGAGTGGCAGAAAATTTTATCAATCAAATCCTGAATTGGTAGAATTATACAATGAAGAAATATGAACATCTCAATTCAACCAGATCTGACAGGAAGATTGCTACTGATATGCTAAAATACGATAGTTTAAGAAGAATAAATATAGCAACAGATGAAGACAATCTTGGATATGGGAGGCAGAAACTTCAACAATATGCTCCGAATAAGACACTTAACGATACGGTTTCAAATAAAGTTTGGGATAATAACGTAATTTACGAGATAAAAAGTGGTGTTTTGGACACTACTTTAAAAAAGAAAAATAGTACTTATCGAGATTTAATGAATAATTACGACAACATATTTTATAAATAATTTTTTACTATGAAACAGAAAGCATTTTTTATATTGGCAATAATATTTGCAATAATGAATCTTATCAGTTGTCAAAAAAACACAAATAATGAAACAAATAATAATACAATAAATGAAGTTGATGACATTGCTATTCGCTATGGTGCAAACAATTATATGTTTTTAGGTAGTCATAATAAATTACATAGAGGAGTAGAAGGATTCATTGATGATAATATGAATGATTGGAAATATCGTTATCTTTATCAAATTGATACTATTATGCAAATGATCTATCAATATGAAGGTTGCAATGATTATCAAAAAGCAGCAGAATATCGTATGAAACTACGAGATGTCCAATTTGAATTACAATATCATTTATATACAGCTGTTAATGCCACTATTATTTGTTTATTAGAAAGTTACACAAAAGATTCCATTCCTTATACTGAAATAAATATGTGGGATTCTATTTCTTACTTTAAAAATTACAATATTAATGACGAAGAATCATACAAGAAGGCATTATATGATATTAGTTATAGAAACATTAATAAAAAAACGACAATGCAAACCAGAACAACGAACAAAAATAAATTCTAAATTCAACAAATAATAACGCATACAAACAACCCCAAACAAAAATTTTTATAACCCCTTAAAAAAATAACAGTGAAACGCAGAATTAATAAGTACACAGAGGCAAGGAAAAGGCAGCAAGGCGGAATCACCAAACACCAAAGTATAGGAGAAACAAACAAACTTGGAATGGTTTACGACCAAGCAGGAAATAACAATACAGCATACACCATTGTTGCTGAAGACGGTGAAAAACCACCTCAATATGTGATTGGCAATTTTCAAAAAATAGTGTCAAATCCGCAGCATCCTTATTACCAACAGGCGAGGGATTTCCTTGCGAATCCTTCTTACGGGACTTACGATCAAGGACTGATGAATGAAGTATTTGCTACGGCGCCACAAACATTGCCAGGCGTTAAGATGACACCTGAGTTATCTGATAGTATGGAATATTATAGAGATCCTTTGCCATCGAATCTTCGTGGTGAAAAGGGACTTGAATCCATAACGCTATGGCCGTGGCTTGTAGGAGGATATGGTCTTGCAAGCGGTCTTGCCGGAAAAACCTTATCAAAAACGCTTCCTTTGGCTGCGAAAGCAATGATGCCATCCACATACACTACAGCCGTTGGATTGCCAACAACTGTAGGAACTTACGCTGATTTGGGAACGACTTCTTTATTTGCCGCAAAAGCGTTGAACGATGAATATCAGGCGAAGAAGAACAATGTTTCGCTGTCACTTCCTGAACATATTATGAACGGACTAATGTTGCTGCCTGTTTCAAACACGATTGGTAATGCTATAAAAAATTATGATTTCACAAAGACTTTGGAATACATCGACACCGCAGGGAAACGGCTGGCGAACGGCATTTCAAGCGGCGTGAACAGCGCGAAGAACCTATTTTCCCAATATACCTCACGCATAAACCCCGTGACGGGAAAGTTTGAAATCGTGCCGGAAAAAACTGTGGGAAAAGATGTGGCGGTGAGGTCTGTGGATTTCAAATCCGAATTAGATTGGAATCCAGAAAACTGGTTTTCTAAAAGAATTGGAGAATATGGTCTGCCTTTTGATGCTCATCATAATCCGAAAGGATATACGGAGAATGATATAAAATCATTGCAAAGCCATATTCCTGAATATATTGAAATTGAAAGGAAAACGAAAGCCGATGACACTTGGCTCAAAATGCCAGATGGGTCAACTTGGTCGGGAGATCCAAGAAGTTGGGTGCAACTGATGAGCAGTGATGGACAAAAATTAGAACTCCAACGATTACTTACAGGTGTACAACAAAATGAACAATATTCATTCCCAACATATACTGGAAATATTTGGGCATCAGATAGTAAACAATTTGCAGATCATTGGGCACCCGATGGTAAAAGTTTTGAAATATCATATCCAAAAACAAGTAAAACTGTAACCTATGATGCAAAAGGTGATTTTTGGACGGAAATGGATATAGATGGAATCCCTAAAGATGGTTTTCATAATAAAGTCTCTAATGGAGTTGTTAAATATGGTATAAGTCAAGGAAATGATATTGTAAAAATCAAAAATATAGTAGAGTCAAAACGAATTCCATCCCTAACCGATATTTATATTCGAGATGGGGTTCCATCAAAAATCATCGAAGGGAATAATGGGAACTTTGACTTGAGTGTTTTAAATAAATATAGAATACTAATACCTTTTATTTTACCTTTAATTAATAAAAACAATGAAAAAAATAATAACAATGAAAAAAATAATAACCAGAATTAGAAACAAATTTCATAAATCATACGCTTTTTTTGGTGATGAAAAAACAACATTAGAAATGGTTACGGAAGATATTGAAAGGATTTTAGAACATCATCAAGTATCTTTCCAAGAAGCAGTTGAGATGGTAAAAACACATTGTGAAAATTGGGCATATACTTCTTTAGATGAAAAATTCGCATTGATAATGAAAACGAAAGAGATGAGGGCATTGAAAGAAAAGTACAAAGACAGATTAACGAAACCAACAAAAAACGACAATGCGAACCAGAACAACGAACAAAAATAAATTCTAAATTCAACAAATAATAACGCATACAAACAACCCCAAACAAAAATTTTTATAACCCCTTAAAAAAATAACAGTGAAACGCAGAATTAATAAGTACACA
>JAZQOJ010000185.1:0-5168 GCA_045627805.1 Bacteroidales bacterium
ACCTTCCTGAAAGGAACGGGAAGCTACAATCAGCAGGATACGGAGGTGCTGCTCATCGTGGCGCACCGTACCGACAAGGCGCAAATCATCCGCATCATCAAGGAGGTTGACAGCCGCGCGTTCACTTCCGTGTCGAAGGTGCAGAGCGTGTTCGGGCAGAATTTCGAACAGCTGAGGTAGCTTGCTCGAATGGGCGAAGGCAGCGGGGAAATGTCGTTGCAACGTATGTGGGGACCTGCGGTTGTGCGCAGAGCTGGCTTGTTGCGCCGTGAATGGTCGAGGTGGCGCACCGCAGCGTTAGGGATTGAAGCACATTTATGAGCGGATTGGGTGGAACGGGTGAAGGAATGAAAGGGCGAAGAAAGGAATGTTGCGAAGCTTGATTGAACTGCCAGGGCGATGAGCGAAATTAGTGCGGAAAGCCCGACGGCGACCTGTGGGAGCCGGAACGCCCAAATCATAATCCGCGAAATGAAAATGTAGCAAAATAATCTGAATATCTGGTCCATTCGTCTGTTTACTCGCATAACCGTTTCAACTACTCACAATTACCATTATGCGAACGTCTTGCGCAAAGCATTTACGCATTCACACGATGAAAGGGGATAATTCCAAATAAAAAAAGAGGATGGTCGGCCGATCATCCTCTTTTGCTTTGTACGCTTGAATTATTCAGCGGCGGGGAGGGTGGCGTCAACGAAAACGCGGGCGCTCAACTCCTTGTCGAGCGTGTAGAGAGCGGCTGGATCTTTCTCAATCATTTTCAGCTTGTTGAGAAGTTCTTCGGCGGTGGCTTCCTCTTCCACTTGCTCGTCGATGTACCAGTTCAGGAAATTGATGGTGGCGTAGTCGCGGAGTTCGTGGGCGGTGTCCATCAGGCCGTTGATCAAAGAGGTTACCTTGCGTTCGTGGTTGAGCGTGGCCTGGAAAGCGTCGGCGGCCGATTTCCAAGCGGTATCGACCTTGGCGATGGGTTTCAGTTTCACTTCGCCGCCTCTTTCGTGAATGTAGCGGAACATTTTCATACCGTGGCTGATTTCCTCCTGGTACTGAACGTACATCCAGTTGGCGAAGCCGGGCAGGTTCTTCTGGGTGAACCAGGCCGACATACTCAGGTAAAGGTAAGCTGACCAGAATTCCGCATTGATTTGGTCATTGATTTCGTTTTGCATTCTTTCGTTAATCATAGTTGTAAATTTTAAAAGGTTGTTTATTTAATAAATGATTAAGTATGTGAATTGTTCAATGAAAAATCAAATTAATATCCGAAAATGTCTTCCAGTTTGAGCCGCGTAACCGGACCGAAGAGTTCCTCCACTTTTTCCAGGTCCACTTCGCCGTCTTTTGCAAGAAGCATATATTTTTTTGGCTGATTTTTGATGTACTGCCCGTTGAATTTCACCACGTCGTCGAGGGTGAACGAATTGATTTGCCCGTAGATGTCGCGGCGCGAGTCGTAGTCGTAGCCCCTTTTCCTGTTGTTGAGATAGGTGCTGAGGATTTTCATTTTGGTGATTCTGTTGGTGGCGATGCTGGCGCGTGCCGACTTCTGTGCGAGTTCGAAGGCGGGCTTCGACACGGGCATTTCGTTGAAAAGTTCGTCGAATGCGGTCCACGCATCGGTCACCTTGTCGTTTTGAGTGCCGATGAACGAGTAGTTGTAGGCATAGTCGTCGGCTTCGGAAGGGAGGATGAACGACGACTGGGCGGTGTAGGCCAGCGAGCGTTTCTCACGCATTTCCTGAAAGACGATGGCGTTCATACCGCCGCCGAAATAGCTGTTGTACATTGTTGAAATGGGGAGCAGTTCCTTGGAGAACAGTGGCCCGCGCGAGTAGGTGACCAAGCGCGCCTGCTTGGCGGTGTAGGGCACGTAGTAAACTTCGTTTCTGGTCACTTCTTGTTTCTCGAATTGAGCGTGTACGGGTGCTTCCGCAAAGGTCTTGGGCGCGCCATAATACTTTTTAAACGTGCCGCAAAGTTCTTTCGCACTCAAAGGACCATAGTAAACGATTTCCGGCTGGCAATCGAGAATGGAGGCCATCTCTTTCAACACATCTTCTGCGGAAAGTTTTTCCAATTCATTGGGTTTCAGGGAGTAATTGACCAATTCCTTGCCGTATTCGACATAAATTCGCAATGCGGCGAGCACTTTGTCTTGCACGTGCTTGGCATCTTCCATTGCTTTGATGCGGTTCTCGATGAGTTGTTTGAACGCCTCTTCGTCGGCTTTGGGATGGCGCACCAGCTGCATCATCAGGGCGAACGCCTGATTGAAGTTCTCGCTCAATCCCTTGAGAATCAGGTAGCTTTTCTCGTCGGAACAGGTCATTCTGAAGGTGCAGGCCATTTTGAAGAATTCGCTGTGCACCTTTTCGGCAGAAAGTTGGTCGGTGCCCAGATAGTTGAGGTAGCTGGCGGCGATGGGAAGGGTGCGGAGCGCCATTTCGCCCGCGGGCAGCGCAATGGAAAGCTGGAAGGTTTCGTTTTCGGTGTTTTTCACGCACATCACTTCCAGATTTCCGGATTTCTTGCGTTCAAACTGCGTGCCAAAATCCACAAAAACGGGCTCTATTTCATTGACTTTCTGATTTTTGATTTCCGAATAGAAGGACGACTCGGCGTCGCGGTTGATTTGGATGGGGGTGATGGCGGGTTTGGGAACGGACTTTACTTCCTGCGGCTTGTTTTGGCGTTTGTAAACGACGACCGCTTGCGACGGGTCGCAGAAATCATTGGCGAATTTCACGATGTCGTCGATGGTGATATTTTCGTACCGGCTGGTCTCGTGACAGGCGGTCTCCCAGGGGATTCCGTCGGTGAAAGAGGACAGCAGCTTGTTTGCGCGGCCGGAGTTGCTTTCCAGCTGGTTCATCTCCTTCAGCCGGATGTTGTTGATGGCGGCGGTCAGCAATTCCTTATCGAAATCGCCCTTGCGCAAGAGGTCTAACTGTTTCAACAGCAAGTCTTTCACATCTTCCAACGACTGTCCCGGCCTTGGTTTTCCCGTGAGCACGAGAGCCGAGTTGTCGCACAGGACATAAGGATACGAAGAAGCGGATGCTGTAAGTTGTTTCTGATTGATATTCAAGTCAATAAGACCGGATTTGCCATTGCTCAGCACTTGGTCAAGCATTTTGAGGATGGGCTGTCTCTCGTGATTGGCGGGCATATTAAGGGGAAAGGCGATGGTGACGAAGGCCGCTTCCTGTCCGTCCACTTCGATGGTGGTGCCAGGGGTTCTCTCCCATTGGAAGTGTTCGAGTTCCTCTCTTTCCGGATCTCTCTGGGGTGCGATGTCGCCAAAATATTTTTCAATGATGCCGATGGCTTCCGTCGGATCAAAGTCGCCGGCGAGGCAGATGGCCATATTGGCGGGAACGTAATGTTTGCGGATGAACTCGCGGATGTTGGCGATGGAAGGGTTCTTCAGGTGCTCGGCTTCGCCCAGTGTGGTTTGCTGTCCGTAGGGGTGTTTCGGGAAGAGCGCGGCAAGGAGTGCCTCGTTGGCTCGGCGGCTGTCGTTGGCCAACGAGCGGTTCTTCTCCTCATAAACCGTTTCCAGTTCTGTGTGAAACAGTCGGATAACCGGATCCTTGAAACGTTCGCTCTGTATCATTGCCCAGTTGCTCAGCTGGTTGGAAGGAATGTCTTCGGTGAAAACGGTGTTGTCGTTGGAAGTCCAGGCATTAGTGCCGGTCGAACCGATGAGTTTCATCAGTTTCACGTATTCGTTGGGGATGGCGTAACCGCTGGCGAGGTACGAGAGACTGTCGATCTGGTGGTAGATTTCGGCGCGGCGCGTGTCGTTGGTTTCCGCGCGATAAACTTCAAAAAGCGCTTCGATTTGGTTGAGCAGCGGCTCTTCTTTCTCCCAGTCGAGCGTGCCAATTTTGGAAGTCCCTTTGAACATCAGGTGCTCGAGGTAATGGGCGAGCCCCGTGGTTTCGGCTGGGTCGTTTTTGCTGCCAATGCGGACAGCAATGAACGTCTGTATTCTCGGAACATCCTTATACACAGACATATAAACCTTCAATCCGTTGTCCAGGGTGTAAATCCGGGCTCCATAGGGGTCGTTGGCGACGCTCTCGTAGCGGCGGGTCTGCTGACCTTGCACGGAGAGTGTAAAGGCGCAGACGAGGGAAAGGAAAAGGGCGAGGATTATTTTCTTCATATTGTAAAATTTGGACTGGCAAAAGTACAAAATTTTCACGAAAAAATCCGCCCATTTCTGAGCGGATTGGATGATTTGAATCCGTACGAGACGGATGTTTCACGCAGATTATTTCGTGTGACGTTTTTTGCGTTCGAGGTCTTGCGGTTCCAAAGAGAGGTGTTCGCCGCGGAGCAGGGAAGCGACGCCTTCGGCGTGCGGGTTCTGCTTGCATTTTTCGCAGTGGCATTCATCCTTGTAGTCAGACGGCTCGGTGTAAGTGGTGATGACGCCTTCGAAGTTTCTCAGAATCACTTTGTTAGGACTTTGTGAGATGACGTAGTTGGGCATAACGGGGGTTTTGCCGCCGCCGCCAGGAGCGTCAACCACGAAGGTGGGAACGGCGTAGCCGGAAGTATGTCCGCGGAGGTTTTCAATAATTTCGATACCCTTTGAAACGGGGGTGCGGAAATGTTCGAGCCCCATTGAAAGGTCGCACTGGTAGATGTAGTAAGGACGAACACGGATCTTAACGAGTCCCTGAACCAGCGTTTTCATCACGTGAACGCAGTCGTTGACACCGCGGAGCAATACCGACTGGTTGCCGAGCGGGATGCCGGCGTTGGCCAGTTTGGCGCAGGCCTCAGTTGATTCGGGCGTGATTTCGTTGGGATGGTTGAAATGCGTATTGACCCAGATCGGATGGTATTTCTTGAGCATATTGCAGAGGTTGTCGGTGATGCGCTGCGGGCAAACCACGGGAACGCGTGTGCCGAGGCGAATGATTTCAACGTGCGGGATAGCGCGCAGGCGCTGGATGATGGATTCCAGCACATCGTCGTTGACCATCAGGGCGTCGCCGCCAGAGAGAAGCACGTCGCGCACTTGCGGGGTGCGGGCGATGTAGTCAATGGCCTTCTGTATGCGGTCGGCTGGCATCTGGCAGTCGTGCTGGCCAGCGAACCGGCGGCGGGTGCAGTGACGGCAGTACATTGAGCACTGGTCAGTGATGAGC
>JAZQOJ010000186.1:0-5670 GCA_045627805.1 Bacteroidales bacterium
CCGATATAGCCGCGCACACGCAGCTCTGTGGCCGACTCGAACCACATCTTGCTTTTGTAGGTCTTACCGTGCACGGGATCGTAGATTTCACCGTCCACCCACTTGTTCTCCTTGCTGTCGTACTTGAAATGATACAGCATCTGGATTTTGTCGGCGGGCGTCTTGCGCTTCGACGCATCCGGGTTCTTGATATCCGTCTTGGGCGTGCCGTCCTTGAAATTCGGATACTTCATCCATATTATCTTGCCTTCATACGTGCCGTTGGACGTTTTGGTGATTTTGATTTTGACGGCCTCGTCCGACTGGTCATCGGCGACATAATAGGTGCCCAAAATCTTATCTGCAGCCGACTGGGCAACCAATGAAAGTGCCGGAACGGAAAGCAGGATGAGCAGTAAAAAACTACGTACAAGTTTCATAATTCTTTTTTTTCAATGATAAAAAAAAAGCCAATGGTTCGGGCACAGTGCCGTTGGCCATTGGCTTTCAGATAATGGATATACTATTCAGCGGGAGTAGCCTCAGCTGCAGCATTTTCTTCTGCAGGAGCCTCTTCAGCTGCCTTAGGATTGTTCATCATACGGATTTTGTATTCCAAATCCTTGACTTCCTTCTTGGCGTTGTCGATTTTCTTTCTGAATTCAGAAGTGATGATTTCAGCATTCTTGGAATTTGCGAAGAAACCGAGGTTGTTTTCCCAAAGGATGATGTCTTCTTTGAGTTTGTCCAATTTGTTTCTGAGGAAGTTCTTCTCTTTGTCGATCATCTTATCAGCGTTAGGGTTGCTGAGGATGTTGTCGATTCTGGATTGGAAACGGTTGTGGCGCATATCGTCGGCACTGATTTTGAGTTCGGCGAAACGTTTGTTGAGAGCCTCACGGTATTCGGTATAGATTCTGTCCTTTTCCTTCTTTGGCACGAAGCCGATTTCAATCCATTCGTTCTGGTAAGCCTTCAGAACATCCATATTGGCCTGGCGGTCTTCACCGAATTCGTGGCCGAGGATCTTCTGGATGAGTTCTTCCTTCTTTTGGAGATTCTGAGCTTCAACATCTTGGATATTGTTGAAATAGTTGGATTTAGCTTCGAAGAACTTGTCGCAAGCAGCGCGGAAGCGTTTCCAGATCTGGTCGGAATATTTACGCGGGGTGGCGCCGATCTTCTTCCAATCGGTTTGCAGACTGAGGATATCGGCAGTAGCCTGTTTCCAGTCGGTGCGGTCGGCGATGCCTTCGGCCTGGATTGCGAGGTTGAGCTTTTGGTTGTAGTTCTGCATCTGCGTATCCTTGATTTGCTGGAAATATTCCTTCTTTGAGGAGAAGAACTTGTCGAGCGTGCCCTTGAAGCGAGCCCAGATTTCGTCGTTGAGCTTAGCAGGAGCCGGTCCGAGGGTCTTCCACATATTGAGGAGCTCGGTCAGTCTGTCGCTGATTTCGTTGTATTCCTTGATATTGTCAGTAGCCTTGGAGGTGATTTCCTCTGCCTGTTCGCAAAGGACGACCTTGGCGTTGTAGTTGTTCTGTTCTTCGGCGAACATTCTGTCATAATGTTCTTTGCGTCTTTGGTTGATTTGGTCGGAAGCGGCTTTGAAGCGTTCCCAGACTTCCTCTTTCTTTTCTTCTGGAACCGGTCCGATTTCCTTCCATTGTTCGTGGAGGCTCTGGAGTTCTTTGAATGACTGGTTGATAGAGTCGATCAGCAAGAGAGATTCAGCCTTTTCGCAGAGTTCGAGTTTGCTTTCGAGGTTCTTCTTATAGTCCATTTCGCGGGCCTCTTTGTTAAGGCGCAGGATATCGAAGAATTTCTCAACATAGAAATGGTAGTTCTGCCAGAGGTTGGTGGATTCGCTTTGCGGCACAGGGCCGATGTTCTTCCATTCTTCTTGGAATTCTTTGAACTTGTCGTTCAGGGTTTTGAGGTTGGATTCCGTTTCGATGAGGTTTTTGAGGCCTTCGATGATGCGGTTCTTGCCCTCGAGGTTTTTCTGTTTTTGAGCTTCCAGGGCTTCGATGAACTTAGCCTTGGAGTCTTTATATTGTTGGAAAGCTTTGTTGAAGCGCACTTCGATTTCGTCGGGTTCGTTGGAAGGAGTTGCGGGTTCTTCCAACTGAGCCTCTGGATTTTCGGCTAAAGCAGCATCATAAGCGGCTTTGGCGGCATTGTATGCCTGTTGTGCGGCGCGTCTTCTTTCGCGGAAGAATTCGATGATTTTGGTACGGAGCACGCCCACTCTCTGTTTGATGACGTTGAAGTTAGGTTCTTCAACGAGGCGTTCCAGTTCGGTGACGCTCTTGTCGAGGTCATAGTCGGCATATTCGGCTTCGACCTGTTCCAAAGTCTCCTCGGGAGCGGTTTCTGTTTCTTCTGCTTCAGCGGCTGTTTCCTGGGCGGTCTGCTGTTGGTCCATTTCGGACATCATTTCCTCGGCAGATTTCGGAGCCTCTTCTACAGGAGCGGTCTCTTGCACCTTTTCCTCAGCAACGGGTGCCGGGTTTTCAGTTTCCTCTGCAGGTGCGGAAGTTTCTTGTGACGTAATGTTTTGGGCTTCAACGGAAGCGCCGGAGTTCACCTCTTGGTTCTGCATTTCAGCATTTTCCGGGTGAAGAAGTTCTTGGTTTTCCATAAAATAAATGATTTTAGAATAAAAAAATAGGTTTTTAAAAAGAGGCGGCAAAAATACAAAAAAAGCAATAGGTTGAGCGCCCTGCCGCAAGCACTTTTATTCTTTCAATATTTTTTCGGCATCACCCATTCCCGTCTTGCCGCGAGATTCACTCCGCTGTGCAGCGGAGTGACGATGCGCAGCACACAAGAAAATGGCGGCGACGGAAAGTGTTATACGGATGGCAATGTCGTGGTGTCGCCGCAGAAATCGCGATTGCGGCGGCACCCCACACAGTATCTAATCGGCAATCTTGCGCCGCCGCCCACTATGCTTCCCGAGCGCCCGTCATCCCGAACGGAGCGCAGCGGAGTGAAGGGATCTCAACAAGATTAAAAGGGATAATTCTTCTTTATAAGGAGGCACGGAACAGTTCGTCGGAATTCAGAATCTTCCAAGCGCCGTTTTCCCTACTCCTCGCGCTTCTCCACCGCGTAGTACCCGCCGGTCTTATTTGCTCTCTGACAATCTCGCGTGTCCCACCCACTTTGTTGTAAAAGACAACGGATTTTCGCAGGCTTGGGAACAGCTCCTCAGGAATCAATCTGTTTTCGATCATCCCGTCCACATCATACAAGTCACGTGCCGCCATACGGCAGATTAAGGCATTGATCTTGCTGGCATACAATTCAATTAGATTAAGCGTCATCACATCAAAAGGTTCGGTCATCTGAGAGATTACTGGCAGTGCAACTGGATTGAACAGGTGTGAACGCATTGAATAGTTAATTTCAATTTTGATATAGTCTCTGTTTCCTCCGGAATTTACATACTGAAACATCCAGGAATCCAAAGAAAGCGGACTCTTTGAACGAGGGCTGATAGAATAACCTTCTGCCTCCATTCTTGCAAGGAGCTTTCTGTTTATCTCCATTCTTGAAGTCAGCATCTCCTCTTTGGAACAGTTTACAGCATAGTCAAGATCTATATCCACAGAGAGCCTGGTAAGAGGGTGAACCAAAAGATTGATGGCGGTACCGCCTTTCAGCATTAGTGAATTTCGGAAAAATGGCGTTTCGTTTAGGAACCTCAAAATATCTATCAACCGGATTACTTTTTCAACATTGTCTCTGTTGAAGTTTGTTCTGTTTGACAATTCGATTAAATCAATCTTATTATACAAGAGGACCTCCTTCCTGAATCATCAGACTATGGATGTTTTCCGGCACATACAGCTTCCATTCGGAGAAATATTCCGTCGATTCGGGTGTGAGTTTGCTGACGGATGCGTTGGAACATTTCCTACAAATGTCAAAGAAATCAGTTGGCAATTCCAACCTGTCGTTGAAAAGAGACAGCAGGAATCCCGTCTTTTTATACAAAATTGCAGAATCAAACTCGCACAGATAAACACGCAGTTTTCGTTCCTCCAGATAAGGAATGGTTTCAAGACAGTGCAGCAGCTCCTCCAAGCCGCCGGCATACTTGATTTCCCGGATACAGTCTATGACAGTCCTTTCAAGGTCGGTGACGCGCACGTGGGAGTCCATAGCCGGGGAATACACACCTACGTCGTTGGCAGATTTATGGTAAACGTAATCAATCCCGTCAAATGAGAAGCCGCGGAATCCCGTTTCACTGCACACCATCATCCTATTGAACAGTTGGTGACCGTAGCCGTGATATTCCATTGCGCCGTGATGGGAGATGTATGCACTTGGAGTGATGGCAGTGGCGATTTCGTATTTAGACACACCGCAAATACCAGTCGCGATGTCCGTTACGGCATAATGGTTGGTACGTATCCTGCAGACCAAACCACGGCGGATATAGGAGGCAAGCAGGGATTTGGCAGTGTTTAGGTTTCCGGTCATCATCGTTACATCCTTGAGTGAGAAGACTCTCTTCTTGTGCAGCTTTTGTATGTAGTCTTTCATCGGTTTTAAATTTTCTGCAAAAGTATAAAAAATCAATACTAATGCTTAAAAATTAAAATTTTTATAAGAAAGTACGGAACAGTTCGTCGGAATTCAGAATCTTTCAAGCGCCGTTTTCCCTACTCCTCGCGCTTTTCCACCGCATAGTACCCGCCGGTCTTCTTGGAGCCGGTGTGCGTGATGAGGCCGCGCTGCTTGAGGGCGGTCAGACTGCGCTCGACAGTGGCTGCGGAAAAATCAGTTTTTTTGATAATATCCGCAGATTTACATCCCGGATGTTCCTTTATGAATGTAAGTACAACATTGACTTTCCCGGGAGAAGGCATACTTGCCGTCCGCTTGGTCGGCTTTTCACTGACCGCTTGAGGCCCCGTATCTTTGTGGATAGGAATGCCGCGGAGCACTATCTTTTGAATGACACTGCCGACGTGTTTAGTGCTGATTGCAAGACGAGGAGGTTCCGGCGAATCCGATTTTCTCTTCATAACTATTTCGTTTCCAGTACAATATTCTATTTGCCGATAAGGAAGCATCACTGAGGTAGAAATCCGAAGAAAATATTCAAATGCAAAAAACCATCTTTCCCTACCCCTCAGCTCAACCAAGATTGATTTTTAATGGCATCGACAGACAGAATAAACCTCAACTTGTTGGTTTTGTTTGTCTTATATCACATCATTTTTCATATATTTTTTTCGTATGAGGGAACATATTCTTGAAAATGAGGGAATAAACCTATTTTAATAAATGCTATTTTTGCCCGCGTACAATTTCCTTCTACAGATCACAATTCATCAAAAATCATAAATCATGAAAAGACATCTACTTGCCCTTATATTCGCAGTTCTCTGTCTGGGCGCGGTTGCGCAGCAGAACTGCACCATCACGCAGCTGCCGTATAGGGTGGCGATGAATGAAAACTACCCCGATTTGCTGGAGTGCTGGACGATAAGTTCCAACAGTCGTTTTCTATATGATGAGGACTATGTGATGACGCTCAATTTGTCTGCAATGGAATCCGGATGTGTCATCACCCCGCCCATAGACCCTTCCATTCCGATGAACTCCATAGTGGTGAAGTGGCGTATGCAAGGAGAAGTCGGAGGCCAAGCGGTCTTAGGAAGACAAGCA
>JAZQOJ010000187.1:0-8319 GCA_045627805.1 Bacteroidales bacterium
TCCGCCAGCGCTCCCACCTGGTAAAAGGGAATCAGCGCCTCTTTTTTGCTTATCTGCGCGATGGACTCCAGCCGTTGCAACTGCTTGCTCACATTCTCGGTCAAGGCCACAAATTCGCTCTCCGACAATCTTACGAAACGCTTGGATGTCAGCCCGTTGCCGATTTTGTTCAAAAATTCGCGGATGGGCATCGCGTTTTGGCCCAGTTGCACCATCCCTTCCATTTCAAACCACTCGTTTTTCTTGGTGACATTGATATTGACCGCCGATGGATTCACCACTGATTTGATTCGGATTTTTTCGCCTTCGGGCCATTCCACCGCGAAATTTTCCGCATTGTTATGCACAAATTCCAGTACCTCAAGCAGTTCGTCAAGTTGTAGATTGCATTCTCCGCCTTCCACAAATTGGTTCAGTTCTCCCACAATAAAGCGGTACAGCAGTTCGTAGTTTTCCTTTTCTTTTGCCATATTGCGGCAAATCTGGTATCGCGTGCTCTCTTTTTCGTCGAAAACCACCTCGCTGCCCTGACCGGGAAACACTTGCAATCGGCCTCCGGCGAGTGGCTGCGTGCGTATGGTGACGCGGAAGGATTCCTTTTCCTGAATGATTTTCAGCAGGATGATGCTGTCGCCTTTCTTGCTCGACAGCGATGAGCCGCCTTTGAGAAGCGGCGAGTGGATTTCAATGTGTGTTGAAATATTGTTTAAAAATTCTTTCAGGTCGGGTAACGCTTCTTCGGGAAAAGTCTTGAGTTCCAGAAGCGTACTCAGCGTTGTCTGTTCAAACGAAGTCAGGTGGAAAACAAGGTAATAGGTGTCGTTGCACCTTTTCACAATGTGCTCTTTCATCAGGATTCTTCCCAAATGGTCGGTGGGAAGATTGGTGCCGATGTCGTAGCGGTCGTCATTTTTATTTACCAGGAGGAAGGGCTTTTCGCTGACCACTCGCACGGGCTCCAGTCCGTTGAGTCCGTCGAAGAATACGCGGTCGCAGCCCACAAGCTGGGTGAGTGCCTCGTTTGCAATGCCTGCGAAAGTTCCGAAGCGTAGAATCCGGGCGGCGATGCGAAGATCCAGTTCATCCATCGAAGGCCGCTGGCTATCAGTGAATTGGCGGAAATTCAGCGGGCTCCCGGAACTCCATAGCCCGTTGCGAAGCAGTTTCTGCTCGCGCACCTCCAGACTGTTGGAACGGTCAATCAGATAGACGATGCGGACGCTCTTCTCGTCTTCTTCCGCCACCGTCAGCGTCGTTTTCAAGTCCAGAATTTTCTGCATCGCAATTTCCCACGGCTGTTTGCGGTGCAGGGTGCGCAGCAAGGGAGCCCCTCGCAAATTGGCTTGCAGTGTTTCCGCATCGGGCATTTCCACAAAAGCGCTCAACTCGTAGCGCAGCAGTCCGCACGCGGGTTTCTGCGTGATCGTTTTCTTGTCAAGATGGGTGATACGGCTCAGGTCCAGTTGCAGCGCGCTACTGAAAAGATAGGTGAATGCGGCCGACAGCGGCGTTCCTCCCGACTGATGCAAGTAGTAGTCGAAATTGTTGATCAGGTTTGGCTGCATCGTTTCCTGCGTGAACATTTTGGCCACCACTTTGGCTGGAAATTGGCTGCTCACGAAAGCAACCTCCTTTTTGAGAAACTGCTCCGCCTTTTTTTGTTTCGCATCGGTGTGGTTAATGGCGTACGAAAGCATCAGGTAGAATCCGATGAGTGAATGATTGAACGGTGATGGGTTCTGCTCTCCCATTCCCGCTTTGCGCACATAATCCTCAAACTGCTTGTCGGCCAGTGCGTTGTTGCCCGCATAGAGCGAACGGATGCCTTCCACCGCCGACTTCCAAAGTGAGCCCGACTTGTTTTTCCAACCGGGCTGGCGGCCATCGCAAAAAAATCGGTGGGCTTCAAACAGGTCCTGCATCTCATCCCAGTTGGGCAGCTTCTGTTGGAATTGCGAGGCCATATTCTCCAGATTATCAATATTTTGAATGGTGCAAATTCCTTCTTCCAACAGTTGCGAAAGATGCAATTGCAAGAGTTTGCAGAAGTCATTCGCTTTGATGGAATGAAAAATCGGCAAGAAGCGCGTATCGTCCATCACGGGCAGCAGGTATTGCGCCTGCGGATAAACCATCCACTGACTTTTCGACTGCAATCTCGTGATTTCTTCCACATCATTCTGATAGGCCGCCTGCGCCAGTTCCCAAAGAAAAAGTTTTTCCGCATTCAGCGGAAGCGACTTGCGGAACTGATTGAGCCAGTTGCCGTGCTTTCGTATCAATTCAAACGCCACTTCAAAATAAAGTGAGGGGGCCACTGTGTTTTTTTTCTGCCAAATGCTTTGTCCGAATTGCAGTAGAATGCACTTTTTTCGTTGCAAATTGTTGAGTGCCACATTGTAATCGGCTTCCGCAATGCCGCACATCGTACAATTTTTTGCGATTTCAGCATCACTCAGCAATTCTCCACGATAGGAGAGAAGGCACAGCACGAATTGCTCTTCTTGCGAGAATTCATTTCGCAAATTATTGAAATTTAATAAATTATTAATAATCATAAAGGAGGTTAATGGTTCTGCAAAGGTATGCTAAATCAACCAAAAAAAGCATCAGATTGCTCTTTGTTGATAACTTTTTTTCCTTTGCGAAAAGGGGCGGCGCTGATGCCCGTTGGAACACGCTCCGCTCACAACTCCAAATACCGCTGGTACGACACCTGCAAGTACGCTTTCGCCTGACGCAACGCACGCTGCTTGCTCGCCTCGTCGGGGAAAGTGCACTGGTACACGTCGTTCGCCGAGGCATCGTAACTCAATGACCCTTCCGGCGTGATCCAGCCCAGCCCCAGATTGTTTTGGAAAGGCGCAAACGAAGGCGAATAGGGATTGAAAATATTGTTACTCCATTGATATTCAGAACTTTCAAAACCTAATTGCTTGAGCAATGAGAGAGGAAGGTCCAGATAGCTGCATAGTTTGTCGATTTTTTCGCCTTTCCACTCATCTTTCAGCGCACCTCCCAGCCATAACATCGGAATATGCTGATAACCAGCAGAATGATAGTCCCACTGCTTGTAGGTGCGGTGACTGTGGTCCGCCACCAAGATGAAAAGCGTGTTGTCGTACCAGCCCTCTTTTTTGGCTTTCGCAATGTAGTCGCCTAACGCCTTGTCGGCGTAGCGGGCCGAATTGAGGTAGGGCAGCTCCGGAACGTCCCACGTCAGCGGTTCCAACGTTTGCGGCACGTCGTACGGCGAGTGGCTGCTCCCCGTGAACATAACTGCGAAAAATGGCGACTTTTCTTTTCTAAGTTCTTCTAAATGACGTGAATACACATACTCGTCGAAAATGGAAAGCCGTCCTCGGGGCGTGCGGCCCGAAAAGTCGGTCTCGTCTAAAACCCTGTCGAATCCCAAAGTCATCGTGTAGGCCTTCAGATTCCCGTAGGTGAGGTCGCCGCCAAACAGGTAGGATGTCGCATAATGCTCCTTCTTGAAGGAGTTGGCCAGACTGTTGAGGTGCGGATATTTCTCGAAATTGTCGGTCACCACGTTCACCGGAATCGGTGGGAAACCGCTGATAATCGACGAGTTGCCTTCTTGCGAGCGTCGTCCCGCCGCATACAGTTGCGTGAACAGAATGCCTTCCCTTTCCAGCTCGTGAAAGTTCGGCGTGATGTCGGCGCGCCCGCCCAAACTCTCAATCAGGTCGGCCGACCAGCTTTCCAGCAGGATGATCACCACATTCGGCCGCTCCGTTTTGAGTACCTGTAGGGTAGTGTCTTTTTCTATTCTAAATAATTCATTCACAATGGCTTCCGCCTCTTCTTCCGGCATACAGGCGAACATATTGCGACGATTCGATTTGGCAAAACGAAGCGTGCTTTTGGCTAAATGCCATTGCGTGTTCACCGCTGCCTCATTCAGAATCTGATTCTTAGAAAAATAGGCGCTGCTCTGCGAAATCGGAATCCCTGTCAGCTTGCCGCGCACCCCGATGAAGGTCACAAACAAGCCCACAACCAAAATAATGGGCATAGTCCATTTCAACTTGCTGATTCTCTGTATGATGGGTTTTGAAGACCAACGCCGATAAGCATAAAAATAGCCCCCACTAACGAGTATTACCACCATACCGCCGCCCACCGACTGGAGCAGCGACGCCGTGCGGAAAACCTCCGCCGGATTGCCTAAGTACGCCCATATCTTGTAGTTCAGTTTCGTGCTCCACTCCGGATACAAAATCAGATTGCCCACCCCGCTCAACACTATGATCAGGATTACCACAAGCGTGTACCCCGACAAAATTCTGTCGGGCCACTTTGCGGGCACAACAAGTTGTAACGTGAGGATAACAAACGGAATCGCAAAGAAATAGCAAGCCGTTGAAAGGTCGAGGTGAAGCGCGTGTACAAAAGTGCCAACTACCTCAAATATCGGACTTTGTGCCGCCTCCGAAAAATGAGCCAGCAAGAAAGCGGCTCGCTCAATCGCGAAGGCCGCAAGTAGGAATAGCAGGTATTTGGCAAGACGAATGGCGTACGACTTCATCATTCACGAATATACAGTCTCGTAAAATCCTGATTTTCTGGAATAGGGTAGTGGTGCCCGCGGTATTCCATCACGTACTCGCCCTCCTCATTGAACGAAATCTTAATCTCTTGAATGTTGATTCCTCTGATTTTCAACGTGTTACCAGAACGATGATACGAATATTTGTTTTTCACAAATTCCGACCATTGTTCCACTTCCAGCGTTTCGTATTCGGGTTCAATGCTGGCGTTCAGATTGCTGACGTGCATCTTCCGGCTGGCAATGCCTTTGTTCTGCACCACGTTTTCCTCGCCATCGTTCTCCATTTCCATTGCAAACTCCACATTTTCCAGCGTGTCGTCCTCTAAATATAGAATGGAGGAATCTTTTACGCTGCGCGCTTCCGAAGTCTGCTCTTTTCGGAATGCCGTTTTCCGCGAGCGGAAATGACTGAAAAAGTTGGTGGAGTCGGCGGCTTCGGCACCTACCGTGTCCTGCGGCGCAGTCACCAGCAGCCGTACCGGATCGTCAAGCAGCTTGTCGGCAAAATAAAAGCCGACCGCGATGAACAGTCCCGACAAAAGTCCGATTGAAAAACCGAACCAGAAACGGGGCTTTACAATGTGTTTGGGGGTCTCTTCCATTTTGTTAATATTCATAATTGTGGCGAACCGACGACGCGAGACGGAATTTCTCGGGATCCACTTCGTCGCGGATGAAGTTCCGGGTCAACACCACATCGCCCTGCTCGTTGTAACTGTATTCGGTCCACGCTAAAAGCATATCGCGGTCGCTCTGTTCAATCTTAACGCAATTCTTGCCTTCGTATGTGTAGCGCGTAAGTCGGTAAATGTCAAGGTTTTCCTCCTCCATCTCCACCACATTGCCGTCCTCGTTGTAACTGTAGTACGCCTTCGCAATGAGCTTCTCGTCGAAATTGTAGAGCAATTCCTTGGTCTTGTTCCCGTTTTCGTCGTACTCGTAAGTGAAGGTGCGGCTGTCGTGCTCCTGCGGCTGCTCGTAAAAACGTTTCACCATTCGGCCTTCATTGTCGTACTCGAAAGAGGTACGGTACAATACTTCATTGTCCTCGTTGAACTCAACGCACTGTGTCTCACGGCCTTCACTGTCGTACTCGTGCGTCTTTTCCGTATAATCGAAATCCTCTTCCGTGTACGCATCCTCGCGAATCAGCAGCCCGTTCTCCATCACGTTGCGGGTGGCGTATTCCGGCGAGCCTTCGCCATAAAAGCAACTTTTTTTCGCTATCCTCCCGTCGGCGTCGTACTCGAAAGCGTTTTTCTGACACAGCTCGCCGCTCTCGTCATACTGGCTCGACGCAATCACGCGGTCTTGCGCATCGTACTCGTTCAATGTGGTGGATTCAATGGCTCCTTCCGACGTGAAACGCTTGTCGGTCAGTATTTTACCTGTCTCGCTGTACTCAATTTCAGCCATCAGGTATTCCTCCGACTGAATGTCTTCTTCGCCGTAACCCGAGCGAACGTAGGTGGTGTTGGTGATTCGGATTTTTTTCATATTTAATTGATATTCAATATATTTTGCGTATGCAAAAGTTGTTTTTTCTTCTTTGGGCGTTCCGGCTCCCTGCGGTCGCCGTCGGGCTTTCCGCACTAATTTCGGGCTCAATGCTCCGGCTCACGATTCCTCCCTCCGCCACTTCACTTCTTCGTTCATTCGTGCACCGTTCCTTTCAAAAAAATCCGCCCTCATAAATGTGCTTCAATCCCTAACGCTGCGGTGCGCCACCTCGACTGTTTGCGGCTTTTATGGAAGGCGTAGGAAACAATGCGCTCATCGCCCCCTACGCCTTTTACCATTAAACCGTTAACCGAAAAACCGAAACTTACAGGGTCGGTCCGGCTGCGATGAGGGCCTTGCCTTGCTCGGTGTCGGAGAAGTTCTCAAAGTTCTTGATGAAGAAGGAGGCGAGTTGGTCAGCGCTTTCCTTGTAAGCGGCCTTGTCAGCCCAAGCGTTTTCCGGATTCAACAGGTTGTCGTCCAATCCGTTGATGTGTTTCGGAACGAAGAGGTTGAAAGGTTTCACGAGCGTGGTCTCGCAGTCAACGAGTTCGTTGTTGAGGATGGCGGAGATGATGGTGCGGGTGTCTTTCAAGGAGAAGCGTTTGCCTACGCCGTAGCCGCCGCCGGTCCAACCGGTGTTCACCAAGTATGCCGTTGCGTTGTGTTCGGTGAGTTTCTTGGCCAGCTCTTCCGCGTATTTCGTCGGGTGAAGCAACAGGAAGGCAGCGCCGAAGCAGGATGAGAAGGTGGGTTGCGGAGTGACGATGCCGCGCTCAGTTCCAGCGAGTTTTGCGGTGTAGCCGCTCAGGAAGTAGTACATCGTCTGTTCGCGGTTCAGCACGGAAACAGGAGGAAGCACGCCGAAAGCGTCGGCCGACAGGAAGATGACCTTGCTGGGGTGAGTGCCTTTGGAAACGGGCTTCACGATGTTGTTGATGTGGTAAATCGGGTACGAAACGCGGGTGTTTTCGGTTTTGGCCGCACTGTCGAAATCAATATTCCCTTCTTCGTCGATGACGAGGTTTTCCAAAAGTGCGTCGCGCTTGATGGCGTTGTAGATGTCGGGTTCTTTTTCAGCGCTGAGGTTGATGCACTTGGCGTAGCTGCCGCCCTCGAAGTTGAAGACGCCGTTGTCGTCCCAGCCGTGTTCGTCGTCGCCGATGAGGGCGCGGTTCGGGTCGGTGGAAAGGGTGGTCTTGCCCGTGCCGGAAAGACCGAAGAAGATGGCGGTGTCGCCGTTTTTGCCTTGGTTGGCGGAGCAGTGCATAGCGGCCATCCCGCGCAACGGCAGGAAGTAGTTCATAACGGAGAAGATACCCTTCTTCATTTCGCCGCCGTACCAAGTGCCACCAATGAGCCCCATACGCTCGGTCAGGTTGAAGGCGACATATACTTCGCTGTTCAAGCCCTGTTCTTTCCAGTTCGGGTTGGTGGTCTTGCAGCTGTTCAGCACCACGAAGTCGGGAGTGAAGTCCTTGAGCTCCTCTTCGCTCGGACGGATGAACATATTTTTGATGAAGTGTGCCTGCCAAGCGACCTCGGTCACAAAGCGGATCTTGAGGCGGGAGTTCTCATTGGCGCCGGCGTAGCCGTCCATCACGTAAACGTCCTTGCCGCTCAGCTGTTTCTCGCTCAATCCCTTGAGGTGGTTCCACACTTCCTTGGTGATGGGCTTGTTGTCGGAACCTTTTTTGCCGGGAGCTGCCCACCATACATTGTTTCTGGTTTCATCGTCGCAAACCACATATTTGTCTTTGGGAGAACGGCCTGTAAAGATGCCGGTATCAACAGAAAGTGCGCCGTTTTTGGTATAAAATGCGCGATCGAAGCCGGTCAGGCCGGGCTTGGTTTCGTGTTCGTACAACTCGTCGTACGACAGGTTGTAGTAAATATTGGTCGGATTAACGACACCGATTTCTGCTAATTGTTCTCTGATGTTTTTCATATATTTATTTGATTAATAATTAATTACAAATTAATGAATGCTTTTTTTATAATGTGCAAAGTTAAACAAAGATTTTGATAAAACGTAATCGCCGAGGCGTGAAAAAATTTTTTTTCAAGACGCGCCCAGGTTAAGAAAAAATTGTATTTTTGCAGCGGAGAGTTGGCAGAGTGGTCGATCGCGGCGGTCTTGAAAACCGTTGACCTGAAAGGGTTCGGGGGTTCGAATCCCTCTCTTTCCGCTGGAAAAGAAATGGAGTCTTTATTTGGACTCCATTTTATTTTTATAAGAAGGACAG
>JAZQOJ010000188.1:0-7552 GCA_045627805.1 Bacteroidales bacterium
GAAAGAGGAGTTGCTGTGAACTGACAATCCGGGAGTTGCGATGTGTTGAGCGGATATTCCGCAATGCGGATAATTCCCATTATGCGAACATCGCACAATGCGCTGCTGCTTTTACAAGATGAAAGGTGATAATTCCGAAAAAAAATCCGCATAATGAACAATTTCCTTTGCAAATTGTTTGTTTTATATTGAACAAAGTTAATCATTAAATTTTGCTAATAAGATGAAAAAAATAATGTTCTTAGGAATATTGGCACTGTTTTGTAGCTGCCAAGCGAAAGAGGCACCGGAAACACAGCCCCAAGGAATTGCAAACGAAACACAAGCCCAGCCGACTTTGCAAAATGACGCTGCGGGAATGGAACTCCTTGACTCACTGCGCGACCCGAACGACGGGAGTCTTTGGATGCTGTTGCTCAAAACCGAAATCGACAAGGAAAAGTCAGAGTCCGAATTCACGGTAACGAAAACCACGCTCACGATGGTGAACCGACAAAAGGGCTTCTCCGTCGTCATTCCCACCCCTTCCGTCCGAAACAGCGACCTCGACAGCGACCTTGACAACGGCGAGCCCATCGTTGACGCAAGGTTCTCCCCCACCTTTGAGAACGGGAAACCGCAATATGTGTATTGCGTGGTGCCACTCTACGTCACCGACTTCCACATCTTCCGATATGATGTCAAAACGGGGAGACACTTCAATGTGCATCACGGAGTAATCAACAGCGTGATGTCCTCCGGCAATCTCAACATCACCTACACGGGCTTCCGCGAAACCGAAAGCGGCGAACTGCTTCCCGGACGCGGCAACTTTGACGCCACAGTCTCGCCAACAGGCAAAGTGTTGTGGGTCAGCGATTTCTACTAACATTCAGGAAAGTTGTCAGAGTGGTGAAGAACGAGAACGATGCGGTTTCCGCTATCTTCCGACTCGCGACCAAAAGATATAATTCTCCGAATGCGGATGATCGCGCAGGACATCGCCCTGCGCGATTTTTTGTCCGTTCTCATCCTCTTGGAGCAGGAACGCATCACCGCCCGGCAGAGACAACGCTTCCTTGACGCCCAGGTCGGTCAGTGCCTGTGCGAAGTCGTGGAACGACTCCCGGTCGCCGGAAAGCACCACTTGGATTTCGCCGTCCATAAAGCAGAGCGCTCTTCGCAACGCCTTGCCCTTGGGCGGGATTTCCATCAGTTGGCCATTGCTCACGAGCGAGTACTGACGGAAAAAATTTCCGTTTTCTTCGATGCTGCGCTCAAAAAGCGTCGTTTCCAATTGCCGTCCGATTGTGATCTCGTCGCCGATGATGGCGCAAAAACCATACTTCGCGCGCCCCTTCGCAATGAGTTCGCCGTCCACGACGAACGCGCCCGTCGGTGCGTCGATGTCGCTGCGCACATCCGCAGCCGGCAAAGCAAGCAACAGGTCGCCAGTGCCGTCCAGTTTTCCCAGCCGCAAACCCGCACGGCAATTCCGCGGCACGATGATGTGCAGCGGGATGTCGTTGATGACGGTGTCGCGCGTCAGGAGAAAGGCGCTGGAAGCCGGCTCCACCGTGACCACACTTTCGGAAGTGTTGCCAATCGTGTCGGCCGTTCCCAAATGGGGATTGTGCTGCTTATGAGACTTTGAGACCAAGAGAGCGACAATGATGGCGACAAGGGCCAACACAGCCAATGCGAGAATCCATAAGGGGAACTTTCCGTCACGCTTGCCCGAAGCGGCACCCTTTCCCTTGGGAAAGTCCGCCTGATTTCCGCCGAGGATGCGGATTTCGTCGTCCGACATATTGTCTCTCAAATCATTATTCATATTCCTGACTCCTAATTTTCGAATTTGGTTTCGGCATACATTTTCAGTTTTTCCAAAGCATCGCGCGAAACCTCAAATGCGACCCGCGTGCCCGACTCCGACCTGAGGGTCATCAGTTTTTTCGTCAGATGGATGGAAAAAAGGTATTCCATATTGATGATGACGGAGCGACCGACACGCACGAAGACCGAGGCGGTGCCGCCCAACTGCTCCCTGACCAGCTGCTCCACCTGTCCCAACTGCAGCGTGATCAACTGCTCGCTGCCATCTGTCAGCACAACAATACTATAATTCCCACTCGCCTTGATCGCCAGGACGTCGAGCGCGGAAACCCGTATCAATTCCACACTGTTGCTGATAATGATTTCGTGAAGCATCTTTTGAAATTACGAGTGCAAAATTACAGTATTTTTTTCAACAAAAAGCAACATTTTTCAATTCATACATCCAAGTCGGCAGTTCGTACATTGCACCTGTCAACGTGCGATTTTTTAATTTATTTACGCGTAATTTTGCAGCGTTTTACGAATTTCATTAACCTTAAATCAAATCATTATGGAAAGAAACGAAGAAAAGAATGGTGTTTGCAACGAAGTGAACGCCGAAGAGAACAACGTGCAAAACTCACAGGAATCCCAAGAGCCCGCCCAAGAGCAAGAAACGGACGGAACCGCTGACGAAAGCAGCGACAACGGCGACGAGGTGTCTGACAAGCAAAGGAAGCCCTGGTTCAAGGTCGTCAACGGGCTCTGGATTATTCTGTCATTGCTCTTTATGGCTTCCGCAATCTACGGCGCCATCAAGTTCGTGCAGCACATCAGGCACAAAGACCACTATGCGCTCGATTACGAGTATGTGGAAGAGCCGAGCGCGGGTCCCGTCACCTACAAAAACGGACAGACCAACATCGTCAATCCCTCCACCGACAAAGTGATTGTGAAAGATGTGGACTGGGTGCATTACGAGAACAACCGCGACACCATCATTCTGTTTGCGAAGGACGGGAAGCGCGGCTTCTGCAATATCGAGACGAACAAAGTCATCGTGGAGCCCACCACCTACACCAAGGCGTGGATTTTCTCGGAAGGGCTGGCCGCAGTGGAGAAGGACGGCTACATCGGCTTCGTCAACACGAAAGGGGAGGTCGCAATTGACTTCAAGTTCCGTTACCGCGGCAACTCGCTCACCGAATTCGTCTTCCACAACGGGCACTGCGTGGTGGCGAACCCCAACAACCGCATCGGCGTCATCGACACGAAGGGGCGCTGGGTGCTAGACCCCGAATACGACGAGGTAGAGCTGACGAAGGATTACGCCATCGTCTATACCGAAGGCGACTTCAAGAAGCAGGTTGACTACAGCGGGAAGGTCTTGCTGGACGGCATCATCGACTACATTGAGCCGCTGCACTACGATGTGTCGTACACGGACATCACGACCGGCAGCCCGGAAGACGGCCGCGCGCGCAACAGCGAATACTACGAGTACAGGGTCGGGGATTTCGCGGGACTGATCAACAGCCGAGGACAATTCATCACCCCGCCCATCTACACTTCCATCAACGGAGTCTCCCCCACCCTCTTCAGCGCCACGCTGCAAGACGGCTGGTCGAAGGTGTTCATTGACCAGAACGGGAACGTGATTTCAGGCAAATAGCCGCAAATAACTTTTTTTAACGTTTTTACTTGTTTGTAAAGAAATTTTGCGTACCTTTGCAGCATCTTAAAAAATGTTAAACAAAAGCGGCTGCTTATGGAAACTGTCGTACCTCCTTTCAGAAAGAAAACTCGCTTGAGATACCGTGTCGCCGTCATCGGTGGCGGCAGCTGGGCCACGGCCATCATCAAGATCCTGTCACCCAACCTGGAGCACATCCACTGGTGGGTGCGCGAAGAGGAAATCGTGGAGGGCATCAACAAATACGGGCACAATCCCAAGTATCTGAGCTCCACTTTCATCGACCCAAAAGATGTTAAAGTGAGCAACGACCTGCGGTCCGTCGTCGCGAAAGCCGACTATGTGGTCATCGTCACGCCGTCGGCTTTCCTGCAACGCACGCTCGAGCCGCTCAAGAAAAGCCGCCTCAACAAGAAGAAAATCATCACTGCGGTGAAGGGCATCATCCCGGAAACAATGCAGTTCATCACCGACTATCTGCACACCGAGTTCGCCATCCCGATGAGCAACATCGCGATGATCAGCGGTCCCTCGCACGCCGAAGAGATCGCGCAGGAGAAGTTCACCTTCCTGACCGCCGCCTCCGAAAACGAGGAACTGGCCAGCGACGTGGCCAAGATGTTCACCAACCGCTACGTGCGCGCCTCCGTCTCCTCCGACATCAAGGGGGCCGAGCTCGCCGTGGTGATGAAAAACATCTACGCCCTCGGCGCCGGCATTTACAGCGGCCTCGGCTACGGCGACAACTTCATCGCCGCCTACATCGCCAACGGCGTGAAAGAGATGAAAAACTTCGTGCGCAAAGTCTATCCCGGCGAGCGCTGCCTCGACGAGTCCGTCTATCTCGGCGACCTGCTCGTGACCGCCTACTCACACTTCAGCCGCAACCGTATGTTCGGCAATATGATCGGCCACGGGCTCTCCGTCCGCGTCGCACAGCTTGAGATGAGTATGATCGCGGAGGGCTACTACGCCGTGCGCTGCATCCACGAAATGAACAAGAATTTCGGCGCCGACATCCCCATTTCCGAAACCATTTACGGAATCCTCTACGAAGGAAACAATGTCAGTTCCGAAATGAAACGTATCGCCGAATACTACATTTAATTCTACGAATTCAGCACCTCGAATTCGGAATTCTGGCTGACATATTCTGGCACAATCGACTTCATCTTCTTCACGATGGCGAACGGATCTGCGTCTTTCAACGAAATCAGTTCGCTGATTTCCTTCTCCACTTCCAAATAGTTGTAGGTGCGGACCTTGGCAACCATAATCTTCGGATTCGGAGTTTCCATCGTGTTTTCCTTGTTGGCGAGCAATTCCTCATAGAGTTTCTCGCCGGGTCGCAAGCCCGTGAACTGAATCTGAATGTCCTTGCCCAATGTCAGTCCCGACAAGCGGATCATCTTGACCGCCAAATCGTAAATGCGCACCGGTTTTCCCATATCAAAGATGAAAATCTCGCCGCCCTTGCCCATCGCGCCCGCATTGATTACCAGCTGGCACGCCTCAGGAATCGTCATAAAGAAGCGTGTAATGTCGGGATGCGTAACGGTGACCGGACCGCCACTTTCAATCTGCTTTTTGAAAATCGGAATCACCGAGCCATTGGTCCCCAGCACATTGCCAAAACGTGTGGTGATGAACTTCGTGGTGTTTTGATGGAAATTCAGCGACTGCACATAGATTTCCGCAATTCGTTTCGACGCGCCCATCACATTCGTCGGATTGACCGCCTTGTCGGTGGAGACCATCACGAACTTCTGCACCCCGTATTTCACTGCTAAATCCGCCAACTGTCTGGTACCGAAAACATTAGTCTTAATAGCGGCACCCGGATTCTCCTCCATCATCGGCACGTGCTTGTAAGCGGCAGCGTGATAAATAATGTCGGGATGGGTTTCCGCCATCAGCGCCTCCATCCTCACCGTATCGCGGATGTTCACAATCTGAATGTCAATGTTGCGCAGCCCATTGTGGGCATAACACTCGTTTTTCAAATAGAACACTGGCGTTTCCGCATTGTCAACCAGCACCAGGCGCTTGTACGAATACTTCATCACCTGACGCACGATTTCGCTTCCGATGGAGCCAGCGGCGCCCGTAATCAAGATCGTTTTTCCACACAACTCCTTGGTTATCAGGTTCGTATCCAACACAATTGGGCCGCGTTCCAGCAAATCCTCAATCTTCACCTTCTTAATCTGCTTGAAACTCAACTCGCCGTTAATCCACTTCACCACAGGCGGCACTACCAGCACCTTCACATTGTACTGCAAGCCGATTTCCGTGATTTCGTTCTTAATAGTGGCCGGCAAATTCTGAATGGCGATAATCAGGAAATTGATTTTATGCCTTGACAAATAATTTGCAAGTAATTCATAATCAAATATTTCCACATCCTCGATTTTCTTACCAATCTTATTGGCATCGCTATCGAAGAAAGCCATCACATTGTACTTGCTTTGCGCATCCTGGTCAAGCGCGCGTTTCGTGGTCAAACCAGCGGCACCGGCACCCACAATCACCACGTCGCGCTTGTTTTTCGCCGGATTGACCGTCTCCAAATATATCATCTTGAAAGTCAAGCGGTAAAACACCATTGCGACCATTGAGATAAAGAACTCCATCACCAAAACGGAATGAGGAATCAGGAAGTGGCGAACGCACAGGAAAGAGATGCCGTTGGCGGCCAAAAGGCATACGCTGCCACACAGGCAAGCGAAGAAAATCTTGAACACGTCGCGGGTGTTCGTATAACGCACAATAATCTTATGCGTTTTGAAAAGAAGTGCGAAAAAGATGCGCACGGCCACGATCAGCAATGGCAGAAAGAGGTATTCTTTGGTGCTGAAATAGGCCCGTTCCCAGACGGCGAAGTCGGCGCGGAGCAACAGTGAGAGCAGCGCGGCACAATACACGCACGCCACATCGATCAGGAAGATCCACGCACTGCCCACAATTCCCAAGGACTTGATAAACTTTTTCATAAGCAGGATTTGAGAATGCAAAAATACAAGAAATTGGGCAAGCATTCCGCAAAGAAAAGAAAAATTGCCACATTTTTCGTAAATTTGCCGTTTCAAAATAATAATATAGTGAAGTACTACATCATTGCAGGCGAAGCGTCGGGAGACCTGCACGCGTCGAACCTGATGAAAGAAATCAACTTGCGCGACCCGGAGGCGGAATACCGCTGCTGGGGCGGCGACCTGATGCAAGCGCAGGGCGGGCACATCGTGAAACATTACAAAGACCTGGCTTTTATGGGATTCTGGGAAGTGGCGACACACCTGCGCACCATTCTTCGGAACATCCGATTCTGCAAGGCCGACATACTGGGCTTCCAGCCCGATGTCATCGTGATGGTTGATTATCCCGGCTTCAACTTGCGCATTGCCGACTGGGCGAAACAGCACGGTTTCCGCATCGTGTATTACATATCGCCACAAATCTGGGCGTGGAAGACGAAACGCGTTCACAAAATCAAGCGTACTTGCGACCACGTGATGCCGATTCTCCCCTTCGAGAAGGACTTTTACGCACGCTACGGCTACCACGCCGACTTCGTGGGGCATCCGCTCTTAGACGCCATTGACGAAGAGATCAGACAAAGTGATGAGGTGCGCAATTTCCGTAAAAACAACCATTTAGACGAGAGGCCCATCATCGCCATTCTACCGGGAAGCCGCAAGCAGGAAATCACGAAGATTCTCCCCATTATGCTTCAGGTTGTCAATCAACATCCTGATTTCCAATTTGTTGTATCAACAGTCAAATGGTTACCGAAAGAACTTTACGAGACGCATCTCGAAGGATTTCCCGTGCGCACGGCGCTGTCGCAAACCTACGCACTGCTGCTGAACGCGGAGGCGGCGCTGGTAACGTCGGGGACCGCCACCCTGGAAACCGCCATCTTGCGCACGCGCCAAGTGGTGTGCTACAAAACGAGCGGACTCTCCTACCAGATTGCGAAGGCGGTAGCCAAAAACACCATCAAGTACATATCGCTGGTGAACCTCATCCTTGACAAGCCCGCCGTGACGGAACTCATCCAGC
>JAZQOJ010000189.1:0-8940 GCA_045627805.1 Bacteroidales bacterium
CTCCGCTGCTCCCCGTACGCAGTGCCCGCACTGTTGGTGGCGTAGGCGCGCACATAGTAAGTGGTGCCCGCACTCAGTCCCGTGATGGAACTGGTAAAAGAACCAGTCCCCGTACCGTCGGTGGTGTGGCTGTCGCTCACCGTGGGGTTCTGAGAGGTGCTCCAGCACACGCCACGCGCGGTGACAGTAGTAGCCCCGCCGTCAGCAGCCACGTTGACGCCGCAAGTGGCAGTGGCTTCCGTGATGTTGCTTACGGAATTAGTAGTGACAGTGGGGAGGGCGGCAGAATCGGGGGCGAAACTTTCATCGCGGACACAGCGGACCGAAACACCGATGCCCTTATAGTAGTCGTAGCGGTAGACGCCTGCGTTATCGTAGGCCAGGGTGCGGCCGTACGGGCTGTCGCTACTGTACTCGGTAGCAGCACTCCAGAAGTAGGCGTAGTTACCGAAAGCGTAGTAACTGCCGTTGTAGTGGCCGGCAGGAAGCGCGCCGAAGCCTGTGGCGTTGTTGCTGCTCGGCGTATCACCCACACAGCAGGTGTCGCTGTAGCTGGACCAACCTGTTTGGGAGGCCAATGCTTTGGCGATATTGTTCGTGTTGCCGCTGCAGTAGTATTGGCTTTGGCTGCTTACGTAATCGGTCAGCTGCGTCCATTCCGCATCGCTCGGCACGTGCCAGCCAGTCGGACAGATGCCCTGCACGCCGCTCGGGTTGCTGTTGTTGGAAGACGAGTTGCGCATCACCGCCTTCCAGTTGTACAAATAGCCGTAGGTGACCACGTTGCTGCTGTTGTTGTCTGGTGCATAGCGGTAGGCAACGTCATAACTGTATGTTGTGCCCAAGTCAATGGGGGTACTGTCGGCGTACCGGGTGGTGCGCAGGTTCTCCTTCATCCAGCACTGGCTGCCTATCTGCACCGTGTTGTAAGTGTTGCCATCTACGTCGGTGAGGGTGGGTGCGCCCGTGCAGGGGCTCCCATCTGGGGCGGTGTAATCTATCAACAAGGTTATGGTTTCCGACAGAATCTGTGTCTGCGCTTTGATTTCGCCCCCGATTTCTTCCCCATTGACAATCGCGAATCCCTGGTACGTCATAGCATCTCCGTAGGCAAAGGCGTGGTTGATGGCACCTTTCGTGCCGTTCTTGGTTTGTTGAGACGCAAAATTTTGCGTCCCTACAACGGTTCCCGCATATTCTATGCCGTTGCCCGTTCCGTTGCCGTTGTTCACCATCTTCACCGATGATGTTTTGCCGTTCTGGCGGGCGGTAAGGAAATAGATGCCCGTGGCGGCCACGTTCACGCGGAACCGGTGCGTGCCAGGGTTGGCAATCGCCGTGTTTTGTGCAACAATCAGACGCCCGTTTGCGTCGGTGATTTCCATCGCCACTTCACCGGGATCGGCCACGGTCAGATTCACGTCGGTGGTACCGTTGAACGGGTTCGGGTTGTTCTGGGAAAGTCCGAAGACGCCATTGGCCGCATTCTCCGCAATGCCCGTCCCTACCGTGAGAATGGCCATCGTGTCGGGATAATACAAGTTTTCCGTCCAACCCTGCGTAAGGTCGGTGATTTCAATACGCGACAGCTGCACGTACCGGTTCGTTGTTGCATCTTGGCCCGTAAAAACAAGTTCAACCTGCTGTGCAAATCCGCTGGCACATAGCAACACCAACAACGAAAGTGTTAAAAGTTTTTTCATAATTGTTTAGTATTTATTTGAAATATAGGAAATTACAAAAAGAGAAGTCAAAATTCACTTATCCTATTTCACAACTGCAAAAATACATTTTTTCGGTTTAATATGCAAATTTGGTGATAAATTCCTTGAAAAAAAATACCATATAAGATTCACCCTTCGCCCTTTCCACCATTCACCCCAATTAACCGCTTAACCGAAATTAACCGTTTCACCGAAATAGCCGCCTTTGGCGTAAACAGGAAATGCGGAGGAAATTTCAAGGAAATCATCAGGAAATTTTTTTTCTTGCTGTTTCATAATGAAATAACAATGGAAAAGATTGTCCGGCTGCGGCCATCAATCGTTTTACGCAATGAAGTTGTGGTGCCGCAGTCACATCCAGGAAGGATGTGACACCTATAACCCCACATAAGGACGAAGTCCGCGATGTGGGGTGGGCGAACGCGTGCCAGCATGCGGCATCTCGGAGAGATGCTACGAAACGGTGTCGCACCTCTCCGAGGTGCCTTTCCCAGTGGTGCCCTCTCCCCAGATTGCGCTACGCTTATCTGGGGTTATAGGAATTCAACCTCTCCGAGGTTGTTATCGCTGCAAGACAAAATAATGCGACTCCGTTTTCTTTCAATAAGTAGTTTTCTTTTTCTCAAGAAAAAAAAGTTGAACAGCCGCGATCTGGCAAATCGGGATTTGCGATGTGTTGAGCGGCCATTTCGCTATGCGGATAATTCCCATTATCGGAAGATCCTAAAATTTTCGACATATCAATCAACAGGACGAAAAGGGATAATTTTGTAACCAAATATGCTTAAACCCTCTAACATAACCAATTAACCGTTTAACCATTCAGAACAGCGGCTTCACCAGGCAGGCATCCAGCGCCTTCTCAATCTCCTCGCGGTTCATCTTCTGCCCGATGAACACGATTTTCTGCATACGGTCACCATACAAGGGATCCCAGTCGCGACGGAGGTCGGGCTCGCGCTCCATCATCTGATCCAACTCATCCTGAGGCATCGTCGCAAACCATAATCCGATGTCACGCAACGACTTCTGCTTGCCCGCCTGTTCAAACATATAGCACGAATCCAACTGGTCGGTAAAGTAGCAAATGCCCTTCGCACGGATGATATTGGCGGGCATCACGCCCACGAAAGCATCAAACAAATTGATATCGAATGGCTCTCGACGGTAATACACGAAAGTGCCAATGCCGTACTCCTCCGTTTCGCCGTGATCGTGGTCGTGATGGTGGTGGTGCTCGTGCTCTTCGTGATGATGCCCGTGATGATGTTCGTGTTCTTCGTGATGATGTTCATCTTCATCATCGTCGTCATCGTCGTGATGTTCGTTGGGGCGGTCCTCAATGCGCTTGATCCAGGTAGCGGAGCCGGCCACCTGGTCGAAATCGAACAAATGGGTATTCAGCAATTTATCAAAATCAACATCACCGTAATCGCACTCAATGATTTCAGCAGTGGGCTGCAAAGCGCGTATAATCTGGCGGATCCGTTCCAATTCGGAAGGTTCCACTTCGGAGGCCTTGTTGAGCAAAATGATATTGCAGAATTCAATCTGCTGAATGACAAGTCGTTCCAAGTCTTCATCATCGAGATCTTCGCGCATAAGCTGGTCGCCGCAGCCGAACTCGCTCTGCAAACGGAGCGCGTCCACCACGGTAACAATGCAGTCGAGGCGGGCAATTCCGTCGCGAGTATATTCGGGGCCCATCGTGGGAATCGAGCAGATGGTCTGCGCGATGGGTTCCGGCTCGCAAATGCCGCTGGCCTCAATCACAATGTAGTCAAAAATGTGTTGTGCAGCCAGATCTCTCAACTGCTGCACCAAATCCATTTTCAATGTGCAACAGATGCAGCCATTCTGCAAAGCCACCAAACTGTCATCATTCTTATCCACAATGCCCCCCTTCTGAATCAGGTCCGCATCAATATTCACTTCACCTATATCATTGACTATCACAGCGAAACGGATTCCGCGTTGATTATTCAGAATGCGGTTCACCAAAGTGGTCTTTCCACTTCCGAGGTAACCAGTGAGCAATAAAACAGGGATTTCAGATGTCATAACGATTCGTATTTAGATTTTGAAAAAACAATGCAAAGATACTATTTTTTATATTGCTGTCCGCTAAAAGAAAACAAAATTATCCCTTTTCGTCCTGTTGATTGATATGTCAAAAATTTTAGGATCTTCCGATAATGGGAATTATGAGACGTGGAAACGGTTAACGTCGGTTAAACGGTTAAAATCGGTGGAATAGACGAATGGATGAATGGGCGAATGAAATGCCGCCTGCGGCGTGAAATAAGAAATGCGCAGGAAATTTCAAGGAAATTATCAGAAAAATTTTCTTTACTTGCTGTTTCATAATGAAATAACAATGGAGAAACGTGCCGGCTGCGGCCGCCTTTGGCTCGGTTACCTTACAAAGACGAGGAGATGCGGAACGGCCGTGCGAGGCCTTGTCCGAAGCAAAACGGATTGCAAACAAGCATCCGTTTTGCAAGTTTGAGCTCGCACAGCGGAGCAGCGACCGTTTTTGTTGGGAAGCGAGGCAGCAGCGGCAAAGCGAGTTTTCTTTTAATAAGCCGTGAACTGACACTTCTGGTCACGTTCATCCGAATCTGAAAATCGGCAAGAACAAAGTGAGATAATTCCGAAAATAGTTGTATTTTTGCAAGTTTTTAAATAAAAGCAGAATCGTGAAACTTGCTATCGTCATTTTGAACTGGAACGGGAAGAGTTTCCTGGAGAAATTCCTTCCTTCGCTCGTGGCCAGAACACCCGAATGGGCCGAGATTGTGGTGGCGGACAATGCTTCAACCGATGACTCAGTGGAATTTCTTAGAACGAGTTATCCATCTATACGACAAATACTTAACGACAAGAATTACGGTTTTGCCGAAGGGTACAATCGGGCATTGGAACAAATCGATGCCGAGTATTTCTGTCTGCTCAACTCCGACATTGAGGTGTCGGAGAACTGGGTGGAGCCGGTGATGGAGCTTCTGGAGCGCGACGGGCGGATTGCGGCCGTGCAGCCCAAGATCCGCAGCTACGCACAGCGCGGAAAGTTCGAGTACGCGGGTGCCGCGGGCGGTTTCATCGACAAGCTCGGATATCCATTCTGCCGCGGACGCGTTTTCGACACGGTGGAAAACGACAACGGGCAATACGACACCGCCATCGACATCTTCTGGGCTACGGGGGCAGCGCTGTTCGTGCGCGCCGACGTGTTCCGCGAAGTCGGAGGGCTCGACAACGACTTTTTCGCCCATATGGAGGAAATCGACCTTTGCTGGCGCATCAAGAACCGCGGTTACCGGATTCTGGTGGAGCCCCGCTCCGTGGTTTTCCACGTCGGCGGCGGCACCCTGCCCAAAAACAACTCCTTCAAGACCTACCTCAACTTCCGCAACAACCACTTCCTGCTCATCAAGAACCTGCCCTCGCGCCGGCTGTTTCCCACGGCTATTGCGCGAATCCTTCTCGACAACGTGGCCGCCTTCACCTTCCTGCTGCAAGGCCACCCGGGCGACTTCAGCGCCGTTTACAAAGCACATTGGAACATCTTAAAAAATTATAAAACCTTCAAGAACAAAAGAATAGGCCAGCCCTTCGCCGCATACTGCGACGTGCAAAAACGGTCCATACTTTTCACTTATCATCTGGGACGGAAACGCCATTTTGACGGTAACAAGTTCTTTTAATTCAAAACGTTAATTATGAATGTTATCCATATCATACAGGATTTTGTTTTCGGCGGTTTCTACTTCCGCTTTTTGTTAGGGATGACAATTCTGGCTGTCGCGGTTTTCGTGGCGCTGCAGTTCATCACGCCCGCTTACGGAATGACCTCCAACAGCCGCTGGGGGCTCACGATCCGCAGCAACTGGGGCTGGGTTCTGATGGAGTCGCCCGTTTTCCTGCTGATGCTTGTCATCTACTGTTCCGGCATCGCGCAGGGCGCTCCGTACACAGTGGAGACATTCCCCTGGGTGACGACCGCAATCTTCGTGCTTTTCCAGCTCCACTACCTGCAACGCTCCTTCGTGTTTCCAGCCAAAATGCGTGGCACAAGCCGTATGCCTCTCTCCATTATGTTTCTCGGTGTCTTCTTCAATCTCACAAACGCCTATATGCAAGGCGGATGGCTGTTTTTTGTTAAGCCCGAACAATATGAGCTGAGTTGGTTCTGGTCGCCGCAATTCATCATCGGCACCATCATCTTCTTCACCGGAATGGTCATCAATATGCAGTCGGACATCATCATCAGACGGCTGCGCAAAGACAAGAAGGACAACAACTATTACCTTCCCACCGGCTTTTTGTTCGACAAGGTGAACTCCGCCAACTACTTTGGCGAGATTCTCGAATGGGTCGGCTTCGCCATCCTCGCCTGGTCGGTGGCTGGCGCCGTGTTCCTGCTCTGGAGCATCGCCAACATCGTGCCGCGCGCCAAGGTGGTTTACGCCCGCTACACGCAACTTTTCGGTGAGGATTTCACCAAACTGAAACGCTACAAGATTTTCCCCTACATCTACTAAAATGAAAATCCACAAAATCATCCTGTTCATCTTTGGCATCATAGCAGCATTAGGACTCGTCTGCTACTTCTTCCCTCCCACCGGCTTACAAATCGGTCCCTACAACCTCCGATTCGCATCCCTTGAGAAAGTTCTCACCAACCGCGACCCCGCATTGGAAAACCAGGACGTGAAACTCGCCGAGTCGATAGGCGACGCCCTGGCCGACACCGTTTTAGCTGGCAACAGCGACAGCATCGAGTTCTACCGGAACCTGATCGAGACGCACGAATCGCGCATCTATCTGCCCAACAACAATGTGGACTACTTCAACGCCTTCTTTGAGAAAGCCGCATCCGCGAAATCGTCGGGCCGCACCGTGCGCGTGCTCCACTACGGCGACTCGCAAATTGAACTCGACCGCATCAGCAGCGACCTGCGACGATTCTTCCAGTCGAAGTTCGGCGGCGGCGGACCCGGCTTGCTTCCCATCGTACAGAACGTCCCCTGCGCAACCGTAAGCCAGTGGGCTTCAGAAAGTTTCACCCAGTACAGCTCTTTCGGCCGCGGCAACCGCGACAGCGAGAAACGCTACGGCATTATGACCAAGTACGCCTGCGTGAACGGAAACGGAACCTGCAAGGTATCTCGCACCTCTACCAACCACATCCGTCTGCTCCTCCACGACCTGAAAGGCGGCTTCCAGGCCTCCATCGTGCTGGAAGACACCACTTTTGAACAGTCGTGCGACTCACTCACCGGTTTCCACATCTTAGATTGGCGGCTCCCCCGCTCCGTCTCCAACTTCACCCTCAAGGTGCAGGGCTCTGCCAACCTCTACGGGCTGATGGTGGACAACGGCGCTGGCGTGGCCGTTGACAACATTCCGATGCGCGGAAGCTCAGGCACCGTCTTCACTTCCATCAACACTGAAAGTCTGCAAAAAGCGTACCGCCAGACCGATGTCGGAATGATCATCCTGCAATACGGCGGCAACTCAATGCCCTCCATCTCCTCGTCGAAACAGGTGCAGAACTATGCGGCCAGCATCGGTGCGCAAATCCGTCACTTGAGAGCCCTCCATCCCAACACGCCCATCCTTTTCATCGGCCCTTCCGATATGTCAACGATGGTGAACGGGAATATGCAAAGTTACCCGCTGATGGAAGAGATGGTGGAAGCGCTCAAGGAAACCGCGCTCAGCAACGGCGCCGCATTCTGGAACATCTACGAAGTGATGGGCGGTCACAACTCTATGCTGGCCTGGGTGCACCAGGGGCTGGCCGGCCAGGACTATGTGCATTTCTCGCCTGCCGGAGCGAGCAAAGTGGGCGCGCATCTCGTTGACGCCTTCTCCACCATTTACGATTATTACGTCATTAGCCACTAATTTATGAACCGCGTTCTCTTGTTCATCATCAGTGCCATCATTTGCAATGGCTGCGCCTATGCTCAGAAAAGCGAGCCCGTTCCCCCAAAACCGGTGCCCGTTGACACACTGGAGTTCGTGAACCTAAACGCCGACACACTCTTCGTAGGCAGCGACTCTACCTACCTGCTCCGCTTCTTCCAAAAGCTCGACAGCGTGGTCAGCACCAAGCAAGGGAACGTCAGCATTCTGCACATCGGCGGCTCGCACGTTCAGGCCGGCACAATGTCGCACCGCATCCGCAAAAACCTGCTCAACGCCTTTCCCGACCTCGTGGCCTCGCGCGGCATCATATTCCCCTACTCCGCCGCGGCCAAATGCAACAACCCCAGCGATTACCGGACTTCCAAGAACGTGCCGTTCTGCCTCATCCGAAACGTGTACAAGGATTTCGACTATCCGCTCGGCGCCTCCGGAATCGCCGTTTACACCAACGCGCCCGATGCCGAAATCACCATTAAGAAAGTTGGCAAGTCGATTAACTACAACACCAACAAAATCACGCTGTTGGGCTTTCCCGCCACCGATTCCGCCGAAGTGCTCCGCTCCCTCATCATCAACCAAAAGGAATACTGGCCCGACGAGTACAGCTCTGTGCGCCGCCGATACATCTACAACGTGCCCACCGTCACCGACTCGTTCAAAATCAAGTTCAACTGCGTTGACAGCAATATCTTCGTCGTAACCGGAATCCTGCTTGAGAGCGGCCGCCCCGGCATCACCTTCCACTCGATTGGAGTCAACGGGGCACAGACCGGCTCGTACCTGAAATGCGTTGATTTCGAAGAAGATATGGAACTCATCGCCCCTGACTGCGTGATTTTCGGCATCGGCATCAACGATGCGATGGGCTCGCCGTTCGACACTACGGCTTTCGTTAACAACTATCTGAAAATAACGGAGATTTTCCGCAAAATCAACCCCGACTGCGCCTTCATCTTCATCACCAACAACGACAGTTACCGCAAGGTTTCAAAGAAATACGTCGTGAACCGGAACGGACTCCTGGCTCGCCGCGCCTTCTACCGGCTGGCCGAGCTGACGGGCGGCGCCGTGTGGGACCAGTTCGACATTATGGGCGGGCTCGAATCAATGGACGAATGGCGCAAGGCGGGTTACGCACAAACCGACCGCGTCCATTTCACCAACAAGGGCTACAACCTCGTCGGCGACCTTTTCTTCAACGCCTTCACCAACTGCTGGCAACGGTTTGAGAAAAAGATGTAGTACAATTCTTTCTCGTTGTTCTCGTCTTTCTCGTTGT
>JAZQOJ010000190.1:0-16883 GCA_045627805.1 Bacteroidales bacterium
CGCTCCGCATCTCCTCGTTTTTGTAAGGAAACCGAGCCAAAGGCGGCCGCAGTCGGACTATTTTCTCCATTGTTATTTCATTATGAAACAGCAAGGAAAAGAAAAATTTCCTGCGCATTTCCTCTATCACGCCGCAGGCGGCATTCGTCCATTCCACCAATTAACCGTTTAACCGACGTTAACCGTTTCCACGGCTCATTTTTGATTATGGGGAAACGAATAGATATTTTATGGAATCTTTGGACAGCAATCTGCAATTTCTATTTTGAAATCCCCACAACAGTCAACAACTTCAACCTTAAAATCAGCACAACAAGACTTCATTTCACATTTCCATACAACGGAATCCCCTTGCAGGTGCAGTGCTCTTTGTCGATAGGTTCGGATGATGAGTTGTGAGGAGCAGAGCTGATTTCACACATTTATCTTGTTTTTCTAACTGGAATCTGCAAAAAAATGCGTAAATTTGCACGCTTATTTTGTGAATGAAAAAATGAAGAACGAAGCTGTAGAAATGGAAACCCAGCCAGAAACCGCCGTGCTTATCGCCGTGTCGACGCCTGCCTGCGGTTTGGAGCGAGTGAATGAATATCTCGACGAGCTGGCCTTCCTGCTGGATACCGCTGGCGGTATCGCCGTGAAGAAGTTCGTGCAGAACCTCCCGCATCCCGATTCCAAAACCTATTTGGGAAGTGGCAAACTGGACGAAGTGGCCGATTACGTGCGCGAAAACAAAATCGACCTCGCGGTTTTTGATGACGAGCTGTCACCATCGCAAATTCGCAATGTGGAGGGCGTGCTTCATTGCAAAGTGATGGACCGCACACACTTGATTCTGGATATTTTTGCCAAAAGAGCGCAGACGGCTCACTCCAAAGTGCAAGTGGAATTAGCTCAGTATCAGTATCTTCTGCCACGCCTGACCGGTATGTGGGGGCATTTGCAGAAGCAGCGTGGCGGAATTGGTATGCGTGGCCCTGGCGAAAAGGAAATCGAGACCGACCGCCGTATCATTCGCGATAGAATCTCACTGCTGAAAAAACGTCTTGAAGAAATTGACCGCCAGAAACTTACGCAGCGAGGCCATCGCGACCAGTTCGTGCGCGTGGCACTGGTGGGCTACACCAACGTGGGCAAGTCAACACTGATGAATCTCATCAGCAAGTCGAACGTGTTTGCGGAAAACAAGTTGTTTGCGACTCTCGACACCACCGTCCGCAAAGTCGTGATTGAGAATCTCCCATTCCTGCTTTCCGATACGGTCGGATTCATCCGCAAACTGCCGCACAGCTTGGTGGAATCCTTCAAGTCAACACTCGACGAAATCCGCGAGACTGACCTCGTCGTTCACGTTGTGGACATCAGCCATCCCGACTTTGAAGAGCAAATCGCCATCGTGAACCAGACCCTGGAGGAGATTGGCGCCGGAAACAAGCCCGTGATCACGGTTTTCAACAAAATTGACAATTACACTTGGGTGGAAAAGGAGCCCGACGACCTGACCCCGCGCACGAAGGAAAACATCACGTTGGAGGAATTGAAGCAAACCTGGATGGCCAAAATCAACCATCGCACCATCTTCATTTCCGCAAAAACGAAAGACAACATCGAGGAACTGAAAACCGTGCTCTACGAGGAAGTTCGGAAACTGCATATCCAAATTTATCCTTATAATAACTTCTTGTATTAGAATTAATTAAATAAAAATATGAACGAAAATCCATTCAAAATCGGCATCACGCACGGTGATTATAACAGCCAGAATTATGAAGTAATACTGCGCGCCCTGTCCGACAATAAAATGACCGACTTTTGCGTACCCGTGATTTACGGACTGTCGAAGGTGTCGGCATATTACAAAAAACAGGCCGAAATTCAAGATTTCAGTCTGCAAATCATTCCTAAAATCGACCAGATCAATCTGAAAAAATGCAATTTGCTGAATCTTACCGACCAGGATTTCAAAATGGAGGAACAGCAGCCGGCAGAATCGGTAGCGAAAATGGCCGAATTGTCCTTGCAGTCTGCAATTAAGGATTTGAAAACCAATTCGATAGACGCCATTGTGTCATTGCCGATTGCGGCTCCGAA
Organism: Bacteroidales bacterium; assembly: GCA_045627805.1. Classification (GTDB taxonomy): domain Bacteria; phylum Bacteroidota; class Bacteroidia; order Bacteroidales; family WCHB1-69; genus UBA1756. The sequence goes on from JAZQOJ010000190.1 coordinate 2,092, forward strand.
AATCGGCAAGTTCAACGGGCAGACGGAATGGATTGCCGCGCAGGCGAATGCGCAGGCCGCGCTTTCAATGCTGGTGGCCGACAATCTGCGTATGGGCTTCGTGAGCAGCCATTTGCCTCTGCAACAAGTCGCACAAGTCGTTAATGTGGACATTATCGTCAAGAAAATCAAGTTGTTGCACAAATCTTTGCAGACTGATTTCCGGTGTGCCAACCCGACAATCGCCGTTTTGTCGTTGCAGCCGAAAGAAGAAAAGGGCGAACTGCAAAAGCCCGATTGGGAAATCGTTCGTACCGCGGTGAACCAGGTTTTCGACGAGAGAATCAATGCTTTCGGACCGTTTTCGGCAGAAAATTTCTTCCAGAATGAGAATTACACGCGCTATGACGCTGTGCTCGCAATGTGCCCGGAGCAGGGAATGGAGCTGTTCCAGTTGATTGCCAACGGCGACGGCGCCTGCTACACCGCAGGACTTTCGTTTGTACACACGGCACCGGTTCCGCAAGTGATGCCCGACTGCGCGCCAACGGCTTTGCGCACTGCGATCTACACCGCTATCGACATACTGCGAAATCGGAAAACCTATGCCGAATATGCAAAAAAATAATTACATAATTTATTGTAAATAAATATATTATGAAAATTTTCAAAACCGCATTATATGCTCTTTCCCTCATTTTTCTGTTGACGATGTGCCACAAGGGACAGGATTCGCAGAATGGGGGAGGCGCGCAGACTGAAGAGCCGACTGCGATTGAGGCACCGGCTTTTGATGCCGACTCGGCGTTCACCTATGTGAAAGCGCAAACCGATTTTGGTCCGCGCGTGCCCAACAGTCCCGCCCACACGCAATGCGCTCAATATCTAACATCCAAATTATCAACATATTGCGACACGGTCTATGTGCAAAATTTCAATGCGACCGCTTACGACGGAACGGTTTTGAAAAGCCAGAACATCGTCGGAACGTTCAATCCTGCGGCGTACAAGCGCATTGTATTGGCGGCCCACTGGGACTCTCGCCCCTTTGCTGATCACGATCCAGATCCGGCCCATCACGGCAAGGCGATTGACGGTGCCAACGATGGTGCGAGCGGTGTGGGCGTCTTGCTCGAAGTGGCTCGCCAGCTGGCAATTAGTCGTCCCAATGTGGGCATTGACATCGTGTTTTTTGATGCGGAGGATTACGGCGCGCCCGAAAACGTGCAGGCCCCGCAGGGCGAATGGTGGGGACTGGGGGCCCAATATTGGTCGCGAAATCCGCACACGGCCAATTACCGCGCCGACTACGGCATTCTGCTTGATATGGTGGGCGATGCCAATGCGCATTTCCGCTACGAGTTCCATTCTAAAATGTATGCACGAAACGTACTTGCAAAGGTCTGGAATTCAGCATATAAGCTCGGCTTTGGCTCCACTTTCTGTCAAACCGACTCGAATCCCATCACGGACGACCACTATTATGTGAACACCATTGCGAACATTCCTATGATCGACATTATCCATCAGGAAGACGCCACTGGCACGGGATTCCCGCTCACTTGGCACACTTTGGATGATAACATTCAGCACATTGACAAAAATATGTTAGAAAAGGTGGGTAAAACTTTGCTTTACGTCATTTCACAGGAATAAATAATCTATTGAAAATCAGTACAATAAATGAATAACGACCTCATAGTATTCAAATTCGGCGGAGCGTCGGTGAAAGATGCCGCCGGCGTGATGAATTTGCGGAGCATTGTAGAAAAATATCAAGATCAGCATCTTTTCGTGGTGATTTCGGCCGTTGGCAAGACAACCAATTTGCTTGAAAAGGTGCTTGACGCCTATTTCTACGGGAAAGAGGATTGGAAACCTTATTTTAACCAACTGAAAGACAATCACTTTGCTATTGCAAGCGGCTTGCTTGATGACAGCAGCGCCATCGTGGGCAAGTTGGAACGCATTTTGGCCAAGTTGGAAGCCAAATTGCAGAGTCCGCACAGCGATGCTTACGATTACGAGTACGACCAAGTCGTAAGTTTTGGGGAGATACTTTCCACAACATTGATTTCCACATACTTGAATATTGTCGGGCTGCGCAACAAGTGGCTGGATGCCCGTCAGTTCTTACTTACCGACACCAGTTATATGGAGGCGAAACTTGACTGGGAAAAATCGGAAGCCGCGCTGAAGAAAGTGTTGGCGGACGACAGCAACAAAAATTCGCATCTCTTCATAACGCAAGGTTTCATCGCAGGAACAGAGCAGGGGAGTGCCACCACATTTGGCCGAGAGGGTTCCGATTACTCGGCCGCGATTATCGCATATCTTCTTGATGGAAAAAGTGTTACAATCTGGAAGGACGTGCCAGGATTGCTCAATGCCGACCCGAAATTCTTTCCTGAAGCCGTCAAACTGGATGCGATTTCATACGAAGAAGCCATTGAGTTGTCGTATTACGGTGCCACGATCATTCATCCGAAGACGTTGAAGCCCCTTCAGAACAAGCATATTCCGCTGTATATCAAGCCGTTTCTAAATCCAGACGCGGAGGGAAGCGTGATTTCATCGGAAGGTGCGGCCGACAACATTCCGTCGTATATTTTCAAAAGAGAGCAGATTCTCATCACCATTTTCCCGAAAGATTTCTCATTCATCACCGTTGACAATCTCTCCGAGATTTTCGCTGTCTTGTCGCAGAACAGTGTGAAAATCAACCTGATGCAGAATACGGCGCTCAGTTTTTCGGTTTGCACCGACAATAAGCCGCACCGCATTCAGCGAGTTTTGGACACATTGAACAAGAAATTCCGCATCAAGTACAACGAAAAAATGGAGTTGGTGACGATCCGCCATTACACGGAAGACATTGTGGACAAGGTGGTTGCGGGCCGTCCGATCTATGCGGAGCAGCGTTCGCGAGTTACGGTTCAGGTAGTGGTGAAAGGCGACGAATAGAATACTTTTTGAATATTTTATAATTATTTTATTGATAATCAATGATAAGAGCCGATTATATTTTTGAAACAAGCTGGGAGATTTGCAACAAAGTGGGTGGAATTTACACTGTGCTTTCCACGAAGGCGCTCACCGTTGCAAATGAATACAAGAACAACTATCTCTGCATTGGCCCTGACCTGTCGCGCGAAGCGGGCGTAAATGATGATTTTTGCGAGGACGACACTTTGTACCGCAACTGGAAGGAAATGGCACGCCGCGAAGGGCTGCGCATCCGCGTTGGCCGATGGAAAGTTGCGGGCAGTCCGGTGGTGATTCTGGTGGATTTCACTCCTTTTTTTGAAAAAAAGAACGAGATTCTCACTCAGTTCTGGCTTGATTACAAGCTGGATTCAATCAGCGGGCAGTGGGACTATGTGGAGCCGCTTCTTTTCGGCTATGCGGCTGGCAAAGTGATTGAGAGTTTCTATCAGTTTCATTGCAGTGCGTTAGACAAAATCGTGGCGCAATTCCACGAGTGGATGACGGGTTCAGGCATTTTGTATTTGGAAAGCAAGGTTCCGCAAATCGCTACCGTTTTCACTACGCACGCAACGGTTTTGGGCCGTTGCATCGCTGGAAACGGTCTGCCACTTTACGACGATATCGCGCAGTACCAGCCAGCCGAGACGGCCAACCGCTTTCAGGTTCAGTCGAAGTTCTCTCTTGAGTATCTCTCAGCGCACACTGCCGACGCCTACACTTCTGTCAGCGACATCACGAATTTGGAGTGCAAAGCGTTTTTCGGGAAGCCCGCCGACGAGATCACCATTAATGGATTTGAGCCCAATTTCGTCCCTGAAGGAGCTGATTATCAGAATAAAAGAGAGGCGGCGCGCCATAAATTGCTGCAAATCGCCTCTGCCTTATTGCAGCAACCCATTCCCGACAACGCGCTGCTGGTGCTCAACAGTGGTCGCTACGAGTTCCGCAACAAGGGTATTGACGTGTTTATCAGGTCGTTGGCCGACTATGCGAAGGCGAATCCCGAACGCGATATTTTGGCTTACATCACGGTGCCGGCCGGCACGAGCGGTAGGCGCACCGACTTGATGGAAAAGCTGGCTTCGGGCGCTCAGTTCGCGGACGCGAGCCGAGCCGTGCTGCGCGACTATGTGACCCACCCGCTCCACGGTCCATACAATGACCCGATAATCAAAGAGTTGAACCGGCTGAACCTGGATAACGCGCCTGGCTCAAAAGTAAAAGTTGTGTTTGCTCCCGTCTATTTGGACGGCCGCGACGGCATTTTCAACCTGAACTATTACGACACACTGATTGGCTTCGACCTTACAATTTTCCCCTCGTACTATGAGCCGTGGGGCTACACGCCGCTGGAAAGTGTCGCTTTCGGCATCCCCACCGTGACGACCTCGCTCGCCGGGTTCGGACAATGGGTGAAAAGCCATTTCAAACAGCAGCAAGGCGCAGTGGTAGTGGAGCGTACCGACAACAACGAAGGACTTGTGAGTCAGCAAATTGTGGACGCGATACTTCATTATGCGACAATGGATGCCGAGGCGTACGCGACGGCCGTGACTGATGCGAGAGAGATTGCGCAGCAGGCACTTTGGCGCAATTTATTTGACAATTACGCCAAAGTATATGATAAGGCATTGAAAATGAGTGAAGAACGTTACGAATTATTCAAAGGGAAAACCGCAAATATGTCACTTTTAGAGCAACCTACCCATCACGCGCAGCCCATTTGGAAGCGCATCACTATCAAGTCGAATCTACCCGAGAATCTGGAGCGGCTGGAGACACTGGCCAACAATTTGTGGTGGAGTTGGAATTATCAAGCGCGCGAGCTTTTCGAGGAGATCGCCGGCAGCGAGCGCTGGAGCCGCTTCGATGAGAATCCGGTGCATATGCTGCAAATGTTGCCACTTGATGTGCTGGAAAAATTCAGTCAGGATGAGCGATTTGTACAGAAATTGAATTCCGTTTATGCTGATTTTCAATCTTATATGAATGAGCCGCGAGTCCGCAAGGAGAAAAAAGTGGCCTATTTCAGTATGGAGTTCGGCATTAGCAACGAACTGAAGATTTTTTCGGGCGGACTGGGAATGCTGGCGGGCGACTATTTGAAAGAGGCGAGTGACAGCAACGTGAATATGGTGGCTGTGGGCCTGCTGTATCGTTGCGGATATTTCGTGCAGCAGATTTCGCCGAATGGGGAACAGCTGAATCTTTATCCCCAGCAGAGTTTTTCAAAGCTTCCCATCAAGCCAGTGCGCGATGACAATGGAGAGTGGAAAACCATCAGCATTGGCCTTCCCGGACGCGTGCTGTACGCCCGCATCTGGCAGGTAAATGTCGGCCGCATCAAGCTTTACCTTTTGGATACCGATATGGAGAAAAACCAGACGGAAGACCGTTCCATTACGGAGAAACTGTATGGCGGTGACTGGGAAAACCGTTTGAAACAGGAGCTTTTGCTCGGCGTAGGTGGTGTGAGAATGCTCAACCTGTTGGGAGAACAAGCTGAAATATACCATCTTAACGAGGGGCACGCTGCCTTTTTGTCGTTGGAGCGCGTTTGGAACCTGATGAACGAGCGGCATCTCACTTTTGCAGCCGCTGCGGAATGGGTGCGCGCGTCGCAACTTTTCACCACGCACACGCCGGTTCCCGCAGGGCACGACGCATTTCACGAGGATATGATGCGCCGCTATTTCGCCCAATGGCCTGAGCGCTATAACATTAGTTGGCAGTCGTTTATCGGGCTTGGGCGCAAGTATGCCAACAACGGCGACGAGAAATTCTCAATGAGCGTTTTGGCTTGCAAGTTCTGCCAGCAGGTGAATGGCGTGAGCCGTATCCACGGCCGCGTGAGCCGCGAAATGTTTGAGTATCTGTACGATGGCCGTTTCGCCAACGAGTTGCACATCGGCTATGTCACCAATGGCGTCCATTATCCCACTTGGGCTCATAAAAAATGGCAAGAGTTTCACGCTCAGCACTTTGTGACTGAATATAAAAAAGATATCTCCAACGAAGCCGTATGGAACAAGATTTACGAAACTGCCGACACCGACATTTGGCGATTGAAGGACGAGTTACGTCAAGACTTGATAGAAAATCTTAAAATATTGATAGAAAAGCAGATGCGTCAGCGCAATGACTCGCCCGACCTGATCGTCAAGACGCTGAAGGCCATTCGTAGCGATGTGCTCACGGTTGGTTTCGCCCGTCGTTTCGCAACTTACAAGCGCGCACATTTGCTTTTCACCAACGAGGAACGCCTGCACAACCTGCTGTGCAATCCGGAACGACCCATCCAGTTCGTGTTTGCGGGCAAGGCACATCCACACGACAAGGCGGGACAGGACCTCATTAAGCGGATCATCGACTTCTCGCGCCGCCCCGACTACATAGGGAAAATCCTTTTTGTAGAGAACTACGATATGGTTTTGGCGAAGAAACTGGTTTCGGGCTGCGACGTGTGGTTGAACACGCCGACCCGTCCGTTGGAGGCATCGGGCACGAGCGGCGAAAAAGCCGTGATGAACGGCGTGCTGAATTTCAGCGTGCTCGACGGCTGGTGGGCGGAAGGTTACGTGCCAGGAGCCGGCTGGGCGGTGGACGAGAAGATCACTTATACCGACAACCGCCAGCAAGACGAATTGGACGCTGCCAACATCTTTTCGATTTTCGAAGAGCAGATTGTTCCCAATTTTTATCAGCGAACTGACGGGATTCCCACACTTTGGGTAGCGATGATGAAGAACAACTTCGCCAAGATCTCGCCCCGATTCACAATGAAACGTCAGCTGGACGATTATTTCAAGCAATACTACAACAAACTTTCAGAACATATTGATTTACTTACTAATAACGATAATGAAAATCTTTTAAAACTTGTACATTGGAAGAATCGGATGCTTGCGCTGTGGGATAATATTGAGTGTGTTCGTTGCACCTTCCCCGAAGAAGCGGAAAGCACTTTCTTTTTAGGTTCCACAAGAAATTTGGAAGTGGATTTGCGACTTGGCGGCTTGGACCCGGAGGACGTGAAAGTGGAAATCGTTTTCACGCAGCGGAAAGGGGTTCGTATGGAATTGGTCAGCAAGTACGCTTTTGAATACAAGGATAGCGCAAACGAGGTGGCTCGATATATCTGCCAGTTGAACGCCAAAGTTGCTGGCGTGTGGAATTGCGCCATCCGCGTGATCCCGAAAAACGAGCTGCTGGCGCACGATATGGAGCTGTCGCTTGTGAAATGGTTGTAACAGGAAAATCCGATAAGAAATGGAAAAATTCAGGATTGAAAAGGATTCTTTAGGCGAAATCAAAGTGCCGGCCGACTGCTTGTGGGGCGCGCAAACCGAGCGGGCTCGCGGCAATTTCACGATTGGCTACCAGCTGATGCCGCCCGAAATCATCAACAGCATTGCGATAGTGAAGAAGGCAGCCGCCCACGCCAACTGCGATTGCGGCGTGCTTACAGCCGAAAAACGGGACTTGATCAGCCAGTGTTGCGACGAGATCCTCTCAGGCGAACTGCAAGACGAGTTTCCACTGCTCGTGTGGCAAACTGGTTCGGGAACGCAAACCAATATGAATGTTAACGAAGTGATTTCCAACCGCTCGGAAGTTTTGAAAAACGGCAAAATCGAAGGGCTGGCACGCTTTGTTCATCCTAACGACGACGTGAACAAGTCGCAGTCAACGAACGACGTTTTCCCTACCGCTCTGCGAATGACGGCCTCGCTTTGGGCTATCGAGTACCTGATTCCCGCTTTGGCGGAACTGAAAGAATGCATTGAGCAAAAGGCGGAGGCGTTTGCCGACATCGTGAAAATCGGCCGCACGCATCTGATGGATGCCACTCCGCTGACATTGGGTCAGGAATTTTCTGGATATGCCTCACAATTAGCGCATTGCATTGAGGCAATGGAAGTAGTGCTTCCGCACGTTATGGAGATTCCGATTGGCGGCACAGCAGTTGGAACAGGGCTCAATACGCCCGCAAATTACACCGAGAAAGTGGTCGCTTACATCAATGAGTTCACGGGACTGCCGTTCACCGCTTCGCCCGTGAAGTTTGAGGCGATGATGTCGCACGACTCGCTGGTGGAGCTGTCGGGGGCGCTGAAACGCTGTGCTGTCGCCCTCACGAAAATCGCGAACGACTTCCGCCTGCTGGGTTCGGGGCCCCGCAGCGGGATAGGGGAGTTGGTGCTCCCCTCCAACGAGCCGGGCTCTTCCATTATGCCAGGAAAGGTGAATCCCACACAGTGCGAGGCACTTGCGATGGTTTGCGCGCAGGTGATAGGTAACGATGCGGCGATTACTACGGGCGCTTTGCAGGGACATTTAGAACTGAACGTCTTTATGCCGTTGATTGCGCTAAACCTCACAAATTCAATGAATTTGCTCACCGACGCGGTCCGCTCTTTCGAGGAACATTGCGTGCGCGGCGTGGAACCGAACCGCCAGCGCATCAGCGAGAATCTTCACAACTCGCTGATGTTGGTCACCGCACTCAATCCGCACATCGGCTATGCCAAGGCGGCTCAAATCGCACAGTTCGCACACCAAAACGGACTGACGCTGAAACAGGCCGCTATTCAATTGCAAATACTTACAGAAGAGCAGTTTGACGCCTGGGTCGTGGCAGAAAAAATGGTTCATCCATAAAACTCATTGCTATGTCGAAACGAAAAGTTTTCAAATGGGGGAGCACCGCTGCGGCACTCCTTTTTCTCGCACTCATCTACGTTCTTTTTTGGCCCAATATGAAGCAAAAGACGACGCTGCTGATTGACGTGGACACCACTTACGACCAAGTGGTTGCGCAACTTTCGGGAAACCGCGCGCTTGGAAGCGAAACCACGTTCAAGTTGGCTGGTAAGATGCTGTATTACAAAACGATAAAGCCAGGAAAATACGTCTTTGAGAAGAACGCTTCCAACTTCAAAATGATATACACCTTGCGCAAAGGTCAGCATTTCCCCGTCCGGTTCACTTTCACAGCGGCACGCACCAAGGAGCAACTGATAAAAAAACTATCGCAAAATGAATTCCTTTTTGATTGGGAAGATTTACTTAAATTATTGAACAATAATGCTTTTCTGTCAAAATATGGATTAAATCCGGAAACGGCTATCGCAGTGTTCCTTCCCAACACATACGAATTCTACTACGACATCACTGCCGAACGTTTTTTTGAAAAAATGTATGGATATTATCAGCAGTTCTGGACCGAAGAACGGCTGAAATGTGCTGAAAGCATTGGACTTACGCCTTTGGAAGTGATCACTCTGGCTTCCATTGTGGAAGAAGAAAACTATCGCGACTTTGAAAAGCCGACCATTGCGGGGCTGTATATGAATCGGCTGCACAAGGGAATGAAATTGCAGTCGGACCCGACGGTGAAATTTGCTGTAGGCGATTTCACGCTGAGACGCATTTTGAACGAGCATTTGAAAACGGATTCCCCTTACAACACCTACCTTTATGAAGGACTTCCCCCCGGACCCATCCGTATTCCGGCTGCCTCCTCCATTGATGCCGTGCTGCATTACGAGCACAACAACTATCTGTATATGTGTGCGAAAGAGGACTTTTCGGGCGCGCACAACTTCACCCATAACTACAATGAGCATCTGAAAAATGCGCGCCGTTATCAAGAAGCATTGAACGAGCGCAATATCAAATAATTATCGCAAAAAACGATGGGTGCTGAATGCAATTTTTCACGCACCTTTTCGTTATTATTCCGTGAAAAGATTTGTGGGATTTATTGTGCTGTGCCTTTGCAAGTTAGCGGCTTTTGCGATAGGAGCCCCCGACTTGCGTTGTCTCGCCGTTGACGAGAGTGGTCAGATTACGCTCACTTGGCAACTTCCCAGTTCCACCGCAGGCATTCAGCGGTACGAGATATATTTCTCAACCGACCTGAATCAACCGTTTACTTTGGTGGGACAAGTTAACAATGCCTCGGCGACTTCCTACACGCACACCGCTGCCAACGCACTCAATAATGCCCGATGCTTTTATTATGTAAATGCTTGTACCGCTGTTGATTGCGTTTCCTCCGACACATTGGGAACCATTGAGTTTTATTTGGGGAATCAAGGAAATGGCCTCGCCGCGCTCAACTGGCTGGCCCCAATCGAGCCCGCTCTGCCCACCTACGCCGCTGTGTACAACGTTTATCGCGAGTACCCCGCTCACATCTGGACACTCGTCGGCACATCTTCTAACTTCATTTTCCGCGATACGATTGACGTATGTCAGGCGGAATTGGGTTATCGAGTTGAACTGGCCGACCAATCGGGATGCTTGAATGTTTCACGCTTTCTAAGAGACCAATTCTCTGACACTTACGCTCCCGACATTCCGCAACTCGACAGCGTTTCCGTGAACTTTCAGAGTTCGAAAATCACACTGGGCTGGGAACGCTCGCTGGCTCCTGACGCTGCCGCCTACATCATCTATCATTTTGAAAACAATATGTGGCTCCCGATTGACACATTATATGGCAGCCAGAACACGAATTGGACTGACAACCAGCACGATGCGACGGGGAGTCACCAGTACCGTATTGCCACTTTGGACAGTTGTCAGAATTCCAGCCCGATGTGCGATCCGCAACACAACATCCATTCCGCGGCAACATTCGACTTGTGCCGCCGTGAGGCCTATCTGACTTGGGAACCTTACGAGGGGATGCCGTTGGAGGTTGAAAACTATCAGATCTTCTATTCCGTTGACGGCGGCGCACTGACCTACGCCGGCCAAGTTGACGGCAACACGCACACTTTCACACTCGCAGGGATGATTCCTCAAAGTCACTACGACTGTGTGGTTCGAGCGGTGAATTTTGGCGGTAATGTCACGGCTTCCTCCCTGAAGTGCTCGTTCCTGTTCAATGCTTCAGAAAACAACGATTTCGCCTACATTATGAGTGTTTCTGTAGCAAACAACTCGTCTCTGGAAATCAAGGTGAATACGGGAGGAACCATCGCGTTCAGTCGAGTCCACCTCTACCGCAGTGTGGCCGATGATCAGAATTTTGTACACATTGCGCAAATGGATAATGACGGGACTGACACCTATTTATTTGAAGATGAAAATGTTAAGGTTGACCGTAACCTATATTTTTATCGGGCTTCGATTGAGAATGAATGCAATGTGGAGACGTTCTTCTCGAATATTTCTCACAACATTTTGCTAACGGGGGAACGGAACAACGATTTCCGGCAGAGTTTTCTCGACTGGAACGACTACGATGGCTGGAATGGCGGGGTTGACGGTTATTCCGTGTTTAGAAAAACGGAAGCGGAAAGCGCCTTTTCAGTTGTGGGCGACTTCTTGCCTTCCAACACATTCACCGACGACGTGAGTGCTTTGAGAACGGAGGGCGAGGCCTTCTCTTACTACGTTGAAGCGTCGGAAGCCATTGACAACTACGGATTTGCAGAAAAAAGCATTTCCAATACCATCATTTTGAAACAAAAACCGCAAACCTACATACCCAACGCCTTTTGTCCGCGCGTGGGCGGTGTCAACTCCATCTTTATGCCAATCAACTCGTATGTCACGATGGAGAACTACAATATGTACATCTATTCGCGCGACGGCGTGCTTCTCTTTCACAGCACCGACCCGCAAAAGGGCTGGAACGGCGGCTACAACGGCAACCTGATGCCGGCTGGCTGCTATGTGTACAAAATCACCTACACTTACGGGGTTGACGACGAGTTCGAGGCCGTGGGAACGGTCACGCTGGTGCGATAATGATGTTTTGATAATGAATTCACTTTGAAATGATGCTTCACTTCGACAACGACTATATGGCGGGAGCGCATCCCGATGTAATGCGCAAGTTATTGGAAACCAATTTGGAATGCAGTGTCGGCTATGGTTTAGACTCCTTTAGCGAAGAGGCGCGCGAAGCCATTCGCAAGGCCTGTTCCGCTCCTGATGCCCTCGTGCAATTTCTTGTGGGGGGAACGCAAACCAACGCCACCGTGATTGATGCGCTCTTGCGTCGGCACCAGGGTGTTTTGGCGGCAGAATCAGGCCACATCAACGTTCACGAGAGCGGCGCGATAGAGCACAGCGGTCACAAGGTGCTCACGCTGCCTGCCCACGATGGGAAAGTCTGGGCCGCCGACGTTGCCGAATACCTCCGGAATTTCTATCTCGACGACACCTACGAGCACATGGTCGCACCGGGAATGCTGTACATAACGCAGCCCACGGAGTTCGGCACGCTTTACTCGCTTGCCGAACTGGAGGAATTGAGCGCAATCTGCCATCAGTACAACATTCCGCTGTATCTTGATGGCGCGCGCCTTGCGTATGCGCTGGCGGCTCCGGCTGCCGACTTCACGCTTCCCGACATCGCGCGGCTCTGCGACGTTTTCTACATTGGAGGAACCAAGTGCGGCGCACTTTTCGGCGAGGCCGTCGTGGCTGCCAATCCGCAATGGCTTCCGCATTTTTTCTCCCTCGTGAAACAGCACGGCGCGCTTCTGGCTAAGGGCCGGCTGCAAGGCGTACAGTTTTCGGCACTGTTTTCCGATGGACTTTACGTGGAAATCGCCCGCCGAGCCGTTGAGTTCGCCTTGAGAATCCGTAAGGCATTTGAAGCCAAAGGTTTCCCTACCGCGATTGACTCACCGACGAACCAGCAATTTTATATTTTGCCCAACAATGTGATAGATGGATTGCTGCAAAACGCATCCTTCGAATATTGGGGTCCGCGGGGAGCCACCGAAAGTACGGTACGTTTTGTCACCAGTTGGGCGACAACCGAGTCGGATGTCGAGAATATGATTCAACTCATTGATTCAATTTATTGAAAATGAAAAAGATAGTTCTATCGTTGTGCTTATTTGCGACTTTGCTTTGCGGATATGCGCAGCATTATCAGCCCAATTGGGAATCGCTGGAAAGTCGGCCCTATCCGCAATGGTTTGCGGATGCCAAGTTGGGGATTTTCATCCATTGGGGACTTTACTCCGTGCCCGCCTACGCCGGACTGGAGGGCTATGGCGAGTGGTACCTCAAAGGACTGATGTCGGGCGACACCAACCGCGTCAAATTCCAGAACAGCGTTTTCGGAAACGGGAACAGTGACTTCCAATATGCCGACTTCGCACAACATTTCAAAGGCGAACTCTTCCGGCCGAATGAATGGGCATTGCTCTTTCGGAAAAGCGGAGCCAAATATGTGGTGCTCGTTACCAAACATCACGATGGCTACTGCCTGTGGGACAGTAAGTTCCGTCCAGACTGGAATAGTGTGGTGAGCGGTCCGCAACGCAATATCGTGTCGGAACTCACGGATGCCGTGCGTGCAGAAGGGCTTCGAATGGGCTTTTACTACTCGCTGATGGAGTGGAACAACCCCATTCACCGCTGGACCGTCGATCCGACCGACTCCGTAGGGCGATATGTGAACGAGTATATGGTTCCGCAATTCAAGGAACTCGTGGAGCGCTACCGCCCGTCACTGGTCTTTTCGGACGGCGATTGGGACTACAGCGCGGAGCAACTGCGCTCGGCCGAACTAATCAGCTGGTATTACAATCTGGTGGGCGATGAGGCGGTGGTCAACAACCGATGGGGGAATGGCAATCCGCACGGCTATCGCACGCCCGAATATAGTGCCGGCATCACGCTCACTGACCGTCCGTGGGCGGAATGCCGCGGACTCGGACGCTCGTTTGGACTCAACCGCAACGAGCCGCTCAGCAACTACCTCACCTCCGACGAACTCATCCGCCACTTCTGCAAACTGGTGGCGGCTGGAGGCGGCCTCACGCTCAACGTTGGCCCTGCCGCCGATGGCCAAATTCCTCTCCTTCAGCAGGAACGACTGCTTGACCTTGGCAAGTGGCTGGAAACCAATGGCGAGGCGATTTACGGGACTCGTCCTTTTCAACATTTTTATGAAATGAAAAAAGTTGAGGTGAAAAGGGTGGAAGAGCAAATCAATTTCGATTGGAAACGCAACTCTCCTTCGCCAGAAATCTCTTACGATCATTTCAATGCACAGTGGACTGGCATTCTAACACCTTCTTATTCAGAAAAATACACATTTGAAATGGAAACTGACGACCGCGTCACTTTGGTTGTCGGCAGCGATACGGTTGTCCATTATGACCCTTCCGTTCCGGGCTCGTCGCGCGCGGGCTCCGTGAAGTTGAAGGCGCACGACACAACACTTATTAAGATTGATTTTGCTGAAGAGGACCTGGAGGCGGTCTGCATTATGCGCTGGCGCTCAAAGTCGCAGCCATACGAAATCGTGGCAGGCAGCGCACTGGCTGGCGGCTTGTCCGCTTCCTATTCTTGCGAACAGCCGCAAGTTTGCTATACTACAAAAGATAATGTGCTGTATGCCATTGCGTTGGATTTTCCGGAGAATGAACTGAGACTGAACGCGGGCGAATTTACTGATGCGACAAAAGCGACCCTGCTGGGCTGCGAGAAGATTTTGCCTTGCCATAAAGAAGGGAAATGGTTGGTAATTGATGTCACTTCATTGAAATACAACGACTTGAAAAGTTCGGCTGCCTGGGTATTTAAAATTGAAAAATAAGTTTGACTGAAAAATTCGGCACAACAAAATTATATAAAAAGTAGTATCTTTGCATTCTATTAAATCTGGCTTACTCTATGGGTGATGTATACGAATTAGCCAAAGACTTCAGTGAAAAGACGTCGCGCGCGATTTTCCTTACGGGAAAGGCGGGCACGGGAAAAACCACTTTTCTAAAGCAGCTCAGGGAGCACACGCTCAAGCAGATAGCGGTCGTTGCGCCAACGGGGGTGGCTGCCATCAA
>JAZQOJ010000191.1:0-4323 GCA_045627805.1 Bacteroidales bacterium
ATTGATGCGGAGGACGGTGTAGAACCAGTTGCTGCTTGCGTCAGAACACAGTTTTGCGATTTCCATCGGCGTGAATGTCTGGTATTGTCTTTCGTCGTCGGTTAGGTTTTGCAGCACTTCGTACACTTTTTGGCCCGCCAGAGTCGGATTTTTCGCTTTTTTGATGGCTGCGTAGATCTTGCGGTTCAGGTTTTCGCTGACCTTGATGGCATTGGCGTCGGCACCCTTGTGAGTGAGGAGCAGTCTGGATTGGTAGAGCAGGATTTCGTCCATCGGGATGGCGGGGCCGGCCATCGAGATAACGAAGTCAATATCAGCGTGTTTCGAGGCGAGTATCCAGACGATGAGGCCGCCTTCGCTGTGCCCAAGCACGCCGATGGGGATTTCTCGGAGCCCGTTTCGCTCTTTGAGGAAATTGACGACCGTTTCTGCGACATCGGCAAGGTCAAAGGTGCTCATTTGTATGAACTTCTGCGCGGGCGGGTCATCGTAGCGGAAGACTGCGTATCCGGCACGCGTGAGCTGGTCGGCCAGCAGTTTGAACGGCTTGTGGTTGAAGATGTTCTCGTCGCGGTCCTGCCATCCGGAACCGGAAATGAGCACGATGACGGCTTGCGCAGTTCGCTCGGCGGGAAGGGTCAGCGTTCCGGAAACGGTGAAATTGGCTTTCTCATAGCGTATTTGCAAATCCTCTTCTTGATAGGGGAAGGGCGGCTGCGGCTCTTGCGGACGGAGGAAGAGTTGGCGCTCGCGGGTGGGGGAGAGGATGAGCTTCCGTTTCTTTTCGTGCTGGCAGAAAGTTCCCTTGATAGTGCTGTCCTTTTGCCGAACGCCTCTGTAATAGCAGTCTAAGTTTTTTGAGGAGAAAAACAGAGATCCGTTTTCGAAGGATATGGAATCTACGGGAATATCGGTGGTGTATTGGTCGGGACTGTCCATCACGGCGGTCAGTGAGTCGCCCTGATAGTTCATCACTATGACGAGTTGGAGCGAGTCGGTCCCGATATGGATGTGTCCCGAGTACATTTTTTGCGAGTTGTCTTGCTGAGAATGACCGGAAAACAGACTGAAAATCAGCGTTCCGAGCAGGAAAATTCTTTTCATATCAAACAAAATTGGTTCTCATTTGTTTATGTGTGCAAAAGTATGATTTTTTTTAGGATTTTTAAGAAAAAAATGTAACAAAAACAAGAAATCAACGTTTTTATTCGCGTTGTTTAACGTAACTTTGCAACCTTAAAATCAAAATCAAATAAATGGGTCTATTTTCATTATTTACAAAAGAAATTGCCATTGATTTGGGGACCGCCAACACTGTGATTCTGCACAATGAGAAGATCGTGGTTGACGAGCCCTCCATCATTGCCATCGAGCGAAGCAGTGGCCAGATTATGGCTGTGGGCAAGAAAGCATTGATGATGCACGGCAAAACGCACGGTAATATTCAGACGATCCGTCCTTTGAAAGATGGTGTTATTGCCGATTTCAAGAACACGGAGATGATGCTGAAAGAGTTTATCAAGATGACGGGGACGAAAGGGTACCTGTTTCCGCCCTCATTGAAGATGGTGATCTGCATTCCTTCCGGCATCACGGAAGTGGAGGAACGCGCTGTGCGCGACTCCGCCGAACAAGCTGGCGCTAAGGAAGTTCGTATGATTTATGAGCCGATGGCTGCCGCAATCGGTATTGGTTTGGACGTGCTAAGCCCGAACGGAAATATGGTCATCGACATCGGTGGCGGCACGAGCGAAGTGGCCGTCTTGGCTTTGGGCGGCATCGTGACGAGTCGTTCCAGCCAGATCGCAGGCGATGAGTTCAACGACAACATCATTGACTATATGCGCCGCAAGCACAACATCGCCATTGGTGAATCAACTGCTGAGCAAATCAAAATCAACGTCGGTTCCGCAATCGAGGATTTGGAAAATCCGCCCGAAGATTACGAGGTGCGCGGTCGCGACCTGGTGCAGGGCATCCCGATTGCCGTGAAGGTCAACTATCGCGAGATCGCTGTGGCTCTCGACCATTCCATCTCCGAAATCGAGGGCGCCATCCTGAGCGCGCTGGAAAGCACGCCGCCGGAATCTTCCGCCGACATCTTGAAGAACGGTATTTACATTGCGGGTGGTGGCGCTTTGCTGCGCGGATTGGACAAGCGTATCTCCGCCGTGACACACCTCCCCGTGCACATCGCCGACAATCCTTTGAAGGCCGTTGCCCGTGGTACCGGCATCGCTTTGAAGAACTTCGACAAGTTCCCGTTCCTCATCAAGTAAGGATTCCAACAGCTTTTCATAGGCGGGCCGCTCTAAAGTGGTCCGCTTTTGTTTTCCTGCGCTTTGAAACCGGAAATCCTGAGGAAATTTTCTTTCATACTGGCCGAGCCCTCAACCTCGCCACTCACCAGGGGAAGCGCACTGTTTTTGTGGCTTTCGTCTGATTTTCTTCCAAAAAAACGGGAACAGTGTGTTCTTTTATGAATGATTTGTTAAAAAATCTTTTGTAAATATTTGATTGATAATTAAATAAAAAGTTATCAACAATAGGCGAATTCGCTTCGAATGACTATATCTTTGCAATACTTGTTTTCTAAATAAATCTCGTAAAACTATTTAATCTGCTTTTGCTATGAATGAGATGTTGCTGCATTATTTTTGGAAAAATAAAATCTTCTCCCAGCTTAATTTGCAAACTACTGACCGGCGTTCTATCTCGCTGGTTCATACGGGTTTCCCGCATCAGGATGCTGGTCCTGACTTCAAGCAGGCCGTAATGAAAATTGATGACATCACTTGGGTGGGCGATGTGGAGATTCACGTTTACACTTCCGACTGGCTGAAGCACGGTCACCAGCACGATCCGAAGTATCATAGCATCATCCTTCACGTTGTGTATCAGCACGATATGGATATTGGAGTGGCGTGTCCGACGTTGGAGTTGAAAAACTATATCTCGCCCGAATTGATAGCTGAGTACGAGAAGTTGTCGCGCAGTCCCGACTTGTTGCCTTGTCGGAATGCGCTGTCGGAGGTCAGTTCGTTGCAGTTCGCTGAGTGGCTCACGCGGGTGGCGGTAGGACGGCTTGAGCGGCGGCAAGAGGAGGTGTTCGCCATCCTGCACCAGAGTCAGGAAGACTGGCGTGAGACGGTTTTCCGACACTTTGTGGTGAATTTCGGCTTCCGCGCGAATGCGGCCGCTTTTGAACTTCTGTCGAAAAGTCTTCCGTACAAGTGGGTGCTGCGGCACAAGGATTCGCGGCTCCAGATTTACGCACTGGTTTTCGGACAGGCGGGGATGCTTGACGACGATAGGGAAGAGGCGAAGTCTGACGACTATTTCACCCGTTTGCAGGCGGAGTACCATTATTTACAGTACAAGTACCAGTTGACACCGATTCCTCGTAAGGTGTGGAATATGCTTCGGCTGAGGCCACAGAATTTCCCTTGTGTTCGGCTGGCGCAGCTGAGCGAGTGCCTGTACCGCATTCCCGACATCATTGAGCAGATCTTGCACGCGAAAGATGTCGCGGTGTTGGAGAATATGGTGGACTTTGAGCCGCATCCCTACTGGAAGACGCACCGACAGTTCGGCCGTGACAGCCCCGCGCATTCGTGCAAACTGGGGCGGCAGACCGTTGACTTGCTGATTATCAACTCGGTGGTCCCGATTCGTTTGGCGCACGCGACGTTTTATGGCGACGATGCGGCAAAGCAGGAGGCGCTCGCCTTGGCTGAAAGTCGGGAGCCGGAGCGCAACTGCATCATCCGCCAGTATGCGGATGCGGGATTCCCTTTGCGCAATGCTCTTGACTCGCAGGCCATTCTGGAACTGCACCGCTATTTCTGCACGCCAAAACGCTGCCTTCAGTGCGATATCGGCTGTTTGATTTTGAAAAAATGGTAGTTTGAAGCGCTTATTGATAAAATGCGGATTCCCTTTCAAATTTTATCGGAATTATCCCTTTTTGTCTCGCTGATTGATACGCTGAAAATTTAGGTCCTTCCGATAGGGGGGAATTGTGAGACGTGGAAACGGTTAACGTCGGTTAAACGGTTAATGGGATGAATGGACGAAGGGACGAATGGTGGAATGGACGAATGCCGTCTGCGGCGTGATAGAGGAAATTTCCTTGAAATTTCAAGGAAATTATCAGGAAATTCTTCTTTTTCTTGCTGTTTTATAATGAAATAACAATAGTGAAAACGTGCTGGCTGCGGCCATCAATCGTTTTTCACAATGAAGTTGTTGCGCCGTAGTCACATCCGGGAAGGATGTGACATCTATAACCCCACATAAGGACGAAGTCCGCGATGTGGGGTG
>JAZQOJ010000192.1:0-2622 GCA_045627805.1 Bacteroidales bacterium
AATTCTTTCTACATTACGGAGGGGTACATCAAGCGTGCCAAGAAGTCGAAGGAGGCGGAAGTTGTGCTTGGCGGCAAGTGCGCCAAGAGCGTGGGCTACTTCGTTGAACCCACCATCATCGTGGCCAAGACTCCCGACTACGAATCCATCCGCGAGGAAATCTTCGGACCCGTCATCACGGTTTACGTCTATCCGGACGCACAGTACGAAAAGACCTTGAAACTCTGCGACGAAACCTCTCCGTATGCACTTACCGGTTCCATCTTCGCTACCGACCGTTACGCTATCGAACAAGCAGAACAGATTCTGCGCCACGCCGCCGGCAATTTCTACATCAACGACAAGCCGACCGGCGCCGTTGTCGGTTGCCAGCCGTTTGGTGGAGCCCGTGCTTCCGGCACCAACGACAAGGCAGGCAGCGCTCTCAACCTCTACCGCTGGATCAGCCCGCGTTGCATCAAGGAAACCTTCGTTCCCGCAACCGATTACGGCTATCCTTTCCTCAATCCGGAAAAATAAAGTCTTTTCCAATCCATACCCAAACGAGGCCTTAGTGCCTCGTTTTTTTTTTGCGATCCGCTAAACATTTTGGAACTGCAAAAAAAACGCAGGTTGAAAGGTTGAATGGTCAAAGGATGGAGGTCGAGGTCGGTATGAATGGCGAGAATGACGAGAACGACGAGAATGGCGAGAACGACGAGAATGGCGAGAATGGCGAGAATGAAATTTCCTGCGCATTTCCTATATCACGCCAAAGGCGGCATTCCACCATTCGTCCACTTCGCCATTTACCACATAACCGTTTAACCATTGTCAGGAACATCTCGCACACTAAACATTGCTGCATTTACAAGAGGAAAGAGGGCGATTTCGGTTGAAAAAGCTGTTGAAAAAAATTTTTCGGGCAGGTAAAAACTTTTATGGATATTTATTGTATTTTTGCCACCGATATGAAAACAAATCACCTCATCACGTTTCTCCCAGATGTGAACCTGCTTCACGAATGTAATTGTTTTTTTATTTTTGAACTTTTGGCGGCTTGATTTTTTCAAGCCATTTTTTTTTATATGCGCATACGAAATATTGATAAATACCTGATTCGCAACGCCACCGTGTTCGCTGGAGGCCAGCTTGTTCGCGAGGATGTGTTGGTGGCGGATGGCTGCTTGGCTCAGATTGCGCCGCACATTGGCGAGATTTCCGACGCTATTGTGATGGATGCGGAGGGAAAACTGCTGACTTACGGTTTGTGCGATTTGCACGTGCATTTCCGCGAGCCGGGGCAGGAGTACAAGGAAACCATTGAAACGGGCTCGATGGCGGCGGCCCGCGGCGGTTACACCTCCGTGTGTGCGATGCCCAACCTTACGCCCGCTCCCGATAGCGCGGAAAACCTTGCTATTGAGCAGGATAGGATTCGAGAGTCGGCTGTGATTCAGGTGCTCCCGTATGCCACGCTCACCGTCGGCCGTAAGGGAAAACACCCCGTTGATATGGCCCGACTGAAATCGTCCGCCGTCGGCTTTTCCGACGATGGCAGCGGAATCCAGTCTGAAAGTCTGATGAGTGAATTGATGCAAATGGCTGTGAAAGAAGATGTTGTGGTGACTGCTCATTGCGAGGACAACAGTTTGCTGAATGGCGGTTACATACACGATGGAGCGTATGCGCGCCAGCACGGGCATCGGGGCATCAGTTCGGAAAGTGAGTGGAAGCAGTTGGAACGCGACCTGGATTTGGCGCTCAAGACGGGCTGCCGGTATCACGCGTGCCATCTGTCAACGCGCGAAAGCATCGTGCTGGTGCGACAGTACAAGCGATGGGGCGCGCGCGTGACGTGTGAAACGGCGCCTCACTACCTGACCTTGTGCGACGAGGATTTGCAGGAAGACGGGCGATTCAAGATGAATCCGCCCTTGCGCAGTGCCAACGACCGCGCCGCACTGCTCGAGGGCCTTCTCGACGGCACCATTGATGTGATTGCGACCGACCACGCACCCCACTCGTCGGAGGAGAAGAGTCGCGGATTGCGCGAGAGCCCCTTTGGAATCGTGGGGCTGGAAACCGCTTTCCCTGTGCTGTACACGAAACTCGTTCTGCCAGGTATCCTCTCGCTGACGCAGTTGCTGAATCTGCTGGTGACAAACCCGAGGCGGATTTTTCAAATCGGTGGCGAAATGAAAGAAGGCGTTTCCGCCGACCTTGCGATTTTTGATTTGGAAGACGCGTATGTGATTGATTATCATAATTTTGTATCAAAAGGGAAGGCGACACCTTATCAGGGATGGCAGGTGAAGGGAAAGTGTGTGTTCACAATGTATAAAGGCAAAGTTGTGTTTGATGATTTTCTTTTCAAATAATCAATTGTGATAAGAAGATGGCTGTTTTTGAAGTAGTTAGCAACAAGAAAGTGGCTCAGGATGTTTTCCGGATGGACTTGCGCGGCGAGGTGGCACCATTGCGTCCTGGCACTTTTGTGGTGGTGTCGGAGCCCGGTTGCTATTTGCGCCGGCCTTTTTCGGTTGCCGACGCTTCCGAAGGTGCTTTCTCACTGGTTTACAAGGTGGGGGGGAAGGGAACTGCGGAAATGTCGGTGATGAAGTCGGATCGTAGCCATGTCGT
>JAZQOJ010000193.1:0-17533 GCA_045627805.1 Bacteroidales bacterium
CACCATTCCACCATTCGTCCATTCGTCCCATTAACCGTTTAACCGACGTTAACCGTTTCCACGTCTCATAATTTCCATTATCGGAAGATTCTAAAATTTTCAGCGTACAAATCAACAAGACTAAAAGGGATAATTCTGAAAAAAATTGTAATTTTGCACCGCCAGAACAGTGTTCTGGTTATTATCGAATTTTTACCAGTATTTTATTGAATCAAAATCAGCGAATTATGAGAATCAGCGACATTCTGCGCCAGAAAAAGACTTTCTCTTTGGAGGTTTTCCCGCCCAATCCGAAAAACAGTTCCGTAACAGACCTTTACAAGACCATTGACGAGCTGCAACAGCTGCGCCCCGACTTCATCAGCGTAACCTTCAAATCGTCAGGAGATTACAGTCAGGACACCATCAACATTGCGAGTTACATCAAGCGCAACACTTCGGCTGAGCCGCTGGTTCATCTCACCTGCGGAGCCCTTGACGAAGCGGAGGTGGACCGTCTGGCCGAGACCCTTGAAGCGCAGCAACTGGAGAACGTGCTGGCACTCCGCGGCGACCGCCCCGCCGACTTCTGCGGCGACTACCTCAAGACCTTCCGCCACGCCTCCGAGCTGATGAGCCACTTGCGGAAACAGCACAACTTCTGCCTCGCGGGCGCCTGCTATCCGGAAGGCCACATCGAATGCGAAAGTCTGTACGACGACCTCGCCAACCTGAAAATCAAGCAGGATATGGGTGCCGAATTC
The DNA here is from genome assembly GCA_045627805.1 of Bacteroidales bacterium. Taxonomy (GTDB): domain Bacteria; phylum Bacteroidota; class Bacteroidia; order Bacteroidales; family WCHB1-69; genus UBA1756. The sequence goes on from JAZQOJ010000193.1 coordinate 744, forward strand.
TTCGTGACGCAACTTTTCTACGACAACAATTACTATTACCGGCTGCTGCGCGCCGCAAAGAAAATGGGCATCACGGTGCCCATCATCGCGGGCATTATGCCGCTGACCAACGCCAGTCTGTTCAACAAGATTATGAATATGGCGGGGGCGACCATCCCCTTCGAGCTCCGAATGCTGTTCGACCGTTTCCACGACGACAAGAAGGCGATGCAAGAGATCGGCATCGCATACAGCGTCAACCAGATACTGGAATTGCTTGCCAACGATGCCGACGGCATCCACATCTACACGATGAACAATCCGCGCACCGCCTGCGAGATTTACCAACGAATACAGAACGTGATTGAAAAAGAGTTGCGTTAGCGCAAGCAGTTATGCAAAAAATCCTCTCAATCAGCTGCAAGTATTTGGGAATGAGTGCTGAACAGGTTCCCGACAAGGAGATCGTTGCGAAAATCGGGACGGCCTACGAAGAAGTGCGAGCCATCGCCCGATTCCGCTACAGGCACGCGTTCTACACTCAGCGACAAGATTTTATGCTGAGAAATCCGGCGTATTCCAACTATCTGGGAAAGGCGGAGGGGTATCTGCTCTGCGCCACCACTTTGGGCATCGGCATCGACAGTCGGCTGAAGCGACTTCAGGTGAGCGATATGAGTTACGCGGTGGTTTTCGATGCGGTGGCGAGCGCGTACCTTGAAACGGAAGCCGACGCTTTCGAGGCCTCGCTCCCCTACCCGGTGAGGGGCTTCCGCTTCTGTCCCGGCTACGGTGGCACGCCGCTGACCGACAACCGCGAAATCGCCACGCTGCTACACGCCGACGAGCTGGGAATCACCTTCCTTGATTCCGGACTGATGGTGCCAGCGAAATCGATGACGGGCATCATCAAGATAGGCGCGGCGGCGCGAAAAAGTTGCGCGGACTGCGTCCTGAACGGGGAATGCGCATTCAGGGAAAAGGGGACGACGTGCTACCGAAGGGAGAGCGAGCCGGCTGGCGCAGCGCGTTAGGGATTGGAGCACATTTATGAGCGGAATCCGGTGGACGGGACGAAAGGGCGAAAGGGAGGGGGAATCGGCCATACGGATACGCGTGACACGGTGATACGATTATGCGACTGTGCCAAGATGCGATCAAGGGGAAGGAAGAACGAGGGGGCGGAATGGGCTGGCAGGGCGATGAGCGAAATTAGTGCGGAAAGCCCGACGGCGACCAGCGGGAGCCGGAACGCCCAAATAAAAAAAGCAAACGAAACGATATTTTTCAAAATCGGATTGAAAAAGCGAGAACGAAAATTAAAAAACATTAAGATATGAAAAGATTAGGAAAAGAAGTAATGATTTTCGACGGCGCGTTCGGCACCGAGCTGGAAAAACGCGGAATTATGTCGAAAACGCCTGAGCTGCTGAACATTACGAATCCGGACCAGATTGCGGACATTCACCGTGCGTACATTGAGGCGGGCTGCGATTTCATCACGACGAACACCTTCGGTGCGAACCGTGTGAAGATGCCCGACGAAGACCGCAAAGCCGTGATTGAAAGTGCCATAGCGCTGGCCAGACGGCACAGCAACGGTCAATTTGTGATGATGGACATCGGGCCGCTGGGCAAAATGCTGTACCCGATGGGCGAGCTCACTTTCGACGAGGCATACGAAAGTTTCAAGGAGATGGTAGTGACGGCGCGCGACCTGGTGGACGGGTTCATCCTGGAAACCTTTTCCGACCTGTACGAACTGAAATGCGCGCTGCTGGCGGTGAAGGAGAACTGTGACAAACCGGTTTTCACCACGATGACCTTTGACGCGACGGGGCACACGCTCACGGGCACGTCGCCGCGGATTATGGCGGAGCTGATGTCGAATATGGGAGCCGACGCGATTGGCGTGAACTGCTCGCTGGGGCCGAACGACCTGCGGCCGATTGTGGAAGAGCTGCTGAAATACAGCGACAAGCCGGTGCTGGTGCAGCCGAACCGAGGCCTCCCCACCCTGAAAAACGGGAAGGCGACCTATCAGCTCTCGGCTGACGAGTTCGCCCGTGTGATGTCGTACTTCCAGCAAAAAGGGGTTGCGATACTGGGCGGCTGCTGCGGCACCAATCCCGACTTCATCCGCGCCATTGCGGTGAACAAGGGGAAAGCCGTTGCGAGCCGCGGAATCCAACGGGGGACGGTGATCACTTCCGCCACGCGACTGGTGGAGATGGACGGCGTGCGCATTTGCGGCGAGCGCATCAACCCGACGGGGAAAAAGAAACTGAAGGAAGCCATCATCAATGGTGACATCGACTACATTTTCAAGGAAGCCATCAAGCAGGAAGAGGCGGGCGCACACCTGCTCGACGTGAACCTGGGCGTTCCGAAGACCGACGACGTGGCGAATATGAAAAACGTGGTCACTCGGCTGGGCGAGATCACGAGTCTGCCGTTGCAGATTGACTCATCGAATCCTGAGGCGATTGAGGTGGGCTGCCGCTACTACAACGGGGTTCCGCTCATCAACTCGGTGAACGGGAACGCCGACAGTATGGCGCGGATTTTCCCGATTGCGAAGAAATACGGCGCCGTGGTGCTGGGGCTCACGATGGATGACAGCGGGATACCTCAGACGGCGGAGGAGCGGCTCGCGATTGCGCGCCGCATTGCCGACGGGGCGGAAAAGCACGGCATTCCGCGCCACCGACTGATGATGGACACGCTGACGCTGACGTGCAGTGCGCAGCAGGAGTTGGTGAAGGAGACCTTGCGGGCGCTGAGAATGGTACGCAAAGAGCTTGGCGTTCCCACCGCGCTGGGCGTCTCCAACGTGAGCTTCGGGATGCCGAACCGCGAGCTCATCAACAGCACCTTCCTGGCGATGGCCTTGGAGTGCGGGCTCACGATGCCCATCATCAATCCCTGCAACGCGGTGATGACCAATACCATACTAGCATTCAACGCGTTGCGCGGCAATGCGGCCGACCTTGACAACTTCGTGGAGAAGTCGGTGGCTACCGAGCCCGCGACGCCCGTGGCCAGCACGCTCGGTCTGGGCGAGGCCGTTCGCCGCGGGCTGCGCGAGGAGAGCGTGGCGCTGACGCACGCGGCACTACAGACCGATGCCCCTATGACCATCATCAACGAGACTCTGATTCCCACGCTGAACCAGGTGGGAGCCGACTTTGAGAAGCAGCGCATTTTCCTGCCGCAGCTCATTGCCGCATCCGAGGCGTGCAAAGACGCCTTCGGCGTGCTGAAAGAGCGTTTCACTCAGGGCGAGAATACGAAGGGGACAGTGGTTTTGGCAACCGTGAAAGGCGACGTGCACGACATCGGCAAGAACATTGTGAAAGTGATTTTCGAATCATACGGATTCAAAGTGGTGGATCTGGGACGCGACACGGCCAAGGAGACCATACTGGAGGCGGCGCGGCAGCACTCCCCTATTGTAATCGGACTGAGCGCACTGATGACGACCACCGTGCTCTCGATGGAAGAAACCATTGTCTTTCTGAAAGAAAACGGCGTGAAGACTCCCATTTTTGTTGGCGGCGCCGTACTCACGCAATCGCTGGCCGACGAGATCAAAGCCGACGGCTACACGAAGGACGCGCTGGAATTCGTGGAAGCGGTGAATGGATTTCTCGGTTAAACGGTTAAACGGTTAAAATCGGTTAAACGGTTAAAATCGGTTAAACGGTTAATTTGGGTTAAGGGACGAAGGGGTTAAGGGACGAAGGGAATTCGGTTAAACGGTTGAATTGGGTTGAAGGGGGAAGTTTTGTCGCCAACCGTTTTGTCGTTTCCACAAAAATCGTATCTTTGCAAACCGATATTTAAATCATTAAAAATTGAAAAAGTTATGAAATACAGGCCTTTGGATTCTCAATTTTACATTCAGAACAGAAAGAACGTCATTGGCGAAATCGAGCCGAACTCGCTGGTCATTCTCACATCCAACACGGAATTTCCGCGTTGCGGCGACACGACGATGCCTTTCCGCCAGAACTCGGAAATGCTTTATCTGACGGGCATTGACCAGGAGGAGACCTACCTGACGCTGGCGCCGTGGCATCCCGACCCGGCCTACCGCGAGATTCTGTTCATCAAGAATCCGAGTCCAGAGATGGTGGTGTGGTTCGGGCATCGCTTCAGCAAGGAGCAGGCCTCCCAAATATCAGGCATACAAAACGTTATGTTCACGGATGACTTTTTTGATGTTTTACAGAACCTGATGGTGAATTCGCAGAATGTCTATCTTCACCTGCCGGAAAATCCGCGTCTGAGATGGGAACCCATCACGAGGGAGCACCGCTTTGCGAAGCAGCTCATCGAGGAGTACCCGCTGCACACTTATCGCCGGCTGGCACCCATCCTCTATCCGCTGCGCGCAATGAAGTCGGCGGTAGAACTCGACACGCTGAAGCACGCCTGCGACATCACGGTGAAGGCATTCAACCGCGCGGCAAAAGCCGTCAAGCCAGGCAAATACGAATATGAAATCGAAGCCGAGCTGACTTACGAGATGCTGCTCAACGGAGCCACCGGGCATTCTTTCGCCCCCATCGTGGCTTCGGGCGACGACACCTGCATCCTTCATTATATCAAGAATGACAAAATAATGAACGACGGCGACCTATTGCTGATGGATTTTGGCGCTGAATACGCCAACTACGCCGGCGACGCCACCCGCACCATTCCCGTGAACGGCCGCTTCACACCTCGCCAAAAGGAAATCTACCAGAGCGTGCTCGCCATTTACAAGGAGACCATCCCCCTGTTTAAGCCAGGTATGACCATCCACAAAATCAACGACTTCGTATTCAAAAGAATGGAAGAAGAGCTGGTGCGCTTGGGGCTGTTGAAATGGGAAGACATCAAGAAGCAGGATCCGTCACACCCCCTGTTCAAGAAATACTATATGCACAACACATCGCATTTCATTGGACTGGACGTTCACGATGTGGGGCAGCGCGACTGGACGTTCCAGCCGGGAATGGTATTAAGTTGTGAGCCGGGGATCTACGTTGCAGAAGAAGGTATTGGTGTACGTTTGGAAACCGACGTGGTGGTAGGCGAAACGCCCATCAATCTGATGCCGGATATGCCAATAGAAATAGAAGAAATCGAAGATTTGATGCATCAATAGCGGCATTCCTACTCCCCGCTTTCACAAATCTGTTTCATCTCGCCGCTCAATGGCGCGGTGACAGTTATTTCGGCGTGCGTTACGGGATGTTTGAACGCTACGCGATACGAATGGAGCGAGATGGAACCATCTCTGTTTGAGCGCTTCGCACCATATTTAAGGTCTCCTTTGATGACAGTGCCATTGGCGGCCAACTGCGCCCGGATCTGATGGTGGCGCCCCGTGTAAAGTTCCACTTCCAGCAAAGTGTAGTGCTGCAATTGTCTGACAATCCTGTAAGACAGTTCCGCTTTCACATAGTCTTTCTTTACAAAATGTGAAACAAACGTTTTGTTTAATTTCTCGTTGCGGTAAAGGAAATCGGTGAGGTGCTGTTCGGGAATGGCGGGTGGCTGTTCCACCAACGCGAGATAGGTTTTGGAAATCAGCCGGTTCTTCACAATCTCGTTCATTCGCGTCAGCGCTTTAGAGGTTTTAGCAAAAATGACAGCACCACTCACAGGGCGGTCAATACGATGAACCAAGCCACAGAAAACGTTTCCCGGCTTATTGTAAGTATCTTTCAAATAACGTTTTACAATCTCTACTAAAGGTTCGTCACCTGTCTTGTCGCCTTGCACGATTTCACCTGCCAGCTTATTGACAATGATGAGGTGATTGTCTTCGTAAAGAATCCTATCGGAGAACTCCATTAGTACTGTTCCTTTTCGTTGGGGAAGTCCACATTCTTCACATCCTCGATATAATTGCCTACGGCGCGAATGATTTCCTCGCTCAGATTGTGGTAGCGGCGCAGAAAACGCGGAGAGAACTGCTGCGTGATACCAAGCATATCGTGAAGCACGAGCACCTGTCCACTGGTGGAATTGCCGGCTCCGATCCCGATAGTGGGGATGCTGACTGCCTCCGTAACGGCTTTTGCGACCTCCGCAGGAATCTTCTCCAGAACGATGGCGAAGCAACCATATTTCTCAAGTTGGACAGCATCGTGCAAGAGTTTTTCCGCCTCAGCCGTTTCGGTAGCGCGCACCGCATAAGTGCCGAACTTATTGATTGACTGAGGAGTGAGTCCGAGATGCCCCATCACGGGAATGCCAGCGCAAATAATACGCTCGATTGACTCGCGGATTTCTTCACCGCCTTCCATTTTCACTGCATCGGCGCCCGACTCCTTCATAATGCGGATGGCGGAGTGCAATGCCTCCTTGGAATTGCCCTGATAGGTTCCGAAGGGCATATCCACGACGACGAAGGCGCGTTCAACGGCGCGCACGACCGACGAAGCGTGGTAAATCATCTCGTCGAGCGTGATGGGCAACGTGGTTTTGTAACCATCCATCACATTGGCCGCGGAATCGCCGACCAAGATGACATCGATTTTGGCCATATCAAGCAATTTGGCCAAAGAATAATCGTAAGCAGTGAGCATCGCAATTTTCTCGTTCTCGTTGCGCATTCGCTGCAAAATACTGGTAGTTACTTTGTTAACATCCCTATAAAGATAACCTGACATAACGAGTCTGTTTAATCTATCGTTTTCTCAATCAAATATTTGTTACGATTGCGGTCGGCGCCCGAAATCAGTTCGCCGAGGAAACCCGCCAGAAACAGCTGAACGCCCAAAATCACAGCAAGCAAGGCGAGATAAAACAGTGGCTGCTCAGTTACCTGACGGAAGACCTCGCCGCTGTGTTGCAGCACTAATTTCTTAATTATCATTATGATAACAATTAAGATACCCAACAAGAAAGAGAGACTTCCCCACAAACCGAAGAAATGCATCGGCTGCTTTTTGAATTTTTTGGTGAACGAAAGCGTCATCAGGTCGAGATAACCATTCACGAAGCGGTTCCAGCCGAACTTCGACACGCCGTACTTTCTTTTCTGGTGATGGACCACCTTCTCGCCAATCTTTGTAAAACCGGCCCACTTAGCGATGACGGGGATATAGCGGTGCATCTCGCTGTAGATTTCTATGTTCTTGACCACTTCCTGACGGTAGGCCTTCAAACCGCAATTGAAATCGTGGAGTTTGATGCCCGACACGCGCTGGGTAGTCCAGTTAAACAATTTTGATGGGATATTCTTGAGCAGAACATTGTCGTAACGTTTTTTCTTCCAGCCCGAAACCACGTCGTAGCCCTCCTCCGTAATCATCTGGTACAATTCCGGAATCTCGTCGGGGCTATCCTGAAGGTCGGCATCCATCGTGATGACAACATTTCCGTTGCAGGCCGCAAAAGCGGTGTTCAAAGCGGCCGACTTGCCATAATTGGTTCTGAACTTGATGCCCTTGACGTTGGGATTGGTTTCGTGAAGTTGTTCAACCATCTGCCAGGATTTGTCGGTAGAGCCATCGTCCACCATAATGATTTCGTAAGACAGCCCGTGCTCGGTCACCACACGGGTAATCCAAGCGGCCAGTTCCGGCAAAGATTCTTCTTCGTTGTAAAGCGGTATGATAACGGAAAGGTCCATATTGTTGAGGTGTTGAATTGTTGAGGTGTTGAATTGACGAACGAAACGAGATGATATTGATTTTGTGAACTTCGTTTTGTGTTTTGTGAATTCTGATTTTAAAGAATAGATTCCAATTTTAAGTCGTAAGTCTCAAGTCGTAAGTCTCAAGTCATAAGTCCAAGTCATAAGTCTCAAGTCTCAAGTCTATTTCTTGAACTTGAATCCCAGGTTGACGTTGATCAGGTTCTGTTTCCAGAAGGTTTTCTCATCGAATTGCTTGAACTTGCTGGCGGAGAAGTCGTATTTGACATCGAGGGTGAAGCGCCAGAAGTCGATGCCGATGCCCGCCTGGCCGCCCCACTGGGCATAGCCCACCATATTGTCCCAGTCGCTGTAGTCGCTGCCCAGACGGAAGCCCACGCGCGGTCCGAGGAAGACGCGGAAGTCGAAGTTGCTGAACTGCACGATCTTGTATCCGAGCAGCAGCGGTACGTCAATGAAATGCTGTCCCACCTCGAAACTCTCTTGGATTTCTTCTTTCAGGTCTTTGAAATTGGTGCTCCGGAATGAGTACATCACGTTGGGTTCGAAATAGAAGTTGCGTCCGAAACGGAAGAAAATTCCTGCCTCGCCTCCCGGTTTCATCGTGCTTTTCTTAATGTAGTTGCTGAAGTTCACACCCGCCTTGATGCCAATGGCGACGGAGGATTGCGCAGATGTATTGTAAGAAGTTAATAATAAAGAGGTTATGATAAAAATAATGCCTGCTATTTTTTTCATAGTGAATGTTTTTTAAGAAGATTTTTTTAATGAAATTGAACTTGCAAAGATACATTATTTTTGCATAATTTCGTATTTTTGCCGCTGCAAAAAAAATAAAAAAATGAATGTTGAAGAGTATATCGTAATGCGAGTGAATGCGCTTCTGCATCAGCAAGATGCGCGCATCGTGAAACGTCTTGAGGGCGGAATGAGCAACTACACTTATGTGGTGGAATCGGGTGGAAAATCATATACTTACCGCGTGCCGGGGAAATGTGCCGAATATTTTGTGGACCGCGAGAACGAGTACGCCAACATTCGCAAGGTGGATTCACTCGGCCTGAATAATGTCACCTATTATGTCGAAATCCTGTCGGGCGAGAAACTTGCGGAATATGTGGAGGGAACCGTTATGTCGGATACCGATGTTGTATCGTACAACGAGTTGTCGGTCAGTGCGTTAAGAAAACTTCACGGCAGCGATTTGCAGCTCAAGGATTACGATCCGTTTGGCCGTTTGTCCGAGTATGAGCGCTATTGCACCGACCGCGGCTACGTCCATCCCGCCGATTATCTGGCTTTGCGCCAGCGATTGGACGATATGCGGCAGCTTTACCGGCAGGTGAAGCTCGTCCCCTGTCATTGCGACTACCAGCCCACCAACCTCGTTATTGCGGGCGATAAGCTGTACGTGCTCGACTGGGAGTTCGCTGGAATGAACGACCCGTTTTACGACATCGCTTGCTACGGCAATGCGGGTTTGGATAAGGCCTTGTCGCTGCTGGCAGCATACGTTGGCCACGAACCCACGAAGGAAGAGTACCAGCGGCTGTATTTCCATCGCGCTTTCCAGTGCCTCCAGTGGTACAATGTCGCCATTTTCAAGGAGTTGGTCGGACTAAGCAAGGACCTGAATATGGATTTTGCCGCCGTGGCGGAGATGTTCAAGAATATGACCATCGAGCTCCTCGCTAAATACGACGCGCTGTAATATCCGTTGAAACGGTGCTCTTGAAAACGGTCGGTCTTTTTCGTGAAGGTTGACCGTTTTCCCGTTTTCCGCGCAGCCGAAACTTTCTCCCTTCGAGGACATTATGAATGCTCAATGAGTAATGATGAATGAGTAATGATGAATGATTAATTGCTCATTGCTCATTGCACATTGCACATTGTTCATTGCACATTGCACATTGTTCATTGCACATTGCACATTGCACATTGCACATTGCACAATCCTTCGTATGAGAAATTTACCTCTCACCCCTCTTTCCCCCGGCTGCCCGTCACGAGATAGACGCCGATGAGAATGAGGATCAGCGCCACGGGTTTGTTCCAGGTGAAAATATCCTGTCCCATCGCGATGGCGACGCAGGCCGTCACCACGGGTTGCAGGTTGCTGTACATACTCACCGTGGTGGGGCGCAGTGAGCGCAACGACAGTGGCAGCAGGAAGTAAGAAACCACCGTCGCAAAAATCAGCACCGTGAGCAGATTGAGGTACGCCGCGGCCGGCGCCTGTCCGCAGAGCATCGGATTTTGTTCGGTCGAAAAGCCGCGCATCGCCCACGCCACGCATATCACACTTCCAATTGAAAACATCCACTTCATCATTGTAATGGGATTGTATTTCTTTGATATTGTGCGTGTTATAAGCAGATATCCAGCATAGAAAAGAATGTTCACGAAGCAGAGTGTGAGCCCGATGGGCGTTGCGTTGGCATCGATTTTCCAGGAGAAAAGCACAATGCAGAGCGCGCCGCAAATGCCCACCATCACTCCCGCCGACTTGCGCCACGAGATGGGCTCCTTCAGGAATAGCGCCGCCATTAGCATCACGAGTAGCGGACTGGTGGCGGAAATCAGCGATACATAACAGGGCGAGGTGTAGCGGAATGCCTCGCCGAACGCCAACAGCGTGCCCGCAAGGATGATGGCTCCCCAGAAAAACAGTTTGCGGTCGCCTTTCTCCACCTTTTCCTTCGGAGTGAAAAGCGAGAGCAGCCAGAAAGCCGCCATCCCGAAAAGCATTCGCACCGCCGTGAACACTTCCGGAGTGAGGTACTGTGGCACTACGACTTTGGAGCAGTTCGGATTGATGCCGAAAATGACGTAAACGGCCAGCGCCGCCAGATGTCCTGCCCAGTTTTTCTCTAAATTGTTATTTTTCAATTTCTTTCGATGGTTTGGAAGTGAAATTCCGTTGCAGATATTCTTTGGCCAGTTGGGAATAGCAGCGGATATCTTTTGCCGAGATGAGGCATTCGCGCAGCGAAAAATGCGTGCGCCGCAGGAAGAAAGTGATCATAAAGGCCGCGTTGGCGGCATTGGCGCAGGTGGTTGTGATGGCCGCCCCGTAAATGCCGAGGCGTGGCACCAGCGTGAATCCCAGCGCGAATGTGAACAGCATCCCGAACATCGCCCCGTAAGTGTTCATCTGGTAGCGTCCGCTGCCGGAAAAATAATGTCCGAAAATGAGGTAGAAGCTGTAAAACAGCGTTCCTGGCGCCAGAATCCAGATGAGGTAGGGAATCTCCGCAAATTCGGGACCGAAAAACCAAATGTAGAAACTGCTTGGAATACAGGCTAGTAGCAGCACGGCCGCCGCGGAAATCAGAAAGCAGGCCTTGCCTAAGTGGAGCGTGAGTTTCTGCGAATATTGCTCGTCTTGTGCGTTCGCAATGCGGGCGTACTGCACCAGGGCAATGCTGCGGCTGATAATCCAGATGGCTTCTGCCAGCGACACGGCATTGGAAAAGACACCAGTGCTTCCTTTGTCAATGTAAGCGGCTAATAAATAATAACTTAAGCGTAAATTAAAGAATTGCACGAAATGGCTTGTCTGATTGAGAAAGCCGTATTTGAACAAATCTTTCAACACGTCCCTGTATTCGTTGAATGGTTGGAAATGGAATCCGCGGAATTCTTTCCGCAATAGAAAAAGCCCGCCCAGCCAGCTGCCTCCGTATGCGACGTAAAGTGCTATTATGTAGGCATTTATGTTTAATATATGAAAATGGAAGTAGCAAAGGCAAAGTGTGCCCAGCAGGGCGACGGGCTGCCACAGGTTGACATAGTTGGCGGCGGGCACGCGCTCGCGCCCGATCAGGATGTTGGCGTTGACGGAACTGATGGAGGCCAGCGCCGACAAGGCGCAGACGTGCAGCACGATGGCCGCTGAAAGGTCGTGCTCGAACAGCGGAACCGTGACGGCCGCGCACAAGCCAACCAGCACCGACCAGAGGTAGGCGGGAAGGATGAGCTTTGAAAAGTTGTGTTTCGGGGCGAGATAGACCAGACTGCTTCCGCTCACGATGTCGGAAAAGATCAGGATGAAGGTGATGGCGGTGAGCAGCAGCGATTGCTCGCCCTTGCCGACGTCGCCTACCGCTTGCGAAATGATGGCCGCAATAAGGAAATTGAGGATGCCGCTCAGGAATTTCGTGCCAAAGGTATTGATGATTTTCTTGAACACGGCGCAGGATTTAGAACAACAGATTGACGTCGCCCTTGCCTTCGCGGAGCACCTCGATGGAGCCGCCCGTGCAGTCAACCACGGTGGAGGGGATGTTGTCGCCGTAGCCGCCATCGATCACCATATCCACACGGTCGCCATATTTCTCGTAAATCAGTTCGGGGTCGGTGGTGTACTCCACCACTTCGTCGTCGTCTTTCACGGAGGTGGAGAGGATGGGATGCCCCAGCAGGCGCACGATTTCGCGGATGATGGTGTTGTCGGGCACGCGTATGCCCACGGTTTTTTTCTGGCTCTGGATGATTTTGGGCACCTTGTTGTTGGCTTCCAGAATGAAAGTGTAGGGACCGGGCAGCACGCGTTTCATCACTTTGAAAGTGCTGTTGTCGAGCGGCTTCGTGTAGTCGGAGAGGTTGCTCAGGTCGTAGCAGATGAAGGTCATCGCCGACTTCTTTTTCTTGTCGCCCAGCAGTTCGGTGATGCGTTCCACGGCCTTCTGCTTGAAAATGTCGCATCCGATTCCGTAAATCGTGTCAGTAGGATAGATGATGATGCCGCCATTTTCCAAGCAATCCACCGCCTTCTGAATCTCGCGCGGGTTTGGATTTTCTGGATATATTTTCAAAAACATTGTATCGTAAATAAAAGAGGGTAAGCTACTTATATCACATCGCTACAACCAATGTACCCTTGCTGCATTCCTGCCCTGGGGGAGTTGAAAGGGAGCAGATTGTATAAGACTTACCCGCTGCAAAAATACAACTTTTTTCATTCACAGCAACCCCCTTCGTAAAAGTTTTCCAAACTTTTTTCTTCGCTAATTGTTATGATGAATGGAAACGGATTTTTTCGTAAATTTGCAGCCGCTTTTTTGCATATATTAATTTTTGAAATAAAATACTTTAGAAAAATCAAATGGCAAATTTTTTAACTAAACTGTTCGGTACCAAATACGACCGCGACCTCAAAGCGTTGGAACCCATTAAGGATGCCGTTCTGGAAGCTTGGCAGGATGTGCAGAAACTCTCCAACGACGAGCTCCGCGCGAAGACGATTGAATTCAGAGAAATCATTCATAATGAGATTCACGAAGAGGAGGCGCGCCTCGCCGAGATTCGTCAGGAAATTGACGAGAATTACGATATGGAGCTCGATCGCAAACAGCATTTGTACGGCGAAATTGACCAGCTCGACAAGAAGATTTACAAAAAAACGCAAAGCGTTTTAGACGATATCCTTCCGGAAGCTTTTGCTGTGATGAAGGAGACCGCGCGCCGTTTCAAGGAAAACGATGTCGTGGAAGTTACTGCCACTCAAATGGATATGGATATTGCGGCCTATCGCGACTGCGTGGAAATCGTGGACGGAAAGGCGCTTTACCACAACACTTGGTCGGCGGGCGGCAATATGATCAAGTGGGATATGTGCCATTTCGATGTGCAGCTGATGGGCGGCGCCGTGCTGCACCAAGGCAAGATCGCAGAGATGGCCACGGGCGAAGGTAAGACCCTCGTCGCCACGCTCCCCGTCTATTTGAATGCCCTGCCGGGGAAGGGCGTGCACGTCGTCACCGTCAACGACTACTTGGCCAAGCGCGATAGCGAGTGGATGGGACTCCTCTACGAGTTCCACGGGCTCACCGTTGACTGCATCGACAAGCACGAGCCCAACACCGAGGCACGCCGCAAAGCTTACGAAGCCGACGTGACCTACGGAACCAACAACGAGTTCGGCTTCGACTACCTCCGCGACAATATGGCCCGCAACCTGACGGAACTGGTGCAGCGTCCCCACAATTACGCCATTGTGGATGAGGTTGACTCCGTGTTGATCGACGATGCCCGTACGCCGCTCATCATTTCCGGCCCCACTCCCCGCGGCGACCAGCAGGAATTCGACAAGTACAAACCCACCGTTGAAAAACTTTATAACGCTCAGAAAAACCTCATCACAGAAATCTTCCCGAAAGCCAAGAAACTGGTGCTTGAGAATCCTGACATCAAACCGCAGGAACTGGGCGCACAGCTGCTTCTGCGTTGCCAGCGCGGCCTCCCGAAAAACAAGGCCCTCATCAAGTTCCTCGGCGAACAGGGTATCAAGAACATTTTGCTCCGCACCGAATCCTTCTATATGGCTGAGCAAAACCGCAATATGTTCATCATCGACAACGACTTGACGCCTCTTGATGATGAATTGAACGAGAAGGTTCACAAACTGAATCAGAAATTCGAGGAAATCGGGAAATTCTATTCCGAAATCGAACAGATGGATGCCGATGCGCAGAGACATCAGATGGAAAACCTGAAGAAGGATGCCGCCTCTTTGCGCAAGGAGTGCGACCACACGATGGCTTCCTTGAAAGAGCAGTTGGCCTACACGCGTGAAGCCGAAGACAGCGGAAAATTTGCAAAATCTTTGTACAACATTTTGGCTGTCGGAAAAAATATCGTGCTGCTCGACCGATATATGGGCGCTGAACCCAACGAGACCGCGTTGGCCGCCTATCGCGATGAGCTGGTCGCCACGTTGCAGGGCGAAATCGGCAAGTGCGACAATAACAGTTTGGAACGCAAGCACTGTCTGGAGAATATGCTGAAGCAGGCATCGGGTGTGGATGTGGCTTGCAATGGCACTCAGTTGGAGATGATGCGCGAAGTGAACTTCGGCAAGTACGGCTTGAACTTCGTGATTGAGGAGAAACTCAATTCTGTGAACATTATGGAGAAGGGTATCGAGGCGGTTTCGCATTCGGCAGAGGAGGCGAAATTGTTCATCCTGCCCGAAGTGGGAACCGAGATCAGCAAGCTGGAGCACGAGGACCTGGATCCGAAGGAAAAGGCGGCCCGCAAAGCCGAAATCTACCGCGAGTTCGCCGTCGCTTCCGAGCGTGTACACACGGTCACGCAGTTGCTCAAGGCCTACACGATGTTTGAAAAGGATGTCGAGTACGTCATCATCGACAACAAGGTGAAGATTGTGGACGAGCAGACGGGCCGTATTATGGAAGGCCGCCGCTACTCCGATGGCTTGCACCAGGCCATTGAAGCGAAGGAGAACGTGAAGGTGGAGGCCGCCACGCAGACCTATGCGACCATCACCTTGCAGAATTACTTTAGAATGTACAAGAAACTGGCTGGTATGACGGGTACGGCATCCACGGAGGCCGGCGAGTTCGACAAGATTTACAACCTCGACGTGGTGCAGATCAAGACCAACCGTCCGATTGCCCGTATCGACGAGGAAGACCAGGTATATAAGACCAAGCGCGAGAAATATGCCGCTGTGGTGGACAAGATTCTGGAACTGCACGAGCAGGGGCGCCCGGTATTGGTGGGTACCACCAATGTGGAAACCTCTGAGTTGCTGTCGCAGATTCTGACGCGCCGTCACATCGCGCACAACGTGTTGAACGCCAAGTTGCACAAGAAAGAGGCCGACATCGTGGCGGAGGCCGGTCAGCCGGGTGCTGTCACCATTGCCACCAATATGGCGGGCCGTGGTACCGATATCAAGCTGGGACCTGGCGTGAAGGAGTTGGGCGGATTGGCCATCATCGGCACTGAGCGTCACGACTCTCGCCGTGTGGACCGTCAGTTGCGTGGACGTTCCGGCCGTCAGGGCGACCCGGGAAGCTCCCTTTTCTTTGTCTCTCTGGAAGACAACCTGATGCGTCTGTTCGGTTCCGAAAAGATTGCCAACGTGATGGACAAGATCGGTTTGCAGGATGGCGAGGTCATTCAGCACAGTATGATTTCGAAGTCGATTGAGCGTGCCCAGAAGAAGGTGGAGGAGAACAACTTCGGCATTCGTAAGCGCCTGATCGAGTACGACGACGTGATGAACTCGCAGCGCGACACCATTTACCGTAAGCGCCGCAATGCGTTGTACGGCGACAAGCTGGCCATCGACATTTCGGAAATGTTGGAGGACGTGTGCGCCACCATTGTGGAGGAAAACTGGAATGCCCGCGATTACCAGGGATTTGTCGCCGACCTGATTACGCTTTGCGGTTGCGAGTCGCCATTCGGCGAGGGTGAGTTCTTGGAAACCCGCGCCGACAAGCTGCTCGACAAGTTGTTCCCGGTGGTTTATGAGAATTACAAGGTGAAGATGGAGCAGCTGTGCACGCGCATTTCGCCCGTCATCGACCGCGTGTATTTGAATGAGGGGCATCGTTTCCAGAACATCGCGTTCCAGATTACGGATGGCACGCGAATGCTGAATGTGGTGGCTCCTTTGAAAAAATGCTATGAAACAAAGGGTTACGAAATCAAATTGTCGATTGAGAAGGGTATCACGCTGGCCGTGATCGACAATGCTTGGAAGGAGCATCTCCGTGAGATGGACGATTTGAAGCAGTCGGTGCAGAACGCCTCCTACGAGCAGAAGGATCCGTTATTGATTTACAAGCTGGAATCGTTTGACCTGTTCGACAAGTTGTTGCAGCGCATCAGCAAAGAAATCGTGTCGTTCCTCAACAAGGGTTTCCTGCCCGAGATGGAGCGGCAGGAGGTGAAGGAGGCGCAGTTGCCCGAGTCGGAGGCGAAGAAGTTGCAGACCAGTCGAGGCGGCGAAGGCGGTGCGAGACCTGGAATGAAGGGTGGCGCGCCCATTCACGTTGAGAAGAAGGTGGGCCGCAACGACCCGTGTCCGTGCGGGTCCGGAAAAAAGTATAAAAATTGTTGTGGGCGCGGTCAGTTCTGAGTTCGCGGATTGCCTAACACGTCAACGGACCCCGCCGCGGGGTCCGACCGAACCAAGGAGAAGATCATGAACAACATCAAGAAAATCGCCGTTCTTTCGCTTGCGCTCTTCACGTCCGTTGCGCTGTGCGCGTTCCCGGGGCCGCACTACGGCGGCTATCACCACCATCATCACCACGGTGGCACGGGCTTCGCGATCGGTGCCGGCATCCTCGGTGCGGGCCTGCTTGCCTCGACGATCTACAACTCGACGCGTCCG
>JAZQOJ010000194.1:0-26888 GCA_045627805.1 Bacteroidales bacterium
AGCTCATTTGGTAGAGCGGCAGCCTTCCAAGCTGCAGGTAGCGGGTTCGAGACCCGTCTACCGCTCACAAATGAAATTTTAGCACCTTTTTCAAGGTGCTTTTTTTTTATACCCCCTCACCTCTCACTTCTCACCTCTCACCTCTCACCTCGAAAAATGGCACACCTCAAAATCGTTCACCACACCTCCAAATTGATGACCAAAATCCCTCACCGGATTCTGATCAATCACCAACTGATTGGATTGATGAACACCCCGGAGATCAACATCCAGCTCCCGCACGGAACATACCTACTCACCATCCAAAGCGTTTTCCCGCTCTTCTCCTCCTCAATGTGGGTCGAAATCAGCGAAAGCGTGGATAACCAACTCTCCTTTCAGGACCGCGAAAAATGGTGGGACCTCCTTTTCGTGCTTGACCTCGCACTCTGGATCGCTCAACTCTTCTTCACCCTTCCTGCCCCGTGGAACATTGTGTATAAGGTTTTTACAAACGGATATTTCGCACTCTGGCTGCTCTACGAGTGGCTCATCCGAAAAAAATATTTCCGACTGTCCTTCCAACAAAACATTCTGGCGAACGATTACCGAAAATTAACCGTTTAACCGTTTCAACGTTTAACCGAAAATTTGTATCTTTGCAGTCAATTTTTTAATATGGGATTTTATCGTAAATAATTATGGATTACAATTTTAGAGAAGTTGAACAACGCTGGCAACAGGCCTGGCGCGAGCAAAAAGTTTACCACGTGGAAGAAGATCCTTCCAAACCGAAATTCTATGTGCTGGATATGTTCCCGTATCCGTCAGGTGCGGGCCTGCACGTCGGACATCCGCTCGGCTATATCGCCTCCGACATCTTCGCCCGCTACAAGCGCCAGAAAGGGTTCAACGTGCTCCACCCGATGGGCTACGACGCTTTTGGCCTTCCCGCCGAACAATACGCCATCCAGACCGGTCAGCATCCCGCCATCACTACGAAGCAGAACATCGCCCGCTACCGCGAGCAACTCGACAAAATCGGCTTCTCCTTCGATTGGGACCGCGAAGTGCGGACCGCCGACCCCAAGTATTACAAGTGGACCCAATGGGTTTTCATTCAGCTCTTTAACCATTACTACGATCAATCCATAGAAAAAGCGCAGCCCATCAGCCAGCTGGTGCGGCATTTCGCCGCCCACGGCACCGAAGGACTGAAAGTGGCCGAAACCAAGCCGCTGACCTTCACCGCCGCCGAGTGGAACGCGATGAGCGAAACTCAGCAGCAGGAAACACTCCTCAACTACCGCCTGGCTTACATCGCCGATACCTGGGTGAACTGGTGCCCGCAACTCGGAACCGTGCTCGCCAACGACGAGGTCGTGAACGGCGTCTCCGAGCGTGGCGGCTTCCCCGTTGAACGCAAACTGATGAAACAGTGGATCCTCAGAGTTTCCGCTTACGCAGAACGACTTCTCAAAGGCCTTGAAACCCTCGAATGGACCGACTCCATCAAGGAAATTCAGCGCAACTGGATCGGCCGCAGCGAGGGCGCCTTCATCCGTTTCAATATCGTGAACAACGAAAACACGCTCGATATCTTCACCACTCGCCCCGACACCATTTTCGGAGTCAGCTTTATGGTGATGTGCCCAGAACATTCTCTGATTGAGCAAATTACAACTCCAGAGCAGAAGGAGGAAGTGCAGAAGTATGTGACCTGGGCGCGCAACCGCTCCGAAACCGACCGCCAGACCGAAGTGCGCAAGGTGAGCGGCGTGTTCACCGGCGCTTACGCCGTGAATCCTTTCACGCAAGAGAAAATTCCGATTTGGGTGGCCGAATACGTGCTCGCCGGCTACGGAACCGGTGGCATTATGGCTGTGCCCGCTCACGACAGCCGCGACTACGCCTTCGCCAAGCATTTCAACCTGCCCATCCGCGAAGTGATCGAGGGCGGCGACATTGAAAAGGAGGCCTTTGAAACGAAGGATGGCATCGTCTGCAATTCCGATTTCATTAACGGACTCAAGGTGAAAGAGGCAGGAAAGAAGATCATTGAGAAGGTGGTTGAAATGGGAATCGGCTATGGCACAGTGAATTACCGTCTGCGTGATGCCATTTTCAGTCGCCAGCGCTACTGGGGCGAGCCATTCCCGGTTTACTACAAGAATGGTGTTCCCTATATGATTCCGGAGGAACAATTGCCGCTGCTTTTGCCCGAAATCGACGAGTACAAACCCACTGAAACGGGCGAGCCGCCATTGGCCCGCGCCGCCAACTGGAAAACCGAAGAGGGCTTCCAGCGCGAGTACAGCACGATGCCCGGTTTCGCCGGCTCCAGCGGATATTACCTCCGATATATGGATCCGCACAACGATAACGAATTCATTTCCAAAGAGAAAAACCAGTACTGGGAAAATGTGGACCTCTATGTGGGCGGCTCCGAACACGCCACCGGTCACCTCATCTATTCCCGCTTCTGGAACAAGTTCCTCTTCGACCTCGGCCTCGTTTGCAAGGACGAGCCCTATAAAAAGCTGATCAATCAGGGAATGATTCAGGGACGCACCAATTTCGTTTACCGTATCAACGGCACCAACCAGTTCGTCTCCCTGAACCTCAAAAACGATTACGAGACCACTCCGATCCGCGTGGATGTCAACATCGTTCACAACGACATTCTCGACACTGACGCTTTCAAGGCCTGGCGCCCCGAATACGCCGACGCCGAATTCATCCTCGAGGACGGCAAGTATGTGTGCGGATGGGAAGTCGAAAAAATGTCGAAATCGAAATACAACGTGCAGAATCCCGACGACCTGGTGGAAAAGTACGGCGCCGACACACTGCGTTTGTACGAGATGTTCCTGGGGCCTATCGAGCTTTCCAAACCCTGGGACACCAACGGCATTGAGGGCGTGTTCCGCTTTATGAAAAAACTGTGGAGACTCTATCACGATAAGGATAACGAGTTCTGTGTCAACGATGAAGAACCGACAAAGCCCGAACTGAAGGCATTGCACAAGGCCATCAAAAAGGTGGAGGAAGACAACGAGCGCTTCTCGTTCAACACGGCCGTGAGCACTTTTATGATTGCCGTGAACGAGCTCACCGAGTTGAAATGCCACAAGCGTCAGATTCTGGAACCGCTTGCCGTGCTGCTCTCCGCTTATGCACCTCACGTCGGTGAAGAGTTGTGGCACTTGTTGGGCAACAATTCCAGCGTGGTGGATGCCCATTTTCCGGAGTTCGACGAGCGTAATCTTGTGGAAGACAGCGCCAACTATCCCGTTTCTTTCAATGGGAAAGTGCGTTTGCAGCGCGTTTTCCCCGCCACAATGTCGCCAAAGGAAATCGAGGCGCTTATTCTTGCCGACCCCGATGTGCAGAAATTCCTTGACGGCAAGACTCCCAAAAAGGTGATCATCGTGCCGAAGAAAATTATCAATTTCGTTATCTAAAATATTGGAACTGATTTAGATACGGGCAGAGATGTTGTGCGCAGCGTCTCTGCTTTTTTTTGCGAAAGAGCTATCTCCGCTCAATAGTTTGCAATTGATATTCCCACGTTTTTTTGTGAAAAAGAAAATATTGTAGTTTGGAACTTTGAGCGTTTTGTATACATAATGCTATCTTTAGTCTGTAGATAGTTATGTCGCAACTTGCTATTTTTGCCAAATGAAATGCAATATTAACAAGGTTTTCGGTCAAAAAATAGCAGAAATGCGAAAAAAACAGCATTTGTCGCAAGAGGAACTTGCTGATAGATGTGGTATTCATCGTACTTACCTCGGTGCTATTGAGCGTGGCGAGAAATCACCAACGCTCAACACTATTGAGAAAATTGCGATTGGACTGAATGTAAAAATTATTGAATTATGGGAAGTCAGGCAAACAGATTAAGAAAAAAATGGCAAGATTATGGTGGTAAAAATGCGACCACTGCTGAATACAATTTTTATTCAGTTTTTAATGAATTATTCAAGCAAACAGAATTTGAATTAATAAAACAACCTAAAATCTTTTCTGACATATATGTGAATGTTAAATTGTCAGGAAAGGAGCAGAAAGAAATATATACTCCATCAACTCCTATCAAAAATCACGGAATACAACCAGATTGTTTAATAAGAAATAAAGCTTCTGAGAAAGAAATTTATATAGAAATCAAAAGACAAGATGGATGGGTTGAAGGAAAAGAAAGAAAAGCAGGGCGCGGAAATGCACACGAGAGGTTGTGTAAGTATTTTACCCCTGGCTTATTGAAATTGTTGAGAAGAAAAAGCAAAATAAAAGCCCCAAATCTTCCATTTTGGATAGTTTTTCAAGGAGATATAACAAGAGATCCTTGTCGGGTTCGTGAAATTAGATTTTGGTTTGATGGCAATGAAACTAATTTGTTTTTTTGGAGAAATACAAAGGATAGTAAACAATTAGTAAAGCATTTTATAGATAAAATCCTTCCTTTATTAGAATAAAAGAGCAAGGTTTTAGGCCTTACTCTTTATTTCTCGAACATCAAGTCCCCATACATCCCAACCCTCAGGTTTTTGTCTTGCAAATAATTCTATTTTGCGTTGTGTGGGGAACATTTTTACAATATTTTCTCTAATTTCATTAGGTTTGACACTATGCTCCCCTCTGGGAACTCTGACCAATTGCTGTATGTTTCGAGCTCCACGCGGTGTGGGAATTTTCCCCTTTTTGAAAAGCAAACATAATTCGCAATTAGAAAGCGTGTACTGACCTGGATTATGATTCATTTTATCCCAAACAAATGCAACTGTCCTGTACTCAAATCCCCACGCTTCACCCAATTTTATTCCCTGTGCTAAATGAGGATTGGTGACCCACATAAACAGCAAGCAGTCATCTGCACAGATGTGACTTAAGGGAATTTTCATCAAGTCTTTTGTTTTTACGGTTGGGTACTTGAAGTTTGCGGCACTAATAAAAATTCCTCGCTTCCAATCTTTATTTTCATTTTTTATTGAACTTTTATCAAATTGCATTTTACCGCCATAATCCCAGGGTGGGTCGGCATAAATTATGTCATATTTTTTATTGGGTAAGTCTGGATAGAATTCAGGCAAATCATTGTGCATTGTTCTTCTGCTTTGTTCTGGCGCATAAATTTGATATCCAGATATTTCTTGTTTTTCATCTGGTTTAACTTCTCTTTCTAATGGGAATAAAGTCAAATCGTCTTTCATATATTTCGTTCTGATATTATATGCGTTACATTTATGCGATTGCGCACGGTTCAAGAATGCTTCCCTGCAATTCTGCTATTTGATTGGCAAACTGTGTTTTGATTCACTTTGATCACAGACACTTAGTGCGCCTTCTGTCGGTGCATCTCTGCCTTCTCCGTGTCGCCCATCGCTTCGTAAACCTCGCTCAGCGTTCCGTGAATCAGCGAGGTTTCGGTCTTGTCGTAGGTGTATTTCAGCGCCTTCTCCAAATAGATGACGGCCTCGCTCGGACGGCTGGTGTTGGCGTATGCGTTCCCTATCGAATAGTAAATCATTGAGTTCGTCGGGAAAAGCTCTATCAGCTGCTCCTTCAGCGAGATGATTCTGGCGTAGTTGCCCGACCGGGCCAGACTGTAAACATAGTCCTGCCAAATGGCGAATTGCGACTCGTCGATGGCGAGCGCCCTTTCAAAATTCTGTGCCGCCTTGGCATAGTCTTTTTGCTTCAGGGCGATGGAACCGACGGCGGCCCATCCTTCCACGATTTCGGGATTCGCTTCCGCTAACGTTTCCGCCAATGTGATTTGTTCTTGGGTCGGATCCCCGTTTTTGAGCCCGGCCATATACTTGCGCAGTATGGCGAGTTTTTGCTCCACGTCGAGCTCGCTGCTGCGCATCGCCGCCAGCCACGATTCGTACGCCGCCTTCTTGTCGCCCTTCGAATCGTAAAAGTTCCCTAATTGCAGCAGCACAGTGCTGTTGTTCGGCTCAAGCTCCGCCGCCTTTGTGAGGTAGGGGAGCGCCTTGTCTGGCAAATTGTTCGAAATGCAGATGGTGGCGGCTTTCGTGTAGTACTCCGCATTGTTCGGATTCTCCTTGATGAGCCGTTCGTACTCGCCGATGGCGCCCTTCACGTCGTTCTGGTACAGGTGCATCTCAACTTTCGCGTCTGTTATCTCCGGCGTTGTCCCTACGAGCGTTTCTATCTTGTTGAAAATCTGTATCGTCTGATCGATTTTCTCTTGCGAAACGCACGCCTCGGCGTATGCCAGCAGATAGTTCTCGTTGCGCGGCTCCATTTTGCAAATCGCCGCCCAGCATTTCTCCGATTGTTCATATTTCCCTTGTATGTCAAGCACTTCCGCCAGGTCAACCATATACCAGATGTTCTTCTTGTCGCGATTGATGGCCTGCCGGATGTAGAATTCAGACTCAACGTAGTTGTTCTGCTGACGCTTCACCTGCCCCAGCAGGTAATATGCCGCCGCATTCTGACCGTTTGAGGTCACAATGTTGCGGAGCTTCGTTTCAGCTCCATTGTAATTTTCTGAATAATAGTCTCTTAATGCGTTCGCAAAGGCAACCGACTGCACGCGTACCTCTTCCGGAACGGCTTTGCTCTTTTTGTTGGATTTCTGTGCTGTGGCCGTCGCCAAGCAGCCAATGACAAGTGCGATGAGTATGAGTGTCCTTTTCATTTTTCCCAATTTTGGCTGCAAATATACTATATTTTTATGAAAAAAGCCGGCAGAAAATCCACCGGCTGCAATATTCTTGACTTAATTCTCAAGTCCTATTTCTTGAAGTATCTGTTGTAAAGACCTTCAAATCCCTTTCCGTGACGGGCTTCGTCTTTTGCCATTTCGTGCACGGTGTCGTGGATGGCGTCGAGGTTTTGTTCTTTTGCATTGCGTGCGATGCGCATTTTGTCTTCGCAAGCGCCGCACTCGGCGTTCATTCTCTTTTCAAGGTTGGTCTTAGTGTCCCAAACAATGTCGCCCAGCAGTTCGGCAAACTTGGCGGCGTGTTCGGCCTCTTCCCAAGCATAGCGCTTGAAGGCCTCCGCGATCTCCGGATAGCCCTCTCTGTCGGCCTGACGGCTCATAGCCAGGTACATACCCACTTCGGAGCATTCCCCGTTGAAATGTGCGTTCAGGTCCTTGATCATTTCTTCACCCGTTCCCTTGGCAATGCCAATAACGTGCTCAGTGACGAAGTTGAGGTTGTCTTCCTCTTTCAGTTCTTTGAATTTGCTTCTCGGAACTTTGCATTGGGGGCAGAATTCGGGAGCTTCGTCGCCTTCGTGTACATAACCGCAAACGGTGCAGATGAATTTCTTTTTCATAATCTTTTGATTTTTAATTGTTTATAATGATGTTGATAGTTTCTGTGAACAGTCTCCGCAAATGCCGCGGTACGAAATCTCAATGCTTTTCAGCTCAAATCCTTCTCCCAACTGAGGGCGCTCCAGCTTCGGATGCGGAAAATCGTACACTTTCCCGCATCGGTTGCACAAAAAATGGGTGTGCTCGTGCGTGTAAGCGTCAAAACGTTGCATCTTTTCGTCAATGTTCAATACCAATATAACACCTTTCTCGCCAAAAAGTTTCAGCGTGTTGTAAATGGTCGTTTTCGACAAGGTCGGCATCTGCGGGGCGAGCGACTCGTATATCTCCTCCACGTTGGGATGCGTGCGGTGCTCCAGCAGGTATTCGTAAATCAAGACCCGCTGCACCGATGGCCGTACCCCATATCCCATAAGTCTTTCGCTTGTAGTCATTTATTCTTGTCGTTTCAATATTATAAATTGTAATTATTACAAATTTGAAATCGTTGCAAAAATACGACTTTTTTTTTAATGTATGACACATTTTGTAAAAAAAATGGAATGGTCCCCCTTTCATCTTGTAAATGATATGAGTGAACAGTGATCAGTGATTTGATTAAGGGGAAGTCGCAAGTCTTGTTGATTGATACGCCGAAAATTTTAGGAACTTCAGATAAGGGGAATTATGAGACGTGGAAACGGTTAACGTCGGTTAAACGGTTAATGGGATGATGGACGAAGGGCTTAATTGTTGAGAAACGAGAACTGAAAGTTGAAAACTTGAAAAAAAGTCTAAAGTCCCAAGTCTAAAGTCAGTTATCATCACATCGCAAACTTGCCCAACTGGAATGTCTTACCGAAGCGCATAAACTTCGAGGTATTTTTTCGCCACTTCATCCCAACTGAATTGCTTAAAGTCTTCATTGTCAGGTGTTTCATACTGGTCTGGCTCCGACAGCAACTTCCATAACGCATTCTCGATTTCTTTCTCACGGAAGGGATTGACACTCTCGCCAACCTTTTTTGTGAAAAGTCCGTCAATGCCTTCGCCGTGCGTGTAAAGCACCCGCAGTCCTTGCGAGAGCGCTTCCAAATAGACAAGTCCGAATGTTTCTCTCTTGGACGGCATTGCGAAAATGCTGTTTTTCAGATAGATGCTCTGCAACAGTGGCTTGTCAAAGATTTTTCCGTGATAAGTCAGCGTGGCCGGATTCTGTTTCACCAGTTCCAAAATCGCGCTTTCCTGTTCTCCATCGCCCCCAATCAGATCCAAGTGTATGTCGGATAGCCGTTTGCGGAGTTCTAACACTGTGCGAATGAGCCGGAGCACGTTTTTGTTGTTGTCGAATCGGCCCACATAAAGAATGTTATGGTTTTCTTCTTTCTTATTGATATTCAAATGGTTGAGCCAGTAATCGTTGATTCCGTTGGGAATGAACATTCCTTTTTCGTTGAGCTGTTTTCGGAGCCCGCTCAGTGTCCAGTGGTGGATGGTTCTCCGTTGCAAACTGGGTGAGATGAAGACGATTTTCTTTGCTCCCCGCACGATTTTCCTGTGAAGCAGCCACAAGTGCGGCGCATATCGCATAAAGTCGTTGATGTCGGTGTTGCGCACGGCCGCGATGTACGGGATTCCGTATTTCCGGCTCAGTTTGCGCGCCACCGCGCCATCGCTGAACAATGTGGTGGCGTGTATGCAATCGATTTGCGACAAATCAATTTTTTGTTCGATGTCTTTTGCTATCTTATTGATTTTCAAATGAAAACAAAGTCGGTGGATTTTCCTGAGGATGGGCGAATAGATGATTTCGGTCTGCTTCCCCTCGAAGGCATTGTTGCCAATACGCTTCGCATCGCGCAGCGGACAATACACAATCTGCTTCACTCCCAGATCGTCCAGCCGGCGGTACAACTCCGAATGTACCGTGCTCCCCGCAAAATCGTTGCACAAATGTAGTATTGTCATCTCTCGCTGCTCGTTTTTAAATCTTTTTATTCCTCAATTCTCAATTCTAAAGTCCCAACTCCACTTTCTTTCCAAAAAACAGGTCTGTTTCGGGCAATCTTCCCGCATCAAAACCGCCTGACGGCGTGAAGGTTAACTCTCCAAAATAGGGTTTCCCGTTCTCCAGGTAGAAGTCGGCGCGCACAAACGGGAACGGGGCCGACAGTTTTTCGGCATATTCAAAAAGCTGGTCGATGCCTTCCGGCTTTGGCACGGAAAAGTCTGCGGGCAGATTCAGCGAACTGCGGTTGAGGCGCTGCAATTTCCATTCGCGGTCGAAAAAATAAAAGGCCGGACGTTCGTTCTCTCCGCGCCCCACGCAGCAGAGCACGTATTCCGCTTTCCCGTTGAAACAGTAGAACTTGTAGTCCACGGGCGCGCTTCCGTCGGCCGTCTCGATGAGTTTTTCGCAAAGCAGCACCTTTTCCATCTCGTATTGCGGCTCGGCGGCAATAAGGTGCGCTTTTATTTTTTGAAAATATTTCAACTCTTTGATTGCCAGTTTTTTATCTAATTTCGATTGATCTTGGCAGATGATGTTGCCTCCGCAGCCGAAGTTCCATTTCAAAACGAATTTTTCGGGCAATTTGTCCCAATCGATTTCTTCCGGCGAACGAAAAGTGCATAGTAACTCATTGAGAATGAATCCCAAACCGCATTTCTCAACGTATTCGCGAACGCGAAATTTGTCGGCGCATTGATATACCAAATCATTTCCCGGATAATAGTTCAACTTCATCCATTGGATTTTTTCGTCCAACGTCTTCGGATTTTTCAAATCCGGATATTTGCCGTGGCATCTTTTATAGAAAAAACGGATGTTCAGTTTGGGTGAAATCCAAGTCAGGAGATAGCGGATGAAAAGGTTGGTTTTAGAACGTAATTTCATAATAATGAGGATGTTTTGTTTGAGTTGATGGCGTGGCCGAACAAAAGGAGCGCTAAGAGTTGCACCGAGCCCGGACCGTAGGGGAATGAGGGTTCCAACATACTGATAGCGAAGGGGATAACCAGAACGTAAAACCCTGCGTCGGCGATGTCGCAGCGCCGTTTTGCAAAGATTCCTTTGAGCGTTCGGAGGCCGAAACAAATGTAGATGACGAAGAAAGGAACCGCCCAGATGCCATATCTTACCATTCTGAGAATCAGATAATTGTGAATGAGCTTGATGCCAGACGACTCGACCAGCTCGCCCGATAGCGGGTGCGAACAGAAGTAACTGATTCCCTGCAAATTGCGTTCCCATCGGTTGGAACTGAGTGTGTCGGCCGCGTTGGCGTCTAAGTTCTTGCCGCCCTGAAAAAATGTGGTGAGTTCATCGCCGATGAAGCCGGTGAAAAGCACATAGCAGGCCATCGCCGCGCCCACAATGCTGAATGCGGTTTTCCAATTCCATTTTCCTTTGAGACTTCCTTCCTTACAGACGATTAGCAGCACGCAGGGAATCAAGGCGAACACGGCGGAACGTGCGCGGATGAGGAGCAGCAGTTCAAAAGCCAGCACAAACACAATCCAAAAGTGAGCGCGCTGCTCTTTGATTTTCATCCCGTAAAAAAAGTTGGCCGCGGCGCCCATCGCAATCAGCGCGCCAATCTGGTTTTTGCCTTTGTCTAATAGGTAATGCTCTGGTATATAGAATCCTTTGGCGTAATAATAGCAGTTGACAAAGCCCATCACGATGAGGAGAATGGTGAAAATATAGCTGACGTTCACCCAAAAGCCGGTGTCTTTTTTCAAATTGAGCCCGATGCTGATGCTCATAAATGCAATGACGAGCTGGCTGAGGTCTTCGGTGCAGTGCCGGAATCGCCCTATGATGAACACGAGGAAGGTGAGCGCCACCCAGCCGATTCCGCAGGCAAAAAGTTGCATAAACTTGTTGGAAAGCGTGTCGGAAAGGGAAAAGGTGAGCACGAAAGCGCCACCCACACAGCCCATTATGGCATATCGGAGCACATAATAGGCGGGCTGAAGGTATAACCACGGCAAATACGACGCTGTTATCAGCGCCAGTGTGACGTAGAGCAGGTATTGAGTTGTTTTTTCTTTCATTTTTACTTTTTAGAAGATGAACGTTGGCGGACTTGATGCCATTTCCCAATGGCGATGTCACGATAAATGGCGTATCCTTCCATTTTGCAAATAATTGATAATGATATGTATATGATGGAGAATACGACAATTTGTATTGCCATTACCGCATACTCGTGAATGGGGAACAGGAATGAGCATCCCCAGGCCGATACGGCGGCGACGATGGTGACAAGCATACATACAATCCAGTCGCGTATTTGTTTGAAAAGCCCATAATTGATGAGTTTCCCGACTACAATGGCATTGATCAGGTAGCAAAGAAAGTAGAATGCCATAACGGCATAAAGCATATGTATGATGCCATAGCGAACACTGAATAGGATCATAGCGATGCCAATCAAGCGTTTGAAAAGTTGAATGCAGAA
Source organism: Bacteroidales bacterium (assembly GCA_045627805.1). Lineage (GTDB taxonomy): Bacteria > Bacteroidota > Bacteroidia > Bacteroidales > WCHB1-69 > UBA1756. The sequence goes on from JAZQOJ010000194.1 coordinate 11,749, forward strand.
GAATAGTTTTCCTTTTCCTAAAGACTTGATAACGTTGGTGTTCAGTGTGTTCAGTGTGTAAATGGCTCCGGAAATACATAAGATTTGGAAGTAGGGTACGGAAATTTCCCATTTGGAAGAATAAAGGAATATGATGAGAGGATGGGCTATGACGATGAGAAGCAGCATCAAAGGAAAATTCAGATAGGTGATGGCTTTGACATTTTTGCGCAGTGCGGCCACCAATTGAGCGCGGTTGTCCTGCAGTTGCGAAAAAACAGGCAGCGATACTTCGTTTACGATTTTAGAAAGTGTCGTGGTTGGAACCTCTTCCAGCTTTTTTGCCTGGTTGTAGTATCCTAAATCACTGGCGGAGAACACTTTCCCGATGATGAGTCCTTGTATGTGAGTGTAGGTCGTCTCCACCAAAGATGAAAGCAGTACGAGTCCTCCGAAAGTGAAAAGAGACCACACGGATTTGAAACTGAATTCCAAAGTCGGCCGCCACGAACTCATATGCCACAGCAGCAGCATACTCGCCACAGCGCTGCTGATTGAAGATGCAACCAGACTCCATACGCCGTATCCCATCAGTGCCATTATGATGCCGATGACGGTTCCGACGGCCGCCGCAATCAGGTTCCTGACTGAAAGTTCTTTGAACCGCAGTTGTTTTTGCAATTGGGTGGCTTGCACAATCAGAAATGCTTGTATGAGTAGCGTGATGCTCTGGACACGCAACACTGCAGTGAGTTGCGGCATCGCATAAAAACGGGCAATGAGCGGTGCGCCGAAAAATAGTAGCAGGTAGCACACGGCCGACACGAAAAGATTCCAGTAGAAAACAGACGTGTAGTCCAAGTGGGTCACGTTTTTGCGTTGAATCAACGCTGTGCCAAAACCACCGCTGATGAAGGCCCCTGATATGGCTATGAAGATGTACAGCATCGCAATGCAGCCGAAGTCTTCCGGCATCAACAATCTGGCCAACACCAGGTTGGATAGAAAGTTGATGAGCATCGTGCCAATCCTCCCGACGCTGCTCCACAGCATTCCCGCTATTGTCTGTTCCTTCAGCCCCATTTTACCAGTGACGATGCCGCGTGTTCTTGTTTTGATAGATCTCTTTCAGAATCTCGGTCGGATTCTCACCGAATCCTGGACCGAAAGCCGATTGACTCAAATCGGGGTCCGCATTCCATTCAATGAAAACAGGGGTCCCGTCTTCTCCAACAGCAAAGTCCCAAGCTGCGATGTTGAAGTGCGGTAAGTTGAAGTGAAGGCGTTTGGCGGTTTCCACAACTTCGTGAAAATTAGGCACCTCATATCCTTCCAGGGTGATTCCACTGTCTGTTTTTTCTATCCGGTCGCAGCCGGGGGCTCCGTAAGCATATTTGCCCAAGCGGCCAGCCCCGTCAATATAGGTGCTGATTCCACCTGCACTTTCGTTGTCAATCACCTGGCCTGCGCGTCCGATGCGGATGACGGCGTACAACAGCACTATTTCCATATCGCGGCGGTAGGTCAGCAGCCGAATCGTATTGGCCGACACCGGATTCAGCGCTGCCATCCTGGGGTGTTGTCTGACTACGGCCTGAACAATGAAATTGCTTTCGTATTCATCAAATAACTGATTGATAGTCTTGCCTTTATAACTCGTGATGCCGCCCTTGACTTGAATCCTCCGAACGCCTTCCCCGCGTGTGGAGAGGGAGGGTTTGATGATCGCATCTTCCAGGTCCCAGCAGACCTCAATTGCCTTTTCTTTACTGATGGCCTTCCCCGCCGCATAAAAATGCCGGTTGATGTTCTTTATGAATGTTCGGGGCTGGACTACATCAGGAAAAAGCATCTCTGCAACGTTTTTGTCAGCGTACGCATCCTTGAAGGGAAAGTTGTTCATCCTGCCAATCATTTCGGTGCGGTAAACGCCGACGGGGATGTAGTAGGGTGAGTATATGCCCGTCCTTGAATAGAGGAACTTGTGCCAGATGAGCGGAATGCGCCGACCTATTGCCTTTTTGTAGAAAGTCTGTATCTCTTTTTTCTGTCGGAGTGTCAGTCGCCTCTTGACCAACAACTTTTCATATTTGTCCCGAAGTTCGTGCCAAAAGCGGTATTCCATCAAGAACTTCTTGATCAGGGCCATCATTCTGAATTTCTTCATTTTAGTCGTTTTTTAATGCTCTTGTCAATAGATTCCTCCGCGCGTCGTTCTTGAGCAGCAGATGCAGACTCTTATGAGAGGAGCGTGGGTCCATTGTGATAATCGACTTGCACTTCTTCAGTATTACGCGGCACAGCGCTGAAAAGGGCTTGTGGCTGTAGAACCGTTCCACAACAACAAATTCCTGTTCGCGCGCCAATCTTTTTATAGCGGATTCCAAATATTGTTGATACTTGTCTTTGTTTTGCAAATAATTGCAAATCAGTTTGTTATGACACTCCCTGTCGGGCCTTTCGTCCAACGAGAGTGAGCGGTTGTTTTCGTTTATGGTGTTGAAAATCTCATAAGAGATGCCGCTTTCATTGATAGAAAGCGTTACGCACAATCCTTCGTACCAGTGCGGTTTGTTGGCTTTAAAGTCGGGGGTGGGTTTGCTGTTGAAGAAGAAATTGCCCAGACTGTAGAAAATGGGCTTGCCTTTGTAGTTTTCCCATCCTTGAGGGCAATGCGGATGACTGCCAATCACGGCATCCGCGCCGTAATCGATGAAATCGCGGTAGCGGGCAATGGTTTCGGGTAGTGGAACGTCAATGTATTCGATGCCATCGTGCGGAAGTACGAAAAGAAAATCAACCTGCTTTTTGGCTTCCATAATGTCGTGATTGAAACGCAGGTCGTTGATGAACGCGCAACCCAGTTCCTGATGTTCCAGAACGTCATCGAAAACGCCTTGCTGAGCGGCATAGCTTACCGCCAAGAATCCCAGTCGCACTCCACGTATTTCCACTATCTTGACTTTGTATGCGTCGTCGTATGTGCCAGAGCCAAAGGTTTTTCCATTCAACGCCCTTACCGTTTTATGGAAACCTTCATTCCCACAGTCGAATGCGTGGTTGTTGGCGAAAGAGAATATGTCAAATCCCATTCCCTGCAGAAAAGCGGGCGCATCGTCGTTCTGGAAATAGTATGCGTCCACAGCCGGTGTCGGCATAAGCGGAACCTCAAAGTTGCAGACCCGCAAGTCGCTTTTGTTCATCACTCTTCGTAAATTGTCCGATATCGTGATGAACGAAGTGGAGGGCTTCGAGCAAAAATCTCCGGCAAAAAAAATGCGAATCGTTTCCATAACCCAAGTTATTTGCTTGCAGCAAAGTCTTTTAAATAGGAGAATCGTTCCGTCAGTTGTCCGTCTTTCAAAATTGTTCCGCGTTGGATCACCTCATTATGACTGCCTGAAAGAAGTTGAGGAAGAACGAATTTCATAAGCATCTCCCCAAAATAGGAGCTTGTGTCAATGGCAAGGGCGTTCGGACAGGTGTCAACCGCCATTACGGTGATGTGGCTCTTGTTTGAAAATGCTGGCGCTTCTGTCCCGGTTTCAGGGTCGTAGTCGAAATAGGGCTCGTCGTGAGTGGAGCTGCGCAATGTGGACTTGATGCTGCCCTGGATGTCGCAACTGACGTCGCCGATGAACCGGATTCGTTGTTTGTCGGATTTTAAGTTGCTGTTGCTTAAATAGATGGGGGCTTTTGGAGACCAGAAATGTCCGCAAACCAAGATGTCGGTCTTTTCAGCCCACTGCATAAAATCACTCTCGTATGCGGCCGGGTTCTCAGTGAAGTCACTCCAAGAAAATGGCTGCCCGTCAATGCGTTTTACAAGCAGGTCTGCATCTGCTACCGTAAAGGCGAGCCGCGTCACAGTCTCTGTGCTAAGGTAAGTGTCCTTGTCCATTCGCAGTGCTCCAATTCTTTCTAACACATATTGCGCTCCTTGCGAAACCCGACCGTTTCCTGTGACCAGCAACTTGACTTTCGGCAATTCTATGCCGCGGAGTTCGTCAAGGAGCTTTTCCAAAGTGAAATACTTGTCCGGCTTGGGGAGTTCGTACAAATGGTGTCGAATCCCATAGCCGCGCAAAGTATAGTACACTCCCACAATGCCGGCCCACCATCCGAATGCGCAAACCCGCTGCCCTTTTTCATCAACCAGGTATTCGTAATCGGAAAAGGTGATACGCTTTTCCATAAGCGCCTGGAGCAAGGGACGATTGTATTCTTGCATTTTAGCGATGTGACCGAAAAAGAAATAGTGCTTGTCGGGAATGAGTGTCTCAATCCGTGCCTCTTTTATCCCAAATAGAATGTCGCAGTCTGCTATGTCCTCAACAATCGTAAGTCCCGCTTTTCGATAGGCATCATCGCTGAATGCGCGAATGTCGCTCGATTGTACTACAAATCTGTCGCGGGGAAACATCGCTTGCAGTTCAGCCATCTGTTTGGGTGACAGGGCAACTCGATTGTCAACGGGATGTTTGGTTTCTTTAATGAGTCCTATTTTCATAGTGAATATTGACTTCGTTAATCAAATGGCAAAGATACGAAAAAAAACATTCCTCACTTGTTGACCACAACTTTTTGTGTGGCGTTTTTGCCGTCCGTTGTGCTGATTTTGATGAAATAAAGTCCTGCCGGTAAATGGTTTACAGATACTTCGCAGTGCGTTGGATTCTTCGCCTGTTCTTGCAGAATGCGTTGTCCTGTCTGACTGTACAGTTCTATGGTTTGCAAATTGCTTCCCTGAACGGTGATTTTCTCTTTGGCGGGGTTGGGGAAAATTCTGAAGGCGGGAAAAACTTGTTCGTCAATGCCGCTCGCTTCCACAACTGTCAGATTCAGTGTGTACAGCGAGTCGCAATGCCCCAGTATTTCCACTTGGCGGTCGTATTGCGTTGTGCCGAGCGTTTGCGTCGCGGAACTGGGAATGTAAAATCCGTGTTCTGCGTAGATGTCGCCTTGTTGAATGGTGTCAAAGAGAATGGTGTTCTCGCTTATGCATTTCTGCCCGTGCACGCAGATATTGTCGAAACGTGCGTTTCCTATTGGGCTGTAAGCACCGTCTATCGTAATTCTTATATAGACAAATTGCTGTTCTTCAATTTCATCAATATCTTGTAAATCAATATTTTGTAATGCGTAATTGGCCGTTTCCAGGGTTAGTGTGTCCCCAATAAGATGATAGTTTGCGCCGTCGGTGCTCCATTCGTAGGCGTATTGGTGAAAGCCGGCTTGGGTGATTTGCTGTGCCAGTGTGAGAATGATGTTCTTGTAGTGGTTGGTGGAGAATTTGAGTACAAAGGCCTTTCCGTTGGCACTTCTGTTTTGTACGGCAAAGCATTTTCCGGCGTAGGGGGTTGTGCGCGGATCGCCAATTGTGTTTCCCGATTCTCCCACGAAATTGCGTAGTTCGCTGTAATAAAAATTAGTGTCATACACGAAGTTAGAGGATCCGTATTGCCCATCGTAGTAGAGTTTGGCGGTTGCTTGCAACTGTCCGTAGTTGGCGGGGAGTGCTGCGTGAACTTCAAGTTGTGCGTCGCTCAGGTAGTCAAAAGTCCACGCATTGAACACGGAGTGGTTTGGGGAGAAGCCGTGGATGAAGAAACAGGCCGTGTCGGCGATGAAAACCCCATCTTGCGATTGTGCGTTGCGGATGACGCAGCGGTAGTATTGGCCAACGGTGACGGGCGTTTCAAGGTTCAGTGTCACTTGGTTGACCGAGTCGAGCGTTACGCTGCCCACGCTGATCCCGTAGTTGATGGTGTAATTCTGCGGCTGCGTTATCGTGCTGGCCACCATCGGACAGTCAAAAGTGATGGTGATAGAGTTCACGTCGTTGACCACGAATTCGGTGATGTGCGGGCGGTTCACTACCATCACCACGTCAGTGAAGTTGGTCAGCGTGTCATTCCCGAAAATCATATTCACCAGTTCCGGATGGTCAATGTAGGGATTGCGGTTGTGTTGGATGGTGTAAATCGCGTTGTTGCGGGCGATTTCCTTTTCGCTCACGGGGTCTCCGATGTGCCAGTCGAGCAGCATTTCCACGGCCCAGGGGCGGAGTTGCGAGCGTTCGTTCATCGCATATTCTGTTGAAAACCCCTCATCTTCAAACATATAGCGGGTTGCCACATAAAACAGTGCGCGGGCGATGTCGCCCTTGTATTCGTCCATCGGGTCGAAGGCGCTGCCGCTGTGTGGCACCTCGTTGCCTTGGCGGCTCGTGAAACTGAGCGGCCCATACTTCGTCCCCATACGGTATCGTTTGTTGGGATTTTCAACTTCGCCGAAATACATATTGCCGCGGGCGCGGTTGATGCCTCCGTCGCACGGGAAAATGTGATGGTAGTCGGAAAAGGAGGGACAGCTGCTGTTGGCGGCACCGCCCATCCAGCTCTGGCAGAACAAGTGCTCCTTGTCGTAGCAGAAGCACGAGTCAGCATAACAGTTGCTCCCCGTTTGCGACACGTCGAAACGGCATCCTCCGTAAATGTCAATCAGCAGACTGTCCTGCTCGGGATCGCAGTCGGTGAGCGGATAATTGACCTCCATCCCGCTGAACGGCACAACTTGGTGTCCGTCAATGATATGGGCCAGAGCCACTTTCAGCTCATAACCGTGTTTCCCGATAGCATCGTTGTAGTAACCGGTGGGAATCTGTGCGGTTGCTGCAAAGCAACTTACAACAAAAATGAGCAGCAAGATGTATTTTTTATGCGACATTAGGTGTTTTTTATTTTTCTAATTCTGAAAAAAGCATTACAATGTGCAAAGATACGACTTTTTTTGTTACGTTTTCTTGCGATTTTCAACCGCAATTCGTTTTGCTTCAAACAAGGCCTCGCACGGGCGCTCCGCATCTCGTCATTTTTGTAAGGAAACCGAGCCAAAGGCGGCTGCAGCCGGACAATCTTTTCCATTGTTATTTCATTATGAAACAGCAAGAAAAATTTCCTGATAATTTCCTCAAAATTTCCTATATCACGCCGCAGGCGGAACTTATCCATTCCACTGTTCAGACGGAATCCAAAACCTCAGTTCTCAACTTTCTGTTCTCGTTTCTCAACAATTAAGCCATTCGTCCATTATCCCATTAACCGTTTAACCGACGTTAACCGTTTCCACGTCTCATAATTCCCATTACCGGAAGGTCCTCAAATTTTTAGCGTATCAATCAACAAGACGAAAAGGGGTATTTCTGTAACAAAAAGGGCGTGCTTGACAAGAGCCGCCCGTGTATGATAATCAAGATTTTCAGATTCCTGTTTTAGAACAAACTGACCGAGATGCCGAGTGACATCGGATTGAGTTTGGGTCCTTTTCCGGCGTCAAACACTTGGTTGAGCTGGTAGGAGTAGAATACGCCGATGGCTTTCCAGCCCATACGCAGGTAAACGTCTGCGCTGAATTTCTGTTTGTTGTAGAAATCGCGGTTCTTGTAGTTCAGGAAGGCATCCTCCACGCCGTTGTAGTCATCTCCTTTGTAGCGGTGTGCGAATCCTGCGACAAGCCCGACGTGAATGCCCACGCTGAGTTTGAATCCGTTGCTGTGGCGGTAGCGGATCTCAAATGGGATGTGGCAGTTCATATAAGACACGCGGCTGTACTTGTATTCTATGTTTTCAGGTATGATGAAATACTTGTTGAGGTCGTTCTCGCGGTCGTACTTCATAATGCAGTTAGAATACTGGGTGTAGAAAGTGAAGCCGAGCCCGAGTCCGAAGGAGAGGACGGGCGTTTGCGGAACCTTGAAGTCCCACATTGCGGCGACATTGAAGCCAGGGTTGAACTTCTTGAAGTCACCTTGTTTGGGAGTTCCCATCCAGAAAGTGTGGAAGATGTCGAAGTTGAGGCGGTCACGGATGACTTCCACTTTCTGTTTCTTTTCACCGTTGTCTTTGTTGGAATTGTCCGCGCCCGGCTGCTCGCTTTGAGCCGAGACGGAGAGAGCGGCTACGCAAATGGCTATAACGAATATGATTTTCTTCATCGTACAAAATTAGGGTGCAAATATACGCAAAAAAGTCAAGAAGTAGGGATGTTTTAAAAAGAAAAGTCGGAAAGTTTCCAATCCGACTTTTCCAACGCCATGAAAAAAAATATTACTTTTTGGATAAAAAGTCTTTAACTTGGGTTGATTCGACGACGGCTTCTTTGAAAACGTAAGCGCCAGTCTTCGGAGAACGTTCCATACGAATCACGCGGCTATAGGAAACGCCACCTTCTTTCTTTAATGTTGCAACAACTTTCTTTGCCATTTCTTATAGTTTTTTAATTATTTGATTTCTTTATGAACAGTAACTCTTTTCAAATACGGGTTGTATTTCTTGAGTTCCAATCTTTCAGTTGTGTTCTTACGGTTCTTAGTGGTGATGTATCTTGACATTCCAGGAACGCCACTTGCCTTTTGCTCCGTGCATTCCAAAATCACCTGCTGACGTGCCTCTTTGTTCTTCTTTGCCATTTCGCTCTATTTTTTATAGTAATTTTTTCTTTTGAAATAGGTTGCAAAAATACAACTTTTTTCATTAATGCAACCCCATCTTCGCTTTTTTTCTATTATTTAATTTCTTAATACAATTGATTTATAATCAATAAAATAGATATATCCCGTTTCTATTTTTTATAACTTTTAGACAATGTAACGTGCAAAACTTTGGATAATTTGGGAGGATTTTGCCGCAAATGTTTCGCTATCTTATCAGGGTTACGGTGCCTAAGTATTCTCTTGGATCCGCATCCATCGTGCTGGTTTGAATGAGATAAACGTAGCATCCCATCGGCACTGGTTTCCCGTTGGAGGTTCCATCCCAGCCCTGTTTCAGCACGTTCGTGTGGAACAGCATCTTGCCGTCGCGGTCGAAGATGGTGAGACTGTAGTTGGATTCATCGACTCCGGAACCCTGTGGTACCCAGATTTCGTTGTATCCGTCTCCGTCGGGAGTGAATGCGTTGGGGACATAGAAATAGAACGGGGTGGGCAGATGCACGTGCTGCGTTGCCTCATCGGTGCAGCCGTAGTCGGTGGTTCCGGTCAGAATCACGTCGTAGTGTCCGCTCTGTTCGTATATGTGTGTGCAGGCAAAGTTGTCGCTTGTCTGGCCATCGTCAAAGTCCCAGTGCCACCTCAGTGCCTCTTCGTCGGTGAAGTCGGTGATGTTGGTGGTATTGGCAAATGTCACTTCGCCGCCTGCATCCAGCCCGGCCATTCCCATCGAGATCCCGAAGTTGACCACGGGCTGCGGGTGCACAGTCAGGTAATCGGTTTTGACGATCGTGTCGGTACAGCCGCCCGTCGTCGTGGAGATCAGTTGCACGGTGTAGATTCCTTTATTCTCTATGGTGAAGGTGGGTTCCAATTGGGTCGAGGTGGCAATCACTGCGCCATTCTGATTGGTAATGGTCCACTCGTTGTTGTAGTGGATCTCAGGATGTTCTTCGCCATCTACAAAGGAGGTCAGGCAGGTCATATGTACGTGGAGCGGTGCGCAGGTTTCCAGCGGGTCGGCTTCAAACTCGGCTTCGGGCATAGGCGAGAGCGACACGTGAACGGTATCGGAAACGCTACAGGTCACCGAGCGGTCGGCGTTGTAGCAGTTGATGGTCACTCTGTAGTCAGCGGTATCGGTTACCGATATGGTGGGCGTGGTGCCTCCGTTGCTCCACGAATAGCCCACGAGGGCGGGGTTGCCAGTGTAGCTGAACTGCGGATCCAGGGTTACCGACTGGGTTCCGGAGCAAATGCTGAGCGTGTCGGGCAGGAACGATTCGGGCTGCTGCACCACGGTGACAGGCAGGTCGCGCGAGTAGTTGCAGCCGAAGGCATCGGTCAGAGTGAAGGTGTAGGTGTAAATGCCGGGCGCATCATTGAGCGCCACAGCGGTAGAGTCGGAGGTGGGCGTGATATTACCGCCCGTCCAGTCGATGTTTTCCACCGGAACATCGTAGGTCCAGTCTTGCGGCATCAGGCGCGGGTCGAGGGTGAGCTCCCAACTGAAGACGTAGCCATTGTCGCTTCCCCAGGTGTCGCAAACCTCGATTTCCCACCTGCCGTTCAATGGGCAGCCGATCAGGTTGGAGAACGACTCGTACGGCCGGTAGTACTGAGAGCCGGGAACGAATCCTGCCGAACCGGGGAATCCTACAGCCAAGTGCGATGAGTCAACGGTGCTGGAGACATCGTTGCCCACATTTCCGGCTTGGAAGATGTATCCGTTGTTTTGCGCGTAGGTGGTGTTCTCGCTCCAACAATAGTTCCATCCGGTTCCCTGCGTGTTATTCTGCGGGTAGCAGTCCCCGTCGGGTTCGTAGTAAAGTCCGAAATAGGAACCGCTGCTGCAAGCTCCTGAAAGATTTCCGCAGTGGTCGGGAAGCAGCAGAGACGATCTTCCGTTGGGGCACTTCAGCTTGATGTTGATGTCTCCAATGAACGAGTGCTCGATGTTTAGGCGCACGCCCAGAATGTCGGCCGCCGAGGTGATGGTGGCTGCGGGTGGGAACGCGGTGAAGTTGACTGCGGAGCTGTAGCATTGTGAGCCGAGGGCGCTTTCGCAATAGGGTCCGTCGGGAATGAACACCGTGGAGTCAACGGCAAGACTGGCGCCCTCAGTGGAGCCGACGGGGCCGATGACGATGTTGGCGGCGTTGGCGTCGTAGCCCACCATAAAGGGAATCTCAACGCCCTGGCACACGTCGGGAAGTTGAGGTACGGAGCGCAGCGGATCCGCGGAACCGCGCACGCGGATGGCAACAGGCGTTTGCGAGTAACAAGTCTGACCGTTGTGAACGTCCGACAACGTCAGCGTGATCTCGGAACCGCGGCCTTCCGGAAACTGATAGTTCACGGAAGTGGCGCCCACTTGGTTGATCACTTCTCCGCCCAGCTCCCAGTGGAAGGTGGAAAGGTTGTCGGCCTGATGGTAACTGACATCGTTGTCGGGATAGTCGCCGTAACAAACGATGTGGACGGGTTCGTCCGGACAGAAGTCGATATAGTAGTATCCGTCGTTTAGGGCTTCGTCGAAATGAGGGGTGGGAACGGATGAGTTAAAGTCGATCATTGCGTTGATGCGTTGGCAGGGCTGCACGCAGGTGGCTTGCAGTTTGAATCCCGCTCCGCCTGCTGTGTTGGCTGCCGACACGAAATGGAGCGTGATGGCTCCCGTATTGTTCTGCACCGAGGCGGCCACGTTCTCGTCGCCCACCTGGATGCCGTTGGATGCGTTGATCCAGTTTGTGGCTAAAGAGCCGATGGTCAGTGCGACCGGCTCGGCCGCCGCGCTCGACCCGTTGTAAAAGTACAGCGTGTCGGTGGGGGCGATGTCGCATTCGAGAATTCTTAATGAGATGACACCACTCGAGTTGGGCGTGATGGTGAACCAGTCGTCGCGCCCGGCACCATAATTGCCATTCGCACCTCCATTGTCCACGATAAATGCGTTGCAGCTTTGTGCGTTTGTGCCGCTCACACCCATCGTGAATGTGGTTTGTGCGTAAGATATTGCACTAATAATTAATATGTTAATAAAGAGTAGTATTCTTTTATTGTTCATAATGATTGATAATATTCCGTTTTCGTAACGATTAAAGTGCTTTTTTATTGTCGCATCAACATACAATATTGTTACGAAAAATGTTGCCCAAGGTTGCGATTTTATTGAATTTCTTTAAAACTTTCCGGAATTTTGATTTTGGTAGGGCCTGGAATGTTAATTTTTAAATTTTTGATTTCAACTTTGATATCAATTTCTTCAGAGTCGATTCCGATTTCCAGTCCGTTGAAAAAGAAAACAGGAAGATAAGCGGGAGTCTCACTTTCGGGCTGGAAGTTGAAGTTGGAGATTTTCCAGTCTGTGTATTCAATCTCGACATTTCTCATCGTTTTCAGGTCGGTGATGTCGTTGACGGCAATGTTTCCGGCGCTGTCAAGGTCGATTTGCTGCATAATGGAACAAGTACCGCTCGTATTTCTTCTCAAAGGGGAAATGAGAATCGTTTTCCCTTCGTCTTCCGCCACTTGCAGGTTCTGTTCGAAATGGGGAAAGTCTTTTCCGTTCAAAATAGATTGAACCATTTGAAAGTCAAGAGGAAAGCCGAACACTTTGCCTAAAAACTGGTAGCTCCCCTTGTAGAACTCGTTTTCCATTTTGTTGACGTAGATGAGCGAGTCAGGAGTGAGCACTACGCGGGCCAATTCGATGCCGGATTTGTTCAGGTTAAAGTACATCAAACTGTCGGTTCGGTTTACGAAAAAACATTGAAAACCAAGCTTTTCGTCTTCGGTTTCCATCGTGATTTTCATTTGATAGGAGATCCATTCGTAGGCGGGATTCCTCCAAAATCCGAGCGTGTCGTCTGGGCGCTGACTGGTGTTGGCAATGTCTTGCGCAGCAACCGGCTTCGTCATTAACATTATGATTGTGAGAAAGAAAATTTTGACAAGCGTTTTCATATCAAATGTTTAGTAAATAACGGCAAAAGTACGAAAATAATTATGAAAGTGCGATATTTTTTGTAATTTTGCACTCCTATTTTTGAAGATGAAGATACTTGTCGTATTATCCCGTTTCCCTTATCCGCTTGAAAAAGGCGATAAGTTGCGCGCTTACCATCAGTTGCGCAGTTTGTCGCAACGTCACGACTTGTACTTGGTGGCACTGAGCGATACGGAGGAAGCCGAATCTTCATTGGAACAGGTGCGTCCGTTCTGCAAGGAATTACGGGTGGTGCGGATGCTGGCACCCCAGCGTTTTTGGAATGCGGGAAAAGCTTTTTTGAGGGGGATTCCTGTCCAGTGCGGGTATTTTTATAGTACTGATGCACAGAAAGTTGTAGATGAAATGGTGGATCGGATTCAACCCGACCGCATCTATTGTCAGCTGGTGCGCACTGCTGAGTATGTGAAAACGAAACCGGTAGTGAAAATACTTGACTATCAGGATGTTTTGTCGAAAGGAATGCTGCGGCGCTGGGAAGTGTCCCCGTGGTACCAGAAGTGGTTTTTCCGTATGGAGGCCCGCCGTCTGGCTCGTTACGAGCGCGACATCTTTCCTTATTTTGACGAGAAGGTCATCATCACGGAAGTGGACCGCGACCTGATTCCCCACCGCGACAGCCATTTGATTCACGTCGTGGCCAACGGTGTCGATTTTGATTATTACGACCACGCCAGAAAGTCGGAAAAGCGATTCGACCTGATTTTCGCAGGCAATATGAACTATGCTCCCAACGTGGAGGCCGCCGAGTACCTGGCCCACGAGGTGATGCCTTGCTTGCTGCCCGATTTCCCCGCTTTGAAACTGGTGATTTGCGGCGCCAATCCGTCGGCCCGGGTGCGCGCGTTGCAAAGCGAGCACGTCGTGGTGACGGGATGGGTGGACAATATGGCCGACTATTACGCGCAGTCGCGCATCTTCATTGCGCCGATGCATTTGGGCACTGGGCTGCAAAACAAGTTGCTGGAGGCGATGTCGATGAAGCTTCCCTGCATCACGTCGCCGTTGGCTGGCGCTCCGCTGAAGGGCGTTGAAAATGGCAGCGAAATCCTGATTTGTAGCACTACGACTGGCTATGTGGAGGCAGTGAAGCACTTGCTGGAGGATGCTGACTCGTACGCCGAAATTGCGGAAAACGGCTATCAGTTTGTGCGACGCAACTACAACTGGGACAGCGTGAATCAGATTCTCGAAAACATTATTACGAGAAACGAGAAATGAGAAACGAGAGTCTGTTTTACTCATCATAAATTCATTTATTATTAATACTGGAATTGAAAAATGAAGACGAAGATTGCTATTTTGGGCTATGGAAATATTGGGCGCGCTGTGGAACAAGCAGTTGCTTCGAGTACGGATATGGAACTGGTGGGGATTTACCATCACCACGATCCTATTGACAGCATTGATGCGGACGTGGTGGCGTTGTGTACGCCGACACGCGAAGTGCCTGTCTTCGCAGAGGAATTGCTTGCCCGCGGCATTTGCACAGTGGACAGTTTTGACATTCACACGCAGATTTCCGACTTGCGGAAGCACTTGCGGCCCGTGGCGGCTGAGCACAGTGCGGTGAGTGTGATTGCGGCGGGATGGGATCCCGGCAGCGATTCGGTGGTGCGAGCCCTGTTGCAGGCCATCGCGCCGAAAGGCCTCACCTACACGAATTTCGGACCAGGTCGCAGTATGGGGCACACTGTCGCAGTGAAGGCGATTCCGGGCGTGAAGGATGCGCTGTCGATGACCATTCCGCTGGGAACGGGCATTCATCGCAGAATGGTTTATGTGGAGTTGTGCGATGGCGCTGACTTCGCGGAGGTGGAAAAGGCCATCCTGCGCGATGACTATTTCGTTCACGACGAGACGCACGTGGTGCAGGTGGCTTCGGTGGACGCACTGAACAACGTGGCGCACGGCGTCAACCTCGTTCGGTCGGGAGTGAGCGGAGCCACGCACAACCAGCGCTTCGAGTTCAATATGGAAATCAACAATCCGGCGCTGACCGGCCAGGTATTGGTGAGTTGCGCGCGTGCGGCTGTCCGTTTGCGCCAACAGCAGCGTTTCGGCGCTTACACGATGATTGAGATTCCGCCCATCCTTTTGCTGGAAGGCAGCGAGGATGAACTTATCCGCTCACTGGTTTAGGTTTTTGCCCGTTACAAATAAAACGGGATTGTCCCCTTCCCTCTTGCAAATGCAGCTTCGCATTGTGCGAGATGTTCCTGATAACGATTATTCGGTTAAGCGGTTAAATGGTGGAATGGATGAATGCCGCCTTCGTCGTGATATGGGAAATGCGCAGGAAATTTCAAGGAAATTTTTCTTTTCCTTGCTGCTTCATAATGAAATAACAATGGAAAAGATAGTCCGACTGCAGCCGCCTTTGGCTCGGTTTCCTTACAAAAACGAGGAGATGCGGAGCGCCCGTGCGAGGCCTTGTCCGAAGCAAAACGGATAGCGGTTGAGCATCCGTTTTGCAAGTTTGGGCCCGCACAGCGGAGCGGCGACCGTTTTTGTTGGGAAGCGAGGCAGCAGCGGCAAAGCGAGTTTTCTTTTAATAAGCCGCTCACGCTCGAAAAAGCAAGCAAGCTTCCTTTTTGCTCGCTTACTCGCGGCTTTGCCTCTTTCTTTTTCTCAAGAAAAAAAGAAAGAGGAATTGCTGTG
>JAZQOJ010000195.1:0-9593 GCA_045627805.1 Bacteroidales bacterium
GTGTCACCGACACGGTTTTCCTCCCCGACGGCATCAACTGCGCCCCGTACGGGAATTACTATCGCTCGTACGTCAATTTCACCAACTTCCAGCCAGGTGCCACGATCACTTCGGCGAACGACATCCTGTTCGTGCGCATCAAAATGGAGCACTCGGCCATCGAAGACATCCGCATCTCTCTGGTGTGTCCCAGCGGCAACACCTGCAAAATCGTGCCCGACTACCAGAACGACGGCTGGGGAGGCATTTCCTATCCCTACTTCCGAACCAACCTCGGCTTAGCCAACCGCAGCCAGGAAACCGTCACTTGCGACGCCACTCTCAATCCGATGGGGACCCCGTGGAACTACGTCTGGTCGAACAACACCACCCTCGGCTACCAATACGCTTCGACGCCCAACGGATATTGTTTCGAGCCAGGAAACATTCACAGCCAATACAATCCGAACTGGGATGCCGGCACCTCCTCCTACTGCATCGATTCCAGCAATGTGGCCAATATGACACAGATTTACCATCCCTACCAGCCATTCAGCAATATGGTCAACTGCCCGCTCAACGGCAACTGGTACATCCAGGTGGAGGATCTGTGGTCGAACGACAACGGATACATTGTGGAATGGGAGATGGCGCTTGACCCGAACCTGCTTCCGCAAAACTGGTCGTACGATGTGGACGTGGACACGACCTACCTGAGCGGTCCGGGGGCCACAGGACTGCACATCGTACCCGACACCAGCGGCACCATTCAGTACAACGCCGTACTGATTGACGAGTTCGGCTGCCAATACGACACCGTGTTTCCCCTCACCGTGGTGCGCGCGCCGCAACCCGACCTCGGCAATGACGTGAGCGTGTGTATGGGCGAAACTGTCTCACTATCAGTCAATGACGAGCTGCCATCGCCGTCCACCATTCTGTGGAGCACGGGAGAGACGACGGAGGGAATCGTGGTGAATGCCGCCGGCACCTACACGGTGGAGGTAGTGACGATGAACAGCGACTGGACGCTCTCGTGCGCCAACAGCGACACCATCACGGTGGGGATTAACCCCAATCCGGAACCCGCCTTCTCGCTTACAGATTCGGCGGCGTGCGGACGCCTCGATTTCCAATGCATTGATCACACAACGCCTGCGGGGCTCACGCTTACATATACCTGGCGGCTGATTGACGAGTGGGGTGTCGTTGTGGACGAATCGAACTTGCCGAACCCTTCGTTCTCGGTTTCGGAAGCAGGGAAATACTCCATAATGCTGGTCGTTGAAACTTCAGAGGGCTGCACTGACTCGCTTTTGCGCACTCACTGTGTTGAGGTTTATCCGCAACCCGTTGCCACATTCGCTGCCGACCCGGAAATATCATATTTTTCTGAAAGTCAAGGAAATATAAATTTCAATAATCTAACAGAAGGATACGGTTCAGACAGTTACACCTTGCTTTGGGACTTTGGAGATGGAACGACGGAAAATGTGATGGACGCTCCCTTGCACACTTTCTCCGATTGGGGCGAGTATGAGGTGACGCTCACGCTGACGACCGAGCACGGGTGTAGCAGTTCCACCTCGCACACCGTTTCACTTGAGTCGGACCTCGAATTTCCGAACATCATCACACCCAACGGCGACAATGTCAACGACGTGTTTGCCATCACGAACCTGAATGTCAACTTCAATTCTGACGACCCGAATGGCTACCACAGCAACGAGCTATACGTTTACAACCGCTGGGGCAAACAGGTTTACCACGCTGAAAACTACGACACTTACGCCCGCGAAGGTCAGATTCATATCGGAGACCGATTTTTTGATGCGAAAGAACTCTCCGACGGCGTTTACTACTACACCTTCCATTACAAAGGAAAACTCAATGACATTGACTACCACGGAAGTTTGACCGTCATTCGGACAGTTTCGGCCCACTAACGCCGCACCCATCCGATTCAATATTTTTCGGAATTATCCCCTTTCATCTTGTAAATGCCACAATGATGGGAGCGAGATGTTCGCATAATGGGAATTATGAGACGTGGAAACGGTTAACGTCGGTTAAACGGTTAATGGGATGAATGGACGAAGGGACGAATGCCGCCTGCGGCGTGAAATAGGAAATTCGCAGGAAATTTCGAGGAAATTATCAGGAAATTTTTCTTTTTCTTGCTGTTTCATAATGAAATAACAATGGAGATGATGCCGCGAGCTGACAATTCGGGATTTGCGATGTGTTGAGCGGCCATTCCGCAATGCGGATAATTCCCATTATCGGAAGCTCGTGAATTTTCTACAGATAAATCAACAAGACGAAAAGGGATCATTCTGATATTTTTTTGTAAGTTTGCATACTTTTTTTGAAAGTATTTCCATTCAAATATTAAAAATAAAAGCATTGTGACACAATTATTTACAAGAAAATATGAAAATTCGTCATCCCTATCATAATTGCGGTTTCAGAAAATCATTCTTCTTTTTGGCAACGCTGCTGTTGCTTTGCGTCTCCTGTCAAAAAAATAAAACCGATGCTGACGCTTACGGAGTTTTTGAGGCGACGGAAATCATTGTCTCCTCTGAGGCGAACGGTCGTCTGCTGCAATTCGATGTTGTGGAAGGCCAGACTTACGAACAGGGAGCGGTTTTAGGGCACATCGACTCTGTGCAGCTCTGCCTGCAAATTCAGCAGCTGGAGTCGGCGATCCGCGCCACGCTGGCCAGCCGTCCGGACATTCCCTCGCAAGTGAACACACTACAGTCGCAACTGCAAACGCTTCAGAAAGAGCGTTCCCGCGTGGCCACTCTGGTAGCCGCCAACGCCGCATCAACCAAGCAGCTGGACGACATTGATGCGCAAATCAACATCACCAATTCGCAAATCACCGCCACCAAGTCGCAACTCAACACACAGTCGGCGGCGATCCTGGAAAACGTGGAAGCACAGCGCTGCCAAGTGCTGCAACTGCAAAACGCTTTGGAGAAGTGCACCATTGTGGCCCCGATACGCGGCACCGTGCTCAAGAAATACATCCAGGCCAACGAACTTGCCTACCAAGGGAAACCGCTTTTCAAAATTGCCGACGTGTCGAATATGTCGATCAAGGTATATGTGAGCGAAGATATGCTTTCCGACATCCGCCTCGGACAAACCGCTGAAATCCACATTGATGCGGCCAATGGCAAAGAGAAGTCGATTGAGGGGACCGTTCAATGGATTTCGGAGAAGGCGGAATTCACGCCCAAGATGATTCAAACGAAAAACGAGCGCGTGAATATGGTTTACGCCGTGCGGATCGGCTTTGTGAACGACGGGAGCGCCAAAATCGGTATGCCGGGCGACGTGATTTTCAAGAAAAAATAATATGCCGGTCATCCAAGTTGCAGATTTGAAGAAGAGCTACGGCAAGGTTGGCGCGCTGAAAGGTGTCAGCTTTGAAGTGGAGTCCGGCGAGGTGTTCGGCGTTGTCGGACCCGACGGCGCAGGGAAGTCAACCCTTTTCAACATCCTTACAACGCTGCTCCTTCCCGACAGCGGCGAGGCGAAGGTGCTGGGTTGCGACATCCGCAAGGAATTTCTTGAAATCCGCAAGCACATCGGCTACCTACCCGGCACTTTCTCCCTTTACCCGGACCTCTCCGTGGAGGAAAACCTTGTTTTTTTTGCCACAATGTACGAAAGCTCCATCAAGGAAAATATGCCCCTGATCGAGCCCATCTGGAAGCAGCTGCTGCCTTTCAGGAAACGCTTCGCGGGCAAGCTGTCGGGCGGTATGAAGCAGAAGCTGGCGCTATGCTGCGCCCTGATACACAAGCCCACTCTGCTATTCCTCGACGAACCCACCACCGGCGTGGATCCCGTATCGAGAAAAGAGTTCTGGGAAATCCTAAGAACCATCAAGCAGCAAGGCATAACCGTCGTTGTGTCAACACCTTATATGGACGAGGCGACCCTGTGCGACCGCATCGCACTCCTTCAGGAAGGACAGTTCATTAAGATGGACACGCCGAAAAACATCGTCAGCGACTTCAAGGGAACGCTTGTCACGCTCCGCGCTGACAACATCTTCAAACTGCTGAAGCTGATGCACTCCTGCCCGCTCAACTGCACCTTCTACCCGTACGGCGAGAATCTGCACGTCATCTTTTACGACGACATTGCGCAATCGCTTCCCGCATTTGAAACATTTCTTTCTCAAAACAATATTGATTATCAAGATCTCACTAAAATTTCTCCCACCATTGAAGACTGTTTCATTGACATCGTGCAAAATGGCAATGAAACAAAGGCAGACACATTACAAAGTTAAAATTCTAAAAAAACCGACCCTATGGCACTCCCCTTTCTTCGTCACGACCCGCTGCAAGATTCTCCCTACTCCATTGAGGTAAAGGGACTTACCAAGTGTTTTGGGGATTTCACAGCCGTTGACCACATCAGTTTCGAAGTAAAAAAGGGAGAGATTTTCGGTTTTTTAGGAGCGAATGGGGCGGGCAAAACCACAGCCATCCGTATGCTGTGCAGTCTGTTGCGCCCCACTTCGGGCGAAGCGCGCATCGCCGGCTACGACCTGGCCACGCAGCCCAAACTCATCAAGCGGCACATCGGTTATATGAGCCAGAAGTTCTCGCTCTACGACGACCTCACCGTTTTTGAGAATATGCAGCTTTTCGGCACCATTTACGGCATTCCCCGCCGCGAACTGAAGGAGCGCATCTTCGAGAGTCTCAGAATGTTGCAACTGGAAGACAAGCACGACACGCTGGTTTACTCCATTCCGCTGGGCTGGAAGCAGAAACTGGCCTTCGCCACGGCGTTGCTCCACCGCCCCGACATCGTGTTCCTCGACGAGCCGACGAGCGGCGTGGATCCTATTGTGCGGCGCGAATTCTGGAACCTCATTTACGAAGCCGCTGCAAAAGGCGTAACTATTTTTGTGACAACACATTATATGGACGAAGCGGAATATTGCGGCCGCATTTCCATTATGTCGAATGGACAGATCAAGCTTTTAGGAACGCCCAACGAACTGAAACAGCAGATGGAAGTGGATTCCATAGAGAAGGTTTTCGTCAAATTTGTGCAAAGATAACAAGCTTATAATGAAAGAATTACGTCAAATCATAAGAAAGGAATTCACGCATATCTTTCGCGATAAGATCACGTTGTTTTTGGTTTTGGCCATACCCATTATGCTGGTGCTCCTTTTCGGTTTCACCATCAGCACCGACATTCACCACGCCACCATCTCAGTGCTCGACCTTGCCAACGACTCGCAGTCGAAAGCACTGATTGAAAAGATCACCGCGTCGGAATATTTCGAAATTGTTTCATATCCGAAAACGGAATCGGACATCAACAACGATTTCAAGGACAAAAACATCAAGCTGGCCCTCATCATTCCGCAGAACTTCGAGGAAGTTTTGACGAAGGAAAAGTTCGTCACCATTCAGATTATCAGCGACGTGTCGGATATGAACGTGGCATCGGTACTCAACAACTATGTGAAGGCGATCCTGCACGACTTCACGCAGGACTACAACCGGGTGACAGCGGTTCCCATTGAGTTGAGCACGCAACTTCTGTACAATCCGGAAGCGAACAGTGTGTATATGTTTGTTCCAGGCATTATCACGCTGATTATGATTATTGTAACCGCCCTTATGTCATCCATTACTTTAGCCAGAGAAGTGGAGACGGGCACGATGCGAATGCTGCTGATTGCCCCCGTAAAAAAGTCGTACGTCATCATCGGAAAGGTGATTCCGTATATGATTTTGTCGTTCATTTCCACCATCGTCATCATTCTCATCAGCGTTTTCGTATTCCGAATGCCCATCAAGGGCAGTTTATGGCTGCTTTTGCTGCTTTGCATCATTTTTATGCTCACCTCGGCATCGTTTGGGATGGCGATTTCGGCCCTCGTGAAAACACAAATCGACGCGATGATGATTACAATGATGGGGCTGTTCCTTCCCACCGCACTGCTATCGGGCTTTCTTTTCCCGATCGACAATATGCCTTATTTTTTCCAGGTCCTTGCCAATATTTTCCCTGGGAAGTGGTTCATCATCGCCATCAAGGACGTTATGCTGAAAGGTTCAGGATTTTTCGACATCTGGCTGTATATGCTCATCCTTTTCGGAATGGCTGTCGTGTTGATGTACTTCAGTATCACTAAATTAGACAGGAGGAGATAAGATGCGCACGATATTGATATTGGTAAAGAAAGAATTTCTGCAAGTTTTCCGCAACTCGTTGCTGTGGAAGATTCTGATACTGGCTCCGCTGGCCGAATTCCTGCTCTTTCCCTACACGGCCGACTACGAAATCAAGAATGTTCACATCGCCTTTGTTGACCACGACAGGTCGGGAATGACAGCGGACATCTTTTCCAAGTTTTCCGCTTCGCAATACTTTATCAATCACGGAGTTATAAAATCGCGCGAGCAAGCAGAGGCCTTGGTGAAAGCCGACCAAGTGGACTTTGTAATCGAGTTTCCCGCCAACTTCGAGCGGTCAGTTGTGACACAGGAGCCCACAGCCATCAGCATCACGGCCAACGCCATCAACACCGTGAAAGCAGGATTGGGCAGCGAATATGTGCAAAACGTTCTGGCTGACTACTTTATGGAACTTTCCGCACAGCAGCCGCAAATGCAGAGAGAGCAGCCCGCGCAGTTGGTTGCGACAAACATTTACTGGTTCAACGAACAGATGAATTACAAAAACCTGATCGTGCCCGGGCTTCTCATCATCCTCGTCACGCTGATCGGGGCTTATGTGACGGCGCTTAACATTGTGAGGGAAAAGGAATTAGGAACAATTGAGCAGGTCAATGTGACACCCATCAAGAAATGGCAATTCCTTTTAGGGAAAATGATTCCATTCTGGATTCTGGGGATGGCGGAATTTTGCGCTGGACTGGTGATAATGAAACTGATGTTTGGCATCAGCATTCAGGGAAGTCTGCTGCTACTGTTAGCCATTACGGCCATCTACCTGCTGGTGATGTTAGGGCTGGGCTTTTTCATTTCCAGCGTGTCCGCCAACCAGTTGCAGGCGATGTTCATCGTGTTTTTCCTCTTCATCCTCTTCGTAATGCTGAGTGGCGTTTTCACGCCCATCGAAGGGATGCCCGAATGGGCTAAGTACATCAATTACGCCAACCCGATGTCGTTTTTCATAACGGCGGTAAAAACCATTATTTTGAAAGGAAGTACGATTGAAAGCATTCAAACACAATTCGTTGTACTTTCTTGTATGGCGGTGGTGCTTAACGCGGCCGCACTCTTATCGTACCGCGACAAGGCGAACTAAAAGGAAGATATTCGGTGAATCGGTGATACGGAGCAACGGGAAAATGGGAATGATCCGAATTGCGAAATTGTCGCCCAAAACATCACAAGTCCCGGATTGTCAGTTCACAGCAATTTATTCGAGAAACGAGAACGATGAGAACAACGAGAATGAGATTGTGTTATTTCATTATGAAACAGTAAGAAAAAGAAAAATTTCCTTGTGATTTCCTTGAAATTTCCTGCGCATTTCGTAGATCACGCCACAGGCGGCAATCATCCATTCCAGTTTTAGAATCTAAAGGATGGCGGCGCGAATGCGTACCAATTTCTGCAAAAGCGTCTCCAACTCATTCAGGGGCAGCATATTGGCACCGTCTGAAAGGGCGTTTTCCGGTTCGGGATGGGTTTCAAGGAACAAACCATCGTAGCCGACCGCCACGCCTGCCTTGGCGATGGTCTCAATCAATTCGGGCGCACCTCCGGTAACGCCTGCGGTCTGGTTGGGACGCTGCAAAGAATGGGTGCAATCGAGCACAACCGGGCAGTGATTGGCCTGCATTGCCTTCACGCCGCGGAAATCGACCACCAGGTCCTGATAGCCAAAAGTGGTGCCTCTTTCCGTAAGCATAACCTTCTGATTTCCAGCATCACGCACTTTTTCGGCTGCGAACTTCATTGCCTCCGGCGAAAGGAATTGCCCTTTCTTGATGTTCACGATTTTCCCTGTTTGAGCGGCGGCGACCAAGAGAGTGGTCTGACGGCACAAGAAAGCGGGAATCTGGATGATGTCGGCCACTTGCGCAGCCATTTCGGCCTCCTGCTCGGTATGGATGTCGGTAACGACGGGCAATCCGAGTTCGCTTTTCACGTCGGCGAGGATGCGCAGCGCCTGCTCGTCGCCGATGCCGGTAAACGAGTTTAGCGATGAACGATTGGCCTTTCGATAAGAGGCCTTGAAAAAGTACGGGATTTGAAGGCGACGGCAAACATCGGCCGCCCGTTCGGCGACGCGGAAAGTCACGTCGCGGTTTTCGACCACACAGGGTCCCGCAATCAGGAAGAAGTTGTGTGCGGGCTGGAGCAGGGAATCGTACGGAATCATTTCTTCAATGCGTGATTGGTGTAAAAGCGAACATCGTCGAGGGTGATGGTGTCGTCGCAAAAGATGAGCAGGCGTTCCACCACGTTGCGGAGTTCGCGGATATTTCCTTTCCAGGGATAGGACTTGAGTTCTTCGATGGCCTCGTCGGTGATGACAGGGACGTGGCGGCTGGTGTTCGCACAGATCTCGTCCATAAAATGCTGTACCAGAAGCGGCAAGTCGTCGATGCGCTCCCGTAGCGAAGGCACCTTGATGATGATGACACCCAAGCGATGATAGAGGTCTTCACGGAAGCGTTTGGCGCGGATTTCCTCTTCGAGGTCCTTGTTGGTTGCAGCGATAACTCGCACATTAACAGGAATTTCCTTTTCACCGCCGACACGGGTTATTTTGTTTTCCTGCAATGCGCGGAGCACTTTGGCCTGGGCGCTGAGACTCATATCGGCGATTTCATCGAAGAAGAGCGTGCCTCCGTTCGCCAACTCGAAGTCGCCTCTTTTGGTTTTAATGGCAGAGGTGAAGGCACCCTTTTCGTGACCAAACAACTGGCTTTCAATCAGTTCAGAAGGGATAGCGGCGCAGTTGACCTCGATATAAGGGGCTTTGGAGCGGTCGCTTTTCTGGTGGAGCCAGTGTGCGACGAGTTCCTTGCCGACACCGCTTTCGCCCAGCACCATCACGCGGGCATCGCTGCGGGCCACGCGCTCAATTATCTCGTTGATTTGCTGGATGGCCTTCGACTGCCCAATGATTTGGCGTTTCTTTCCGATTTTGCGCTTGAGGGCGCGTGTCTCGTCCACCAGTTTCACCTTTTCAAGGGCGTTGCGCGTGCTGATGAGGAGGCGGTTCATATCGATGGGCTTCTGGATGAAGTCGTAGGCCCCCTTTTTGATGGATTCCACCACTTTGTCGATGGAGGCGTGGGCGGAAATCATAATGATGGGGAAATCGTAGGCCTCTTTCAATCGGCACAGGGTTTCAATGCCATCAATTCCAGGCATTTTGACATCAAGGAAGGCAAGGTCAACGGGCTCGTTGCGAGCGACCTCGATGGCTTGCAGACCATTGCCGGCCTCGCAGACCTCATAATTCTCGAACTCCAGGATCTCGCGCAGCGCAGCGCGGATGGCGGGCTCGTCGTCAACAATTAAAATCTTCCCCATCAGATATTTATGAAAAAAACAAAAAACAAAAGCGATGGACGG
>JAZQOJ010000196.1:0-2606 GCA_045627805.1 Bacteroidales bacterium
ATCATTGAACGCGCCGATAAAATTGTAAATCTTTGTGAGATAAAATTTTCCAATGAAAAATATGCATTGAAGAAAGAGGAATCGGAGAAGTTGCAGAATAGAATTGCGACATTCCGTGCGGAAACGGAACTTACTTGTCCCATTTGGCTGACTATGATCACCGTCCACGGCCTGATGCCGTCCGTTTACAACTCCGATGTCGTAAGGGAACTGACCTTGGACGATTTGTTTGAATAAGGGGAAATTCTCACTCCACGCTTCCCCGTTTCGTCCATTCGTATTTCCGTCCCACGCAGAGGGTGTAAGTGCCGCGCGTAAGGTTGTAAACCACCGACCATTGCGTGTTGCTGGTTTTGGCCGCCGTGGGCCGTTGCGCCACCGATTGCAAAACCGCCATCGCCTCGCTTTCCGTCAGCACATTGCCCGCATCTTGCAACGCCGCTTGCGCCTTGTAAAAACGGTCGTGACCGTGGCCCACGCCGTAAAGCTCCGGATGCACATAAAAGTTGGTGGCCAAGTTGGTGGCAACGGGCATCGCCTGCCACGCACCGTTTTGCGGAACATACTCTAACACAACACTTTGCCCAGTGCTGTCGGCCAACAAAAAATGATAACTGCAATCGGGATTTTTGCCGTTGGCGAACATATTGTAGTTCCCGAGCAGCGCCAGCGCTTCGCCGACGGTGGCGGCGCGGTCGAGCACGAGGCGCATCGCGGTGGTGGTCATCAAATCGTGCTTGCGGCGGTCGTACTGTTCGGTGCCGCCGTACCAGTTGCCCGTCACAGTGTCGCGCGCATCCAAGTACAACACGCTGATGGCCAGTCCTTTCTCGTTCATCCCGTCCATCAGCAGGTAGGGCGCGACCGCCAGTAGACTGAGGTCGGTGCGGCCGTCGCTCAAGCTGCCTTCCGGATAATTGAGCAGCGACATCCCGACGATGGAAACGGAGCGGTAGCCGTCGGGCGGGGCGGTGTGGGTAACGACAACGGGCGACGGGCCGGCGGAGGTGAAGTCGAAGTTGCGGGCGTAGAGAATGTCGCCGTCGGGCGAGGTGCAGACGAAGGCGGTGCAGCCCACCTTCAGCTTTTTGTAATGAACGAGCACCTTGCTGGTACTCAATATTTTAGTGCCTGCAAAGCGTGCAAAGTCCTTCAGCCCGCGCACATCGGAGCGGAGCATTTCATCCAGTTTGTAATCGTTGGAAAAACGGAGTTCGTACAGCAGCCCGCGCAGCGAGTCTTCCGGACTGGCGGTGAGCTGGATGCCTTGTGCCTGTTGTTCGTTTCGGAGCATTGAAGCGGGATTGGGGCCGATATAAAACGTGCGGCACGAAGCGAGCAGCAAAGCGACGAAGGTGAGAACGAGAAGAGAGCGACGGCGCATATGCGGTGGATATTTCGCATCTGAGTTCTGGGGAGACGAGTGCATAATGAGATTTTTTGAAACACAGTTGTGATTATCAATCAATTGAGTCTTTCAAAAGCCAGTCAACGACATTGAGTTTTTGTATTCCATCAATGTTGGTATTGTCAAAATCCATTGTGAGGAGGATTTTCGGATGGGAGTCTCTGATTTCCTTTAATGACGACAATTCCCTCAAAAGCGTTTTTTCGTCATTAGCAGAATAGGCGACTTGGTAATATTCGGTGACGTTGCCCGGCTTCTGCACAACGAAGTCCACCTTCCCATTTTGCGATCTTCCGGCAAAAACCTCTCCGCCACGGCGCAGCAGCTCGAAAAAGACCACATTCTCCAATTTGTGACCCAAATCGGTATATGGGGCGTTATTTTGCAAAATGTTCTTCAACCCCAAATCGACAACGTAGTATTCTTGCCACATCGTCTAATGCCTGTGACCACTTT
Organism: Bacteroidales bacterium; assembly: GCA_045627805.1. Taxonomy (GTDB): domain Bacteria; phylum Bacteroidota; class Bacteroidia; order Bacteroidales; family WCHB1-69; genus UBA1756. The sequence continues at coordinate 1,865 of JAZQOJ010000196.1, forward strand.
TATCAAATGCTCATTCTTTAGTTGTATCAATTGCCTTAGGTATGTTTTACGTTCTATCATATCCGAATTTTTTATGCGGCAAAGATACAAAAAAGTTAATGACGAAAATTTATGAAAATTCAAAATCTCGTCATTAAAGCGCATACGCAGTGGATAATATTTAACAGAATGGAGCTGCAAAATTACGAAATCCGACAAAATCGGGTGGTTGGATTTTGGGAAAAAATAGTATTTTTGCAGCGTTGGAATGAAAAAGCATTCCAATACTTATTTTATTGATTGATTAAAGCGTTTCGCTTTTTTTTCGTGCGATTTTGAGGAGAAAAGCGAAGCCGAATGTTAAACTTTAATCCTCGAAATGATGAAAAAAGCACTTTTAGGAATGTTTTTTATGGGTGTGATGATGGCTGGAATCGCCCAATCCAGCATTGTTGCCACGGGCGGCGAAGCCACTGGAAACGGCGGAAGCGTAAGTTTCTCCGTCGGACAGATTGCCGTTCAGACCAACGGTGACGGAACAACGACAATCAGTGAGGGCGTTCAGCAACCCTACGAAATTTCCGTGGTTGGGGTCGATGACTACCCGACCATCACGCTTAACGCAACCGTTTACCCGAACCCCACGCTCGGAAATTTACAATTGACAATGAACAATTTACAATTGAAAGGGGAAGTGCGTGTTTATGATGCAAACGGGAAATATCTGTTTATGAAGAAGATAGAGAACGAAACAACATTTTTT
>JAZQOJ010000197.1:0-7183 GCA_045627805.1 Bacteroidales bacterium
CTCCGCATCGCTCGGCACGTGCCAACCCGTGGGGCAGATGCCTTGTACGTTGCTTGGATTGCTGCTCGAAGAGGATGAGTTGCGCATCACCGCTTTCCAGTTGTACAACAATCCGTAGGATTGGTTGGAGGAACTGTTACCCGGGTAGTACCAGTAGGCGGTATAGTAAGAATAGGTGTCTGTGTTTCCTTGCGAGATGGAAGTGCCGTCGGCATACTTTGTGGTGCGTAGGTTCTCCTTCATCCAGCACTGCTCACCAATCCGCACCGTATTGTAGGTGCAGCCACACCAGTCGGTGAGGCGTAAAGTCCCGCAAGGAATTAACGTGGTAAAGTTCTTTTGCTCGCCATACGCAGTACCCGCGCTGTTGGTGGCGTAGGCGCGCACATAGTATGTGGTGCCAGCGGCCAGTTCGGTAATGTTACTGGTAAAGCTGCCCGTGTCGCTGCCGTTGGTGGTGTGGCTGTCGGCGATAGTCGGATTCTGAGAGGTGCTCCAGCATACGCCGCGGGCGGTAACCGTGGCACCGCCATCCGCGGTCACACTGCCGCCGCCAATGGCAGTAGTATATAAAATAGCAGTTACATTGGCTGTTGTTACCGTAGGTGTGCCGCAAGTCGTCACGGTCAACTCTTCTCCGTAAGACGTTCCCGCATTGTTGGTGGCGTATGCACGTACATAGTAAGTGGTGGCTGTATCCAAACCAGTAAGGGTGTCTGCATAACTGCCCCATCCGGTGCCATTGGTGGTATAGGCATCGCTAAGGGTAGGTGTAGGAGATGTGCTGTAACAAAAACCACGAGCCGTAACTGCTGCACAATTATCACTCAAAACTTCCGCCGTTGCAATAACTTCAAAACAATTTGATATTGTCGCTGTTAAGGTGGTAATTTGAGGGGCAGATGAAGCCAATGTTGTTACCACAATTTCATCACCGTATGCTGTGCCAACGCTATTGGTGGCGTAAGCACGCGCATAGTAGGTAGTATTGCAATCCAGCCCCATAACACTGCTCGTAAATGCAGCTATTTCTGCTCCATCTTCTGTATGGTGGTCATCTGCAACGGTAGGCTGCCCGGTTGTATTCCAACATACGCCACAGACAACATCATCAGTGCAGTTGGCCGCTATAATGTTGCCGCCCGTTGCAAAAGAGGTGGCGGTTACATTGCTCGCTGGCGTGGTGGCCAGTTCGGGCACATCGCACAAAGTGGTAAATGTCACCTCAACGCCATAAGCGGTGCCAATGGCGTTGGTGGCATAGGCACGCACGTAGTAGGTGGTGGATGGGGTGAGACTGTCCATCAAACCGGAAAAGTTACCAGTCCCAGTACCATTGGTCGTGTGTGCATCGGCGGTGGTTGGCATTCCCGTAGTATTCCAACAGATGCCACGGTCGGTAACTGCAGAGCCGTGTTCGCTGGTTACTTCACCATTGCCCTGCGCCGTGCGAGAAGTAATGTCGGAAACATCTCCCGTAAGTACTATTGGTAAATCGCATAAAGTAGTCACGCTAAACTCTTCGCCGTAGGCCGTACCCACACTGTTGGTAGCGTAGGCGCGCACATAGTAAGTGGTGGCGGGTTCCAGTACCGTAACATTGCTGGTGAAAATTCCCACACCCGTACCATCTTCCGTATGGGCATCGGCCACAGTGGGCTGTCCGGTAGCGTTCCAGCATACGCCGCGATATATTGTTCCCGAACAATTGGCAGACATCACATTGCCACCGCAAGTAAAAGTGGTAACTGCAATGTCGGAGGGCTGTGTAGTGGTAACCACCGGCAGAGTGTCAGCGGTAACCAAGCTCATACTTTGTCCGTATGCAACGCCCACGGCATTTTGGGCGTATGCGCGTACACGATAGATGGTGCCAGGCAGCAAATCGGTGGCAGTGGCAGAATAGGCTCCCAGTCCGCTGTCTGCCACAACGATGTTGTCGGCAATGGTAGGTGGTGCGGTAGTGCCTGCACGGTAGCAGAAACCGCGTTCGGTTACCAATGCGTTGTTGTCGGCTGTAACTTCGCCATTCATAGTTGCAGAAGAGGCATAAATGTTGCTGCTCGCATGGGTGGTTACGGTAGGTTTCGCCACGTCAAATCTCAAGTTTATGGTTTCGTCATTGTACTGGTTTTTCTCCACAATATCACTCACACGTTTGGTGGCATCAATGGTGGCATAGCCCGTGTACTGCATACGGTCGCCGTAGTTGAAGGGATAGGGAGTTGTGCCGCGGCCCTCTTTCAGTTGTATGGTAAGGCCGCCGTCGGCATTGGCCATTCCGAGGTAAACGATGTTGTTGCCACCGCCGTCACCCGTGTTAATCATCTTAATGGAGGTTTTTCCATCGTGCGTGCTGGCGCTCAGCAAGTAGGTTTGTGGTGCGTTCAGTGTGGCGCGAAAGAGGTGCGTACCTTGCGCCAACGCGCCAAACTGCTGGCCGGCCACCTGTTTCCCGTTCATATCAAAAATCTCCAATGCCACATCCTGTCCGCTTGGCAGCGAGAGGGCGAAATCGGTTACGCCCTCAAAGGGGTTGGGCACATTCTGCATCAGTTGGAAGCTTGTCCCTGTCTGCTCTTCAATGCCCACAACGCCCATACGGAGGGTTGTGTCCGGGTAGTAGAGCACCTCGTGCCACAACTGCGTTTGGTCAAGAACCAATACGCTGTCAAGTTGCACATAATCCTGCCCCGTGCGGTCCTTGCCCACGAAAGTCAGTGTGGTGACCTGCGCTCGACATGAAAAAATCGCAAGCATAATCATTAAAATCGCAAATAACTGTCGATTTGCAAGTATGGCACAAAAACCATATTCAGTCGCAAAATTTTTCGAGAGCTTATTGCTCTGCTTGGCTGCTCTCACGGCCCTACTTTCATTTCTATTCATACTTTTTTGTATTGTAAGGAGACTTCTATTTTTACTTTTTTCGCACCGTTCCTCTAAATTTTGCGAAGCCCATTAAACAAAACTTGAAGAAATTGGTAAAATAATAATTCAATTTATTGATTAATAATAACTTAAAATTCAAACTCACATCTCTTTCCTTCCCCAAATGCACAAAAAAAACGTGCATCATCCACTTGTCGTCGGAGAGGCACTAGCAAAACCTAAGCAAAGACAAATAAAGACAATACACGCCTATCAGGTGTGTAAACATCCTTTCGTTTCTTTGCTTTTGTGTAAGTTAATTTGCTAGATTTTCTCCGACAAAACCAAAAGATTTTACAATAAAATCATAAAGAACGTTTCTCTCTGGTTCCCCAAAAAGAGGTTGCAAATATACAAAAATTTAGTCTAAATGCAATTCTTTGGGAGATTTTTCACGGCATATCGCGACGGCCACTGACTTGAAATTTGGGAAAGAGAAACGAGAATGTCGAGAACAACGAGAATGGATTTAGGACTTGAGACTTTTTGTGCTGAAGGATTGGAGGCGCAGGGCGGAGGTCGAAGGGCCGTGAGAAGAGGGAACGGTGCCCGAATGATAGGCGAACCGCAGCCGGTGTAGAGACTGCCTTTATTCATTGCTTAGGATTTCAAAGAGCGCTCGCGACGACAAATTTCATCGCTGCAAAAATAAAGGATAAAGGAATAGGCCGTTTGGTCCGAATTGGTCCAAATGAGTGTGCGAAAAAACATTTGAGAACAACAAGAAGAAAGCCGGATTTTGATTGAAGAAATTCAAGATTTTGGTGAATAAAAAAGCGGATAGCCTGCCTCAAACCATCCGCTTTAGATCTGCACTTTCTTTGGAAAAGTGCTGTGTTCAAAGTACTCTTACCGTAGTTTATTTTTCGATTTTTTTTGCCTTCGAAAAGTCAAACGATTTGTCGAGATCGATCTTTCCATTATTGATTTCAATGCTGAACTGCCAGTATTCAGTACTTTTCTTGTTCACATATCTCTGAATAGTACAATTAATCGTGTAATCCTGAACGGAATCGATGGTATAACTTTCAATCGGGAAAAATGGCTTCAATTGGGTCGTTAGGGCAGTTCTCAAATTTGAACTGCTTCTGAAAATTGAGTTCCAAAAACTGGCGTTGTTGTCATAGTCAACACCGATACAGATGTCGGCACCGAAAACCTTCATATCGAATTTCGACTTCGACAAAGCCATACATTTGTCAAATGCCTTATTCACTTTAGCGAGCATTTGTTCTTTCTCTTCTGCCAAGCGTTTTTCTTCCGCTAACCGCTTTTCTTCGGCGATGCGCTTTTCCTCTGCCAAACGCTTTTCATTGGCTTCTTTCTCTTTCTGATCATAGTACGTCTGGAATTGTTTGAGCACATCATCTTTTACATATTTGCCTTCGAGTGAATGTTTTGCAGCCAATTCTTCCATATTGATTTTCTTCTTATACCAAGAACCCTCTTGCTGTCCTCTGACATCGGCTTCATAAAGGGCAACTAATTCTTCGTATGTATAAAAATTGACTTTGTGAAGCATTTTGTACAAGGGGGCGTCGGGATAGCTGAAAGAGCCATCAAACCAACGTATGTTTACATATTGGTCGGTTAAACAGTCGGTAAACCAGTCAAACATATCTCTAAAATACAGAGTGTCAACGCAGTATCCTTTGTCAAGCAGTTGGGCTTCAGTTAATTTACCAGCCATACATTGCGCAAGTAGTTCCTTCTGCTCGGTCTCCATTAACGATGTCTCACCGCTTTTTCTAATGAACTTGTTGGTTGACCATCCCGACTTTACCGTGATGCCATCCACCGTTCCAGAAGTTGCGAAGCCGTCTTTCATCGTGATGCTGGCTCCATTTTCACTCTTGAAAGCAGTGACATTCCCATTGCTCCAAGTCATACTTGCATTTTTAGCAGTTCCCGTTAATGAAGAAGAGAATGACCACACGCCATTAGGAACTCCCTTAGAGTAATTCCCTTTGAATGACCATGTTCTAGAATATTTAGGAGTTGAACAAATTTCATTAGCTGTTATAGCCCCATCTAACATGCCATCGGTATAATTGGCATTCATAGTGGTTTTCATTTTAATTTCCTTTTGCAGTCCCCACCAATCATCGCAAGTTACAGTACAAGCACCGTGCCATACTTTATCATCATTATCTGAATAGTAATAATGGTAATTTGCCGTTCCATGTGAGTACTGGTTGTAATCAAAGCAAGTATGTCTTACAAACTCCATTTCGTCCGAATTGATGGTCTTTTGTCCCCAAAGAATACTGGGAATTACAAAAATTAGTGCCAGAATTGTTTTGGATAAGATTTTCATAAATTTTTAATTTAATTAATGAATATGTTATAGAATATTTTACTTCTGCATTTCCGATTTCCGATGAAACAAATTTCATCGCTGCAAAAATAAAGGATAAAGGAATAGGCCGTTTGGTCCGAATTGGTCCGCTTTGAGCGAGGTGCGCGGGAGTGGCTTGGCGGTTCTCTTTTCCCGCTTGCTCATTTTGCAAGCCCCAAATCGGCAAGGCGAAAAAGGGATATTCCTGAAATAAAAAGCGCAGTACTCACTTCGAATGAAAAAGTACTGCGCTAAGGAATATTCTCTGCGGGAGAGTGGCGGACGATTACGACTTGAAAATGACAGACGGATGCTGTTGATAAATTATTGAAAACTTTTATGACTTACTACGAAGGCCTAAGAATTCAGGTTGGAGAGCCCAATTCCGCCTCACTTGTCGTATTGGCCCATCGCCAAATATATGTCCGTAAGCCGTTGCACGATTTCAGGAATTCTCTGATTGGTGACTTGGTTATAAGATTTTGTAATATCGTATGAATCAACATATTGCGCATTCGGATATTGATGTTTCAAAGCGGGCGCAACGTCGTTGTCAAAATGCGAGACACTCTTGGCACACAAATCGGAATAGACGGCCAGCAAGGCATCATACATCTTCTTATCTTCTTGAATATCACCAGCTTCCCCATTCAAAAGCCGCTTTATGCGGGCTTCATATTTCTGATATTCCTTGTCAAATGAGTTCCAGTAAGTTTCACTTTCTCGCTTCAGGAAAGCACTCATTTCGGCGGTCAGTTCCGCCTTTTTGTATTGCACAACGGTATCGTGAACGACAGTGCCCGGCACATTTGCCGCCGTAGTGTCCTGCACATACAGCGTGTCGCGCATCACAATCAGTTCGCCCCGGTCTATCGTGCCCTGCCGCGACTCAATCGTTTGAACGTGGTTATAAACCAACGCCGAAACGCCCCCAACGAGCAACAGTCCGAGCAAGAAAAGCGCCGCCACGGTCCATTTCCGCCATTTGGCGAGCAATGCCAACGCGGCAGTCGCATCCGTAGGCCGCTTGTCGCGGTTTTCCTGTCCGCAGGCAAGTCGCACCGATCGCCAGCCATTGCCCAACCGCAACAGCTTGACTATCTGCGCGAAACTGTACAAATCGGCGCGGGCATCAATCTTCACGTCGCCCTTCGTCTGCTCGGGCGCCATATATTTCGGCGAGCCCGCCGGCTGCTTCAAAATGGCCGACGTGTCGCTGTCTCCCAGTCCGAAATCAATAATTTTAACATTGTTCCCATTGCGGGAAATCAAAATGTTATCGGGTTTGAGGTCTCGGTGCACAATCTGCAAGCCGTGATAGTAAGCCATCGCCTGCAACAGCTGCCGGGCCAGCTTTTCGCGCACGCTGGACCGCGGCTTCGTCTTCAGAAACTCTGTAAGAGTCAGACCATCAACATATTCCATCACGATGCACTCCCCTACCACAGGGACGGTCTCCTTCGAGAAAAACTGCACGATGTTGGGGTGCGACATCTGGATGCCGAACTCAAACTCCTTCGTGAGCAACTGCAGATGGACAGCACTGTTCCGAAACTCCGGCTTCAACCCCTTCAGTACGAACCACTTGCCGTAACGCTGCGCCTTGTAAAGCACGTTGAACCCACCGGACGGAATTTCAGAATATTGCGTAAAAATGTCAGAGACATTCACAAATGCCGCCGTGATTTCCCCTGATGTTGAATCGCTGTTTTCCATTCGCCAAGCGTTTTTAATGATCAATGAGTAATGATGAATGATGAATGATGAATGATGAATGATGAATGATGAATGATGAATGATGAATGATGAATGATGAATGAGTAATGCTTAATGAGTAATGCTTAATGAGTAATGCTCAATTCCTCATTGCTAATTGCTAATTCCTAATTGCTAATTCCTCATTGTTCATTGTCT
>JAZQOJ010000198.1:0-13935 GCA_045627805.1 Bacteroidales bacterium
TGAGAATGGTTCATCTACAAGCCAGCTACCTACCGTTACCACTTCACCTGTCTCTGACATCGCTTCCACTTCCGCCACCTGTGGCGGCAATGTAACTGATGATGGTGGGGCTTCTGTAACCGCCAGAGGCGTTTGTTGGAGTACCTCGCAGAATCCGACGATAAGCGATAATCACACCACCGATGGAAGTGGAACAGGCAGCTTCACCAGCAGCATTACGGGACTGACAGCCAACACCACCTATTACGTGCGGGCGTATGCAACGAACGAGGCGGGTACAAGTTATGGCGAGGAGGTGAGTTTCACAACAGCATGTACTGATGGTTACCCCGTGTTTGTCACGATGCCCTTTGAGGGCTCCGTTTTGTGTGACGGCGAGGGAAATCATGGTGATCTTTCTTATTGGTTGGAAAGTCCTCAGGCCGTTGATGGAAATGGCAATCCGTTGGAGCCAACTCCGTACTATTACAATGGCTCCTCTTTTGTCCCCTTTGACGCGACTGCTTCGGGTCTGATGCCCGACGGAATCCATTTCTACGGATGGACAGAACAATCCAATTCATGTGATGGCTACTACCAAATACAATGGAGAGCTGAGGATGCTTGTGGTAATGTAGCTACTACTACGGAACGATTCAACATTCTTGATCGTACCAGTCCGTACTTTACACGAACAAACTCAGATGCCACTTTTAATATTGATTCAGAATATGAACAGCTTCAGGAATGGCTGGCCTACCCCATGGCATTTGACGAATGCAGTCAAACCAATACGCCAGTATCCTATACGGAGGATTTTACTGCAAATAATTTTAGTCCAGGCACTTACAATGTGGCTTGGTCCTCCTCTGACGAATGCGGAAATACCTCCACTTTTATCGCAACGCTGACCATCATTGCTCCTTCTGCTCCCACCGTTAGTACTTCCTCCGTCACCAGCATCGGCACCACTTCTGCCACCTGTGGCGGCAATGTCACCTCCAATGGTGGTGCCTCTGGCACGGCCCGCGGTGTGTGCTGGAGCACCACGCAGAACCCGACGATTAGCGATAATCACACCACCAATGCCATTGGCACGGGCAGCTTCACCAGCAGTCTCACAGGGCTCACACCTAATACCACTTATTATGTGAGAGCATACGCTACAAACAGTGCAGGGACAAGTTATGGCACACAGCGTACTTTCACCACCCAGGCAACACCGTAACGGTAAGCATCAGCGGCGATAGTACTCTTTGCATAGGGCAAAGTACTACTCTTACGGCTTCTGGTGCAAGTAGCTATCAGTGGAGCACGGGACAAACGGGAGCCTCCGTTACATTATCGCCCATTTCTCAAACCACCTATGTCGTGACGGGAACAGACCAATATGGATGCACCTCGTCTAATAGTATTACAGTATTGGTTGCCCCAGTCCACTCAGTGGTAATCTCCGGCAATGACAATGTATGCGGATATTACCTTGTTTCCTTAGTACATGACATTTTTTTACCCCGCCCTATCTAATCGTATCTCATTGATTATCAGAAAGTCAAAGAACTGCAGCTGGTGGTCGTTCCTCCCGCACACAAGAAATTCGGTGAGAATGCCCAACCCGTAGCGGAAGATGCTTTTCGCCTTCCGCCCATGTTTGAGAATTCGGATTGGTTTCAGGTTGCGGTGGACGAACTCGCCGATGTTGTAGCACCAGACGAACGCCATCATCACAATTAGCAGCAATTTTTCAATCCGCTCAATATCAGAAAGATGAATCTGCTCTATATTGAAGTCGGCGAGGTGAAACAGGCCGATAACTTACTGAAACACACCGTCCTGGCCTTGCACAGGGCCATCATAAACAGCGAAATAAGCTTGATATGGGCGAGGTTGACATTTTTTTCAAAGAAGCTGCTCAGCGTGTCGGATAATTGACTATTTTTGCAATCGTGATTGGTATTCATAGAAGAAAAAGATGTAGGAGTTTTTTGCTTCTAAATTACTGAATATCAATCACTTTTTCAAGAAAATAACAAAAAAGTTACCAGCAAAATTTGTTGATAACTGTCTGTATAACAACGGATTAGACGAAATTTTCATTTTTTGTCATGTACTAAGTAAGACTATATAAAAATACATATTATTATTGCAAACTGAAAAAAACGGGAAAAAAGGAAATTGCGTGAAATGCTCAAAAACGTCATTTTTTTTCGGAGTTTTTGGGAGGAAATCGGCACAAATTGATACCGCTCCTCGAAAGAGTATTCGTTAAGGAAAGCCGATATGGGTGATCCTCTTTTCTGCCAAAGGCGGCTATGCCACACTTGAATGTTCTGATTGTCATTATCCGTACATTAGAATGAATTTTTCGTTGTGGCAAGTGGACAATGTGAACACACGAGACGGGAAGGAATCCTTTTTTTTAGTTTCAATATTATTTATAACAAAAAAATATGTAATTTTGCAAGTTAATTGTAAAAAGGCGATTTGCACTAAAATCATATTGCTTATGAACATCAGAAATGGGTTGAAATTTTGTTTTATTATGTTGATTATCTGTGCTTTATCAACTTCTTGTAAAAACAAATCCGCCGATGAGGCAAATGCGAAGAATGGCGAGCTGGTGTCAGGTATTTCGAAGGACAATTTGGACTTGAGCGCCGATCCGGCGACCAATTTCTACCAGTATGCGTGTGGCGGATGGATCAAGAACCATCCCCGTCCGGCCGCTTACGCCCGCTACGGCTCTTTCGACCAACTGGCCGAATCCACTGAAAAACAGCTCCACAAACTGATGGAGGATGTCACCAAAAAGCGTCAGTCGCAGGGCACTTGCGCACAGAAAATCGCTGACTTCTACGCTTGCGGTATGGATGAGAAAACGACCAACAAGCAGAAGGCAATGCCCATCACTCCCATTCTGAAACAAATCGCCGAAGTGAAGAACATTTCGGAGGTGACTCCGCTCATCGCTGAACTTCACGATGAGGGTTTCACTCCTTTCTTCTCGCTGTTTGGTGCCGCCTCACCGAACAACAGCTCCCTGACCATCGCTTGGATTTCGCAGAACGGACTCGGCTTGGAAGAACGCGACTACTACCTCACTCCCGACAAAAATATCAAGAAGGGTTACCTCTCGATGATGGAGCAGCTGTTCGCCGCTGCCGAATACACCGACCTCTCTGGCGAGAAAGCCGACAAGCTGGCTGCGCGCGTGTGGGATATTGAGAGTGCTATGGCCAACGCTTTCGCCGACAAGAATTTTATGCGCGACCCGATCAAGACGACCAACGTGATGACTTTGGCTGAGGTGGACCGCCTGATGGGGGCCATCGACCTCAAGTCGTACGTTGCGAAACGTGTCCCCAACTCCGTTTCCAACGTCAATGTCGTGCAGCCCGACTACCTCAATCAGCTGGACCGCATTTTGGAACAGAAGGATTTGAGCTCACTGAAAGCGTATCTCGCGTGGAACGTGATTTGTCACGCCGCACCTTATTTGAGCAATGATTTCGTGGATGCTCATTTCAATTTCTTCGGGAAGACCATTTCCGGCAAAGAGCAGAACAAGGAGCGCTGGCAGCGCGTGGTGAGCACCGTGAGCGACTTGCTGGGCGAGCCCGTCGGCCAGTTGTATGTGGAACAGTATTTCCCGGCCGAGGCGAAGGAGAGAATGGTGCAGATGGTCAAAAATCTGAAGTCGGCTTTGGCCGACAGAATCCAGAGTAACAGCTGGATGACCGAGGAGACCAAGCAGAAGGCGCTTGACAAACTTTCAGGAATGATTGTCAAGGTGGGTTATCCCGACCAGTGGCGCGACTACAAGGATTTGGAAATCAAGAAAGACGGATATTATTATAATATTCTGAGAATCAACAAGTTTGAATCAAAATATCAGTTGTCGAAGATTGAAAAGCCCGTAGATCCTTCGGTTTGGTATATGTCTCCGCAAACGGTGAATGCGTACTACGAGCCCTCCACCAACGAGATTTGCTTCCCCGCTGCGATTCTTCAGCCGCCGTTCTTCAATATGAATGCTGACGACGCGGCCAACTATGGCGCCATTGGCGTTGTGATTGGGCACGAGATGACGCACGGCTTCGACGACCAGGGCCGTCATTACGACAAGATTGGCAACGTGGCCGACTGGTGGACGGAAGACGACAGCAAGAACTTCTCGCAGAGAGCGCAGATTCTGGTCAATTATTTCAACAACATCGAGGTTCTTCCCGGCTTGCACGCCGACGGTCAGTTCACATTGGGCGAGAACATCGCCGACAACGGTGGCTTGAACACGTCGTTTGTGGCATTGCAGAAGGCCAAGGAGCAGGGGACAATCCGCGAGGAGATGGACGGCTTCACCGCCGACCAGCGCTTCTTCCTGGCTTACGCCGCCGTTTGGGCCAACACCATCACGGAGCAGGAAATCGAGCGCCGCACCAAGGTTGACCCGCACTCGCTGGGCGAATGGCGCGTGAACGGCGCACTGCCCCACGTTGACGCATTCAACACGACCTTTAATTTGAAACCCGGTGACAGGATGTATCTGGCACCCGATAAAAGAGCAAGAATTTGGTAAATTATTAATAAATTAAAACACAATTAGTTATGAAAAATTTTAAAATGAATCTCGTTAAAACCCTCGCCTTGGTTTTTTTGCTTGGCGGTTCGTTAACGCTTTCAGCTCAAAAAGCTGGCGAAACTGTGAAGGACGTTGATGGCAACGAATACAAAACGGTTGTAATCGGCTCTCAGACCTGGTTTGCAGAAAACCTTAAGACCACGAAGTATGCCAACGGCAACAAGATTCCGAACGTTACCGACAAGACGAAATGGGTTGACTGCAAATCTCCCGCTTACTGCTGGTACGACAACAACAGCGGCAACAAGGACGAGTACGGTGCATTGTACAACTGGTACGTAATCAACAGCGGCAACATTTGCCCGAACGGCTGGCACGTTGCTACCGATGCTGATTGGTCAACCTTGGAAAGCAAAGTTGGCGGCCAGGCCAACGCGGGCGCGAAACTTCGCGAGGAAGGCACCAAGCATTGGAAAGGCACCGTTGACGGCGCAAAGAACGAGTACAACTTCAATATGATCGCAGGTGGTTTCCGCAACGCATACGGCGATTTCACTTGGCAGAACGTGGACGCTGGCTACTGGACTGCTACGGGAAAAACTCCTTCCTACGCTTGGAACCGTACCGCTTTCTACTATGACTTGCACACCAACAGACACGAAATCCAGAAATGTTTCGGTTATTCTGTTCGTTGCGTAAAGAACAACTAATCCATACTATATATATTATAAGCGGATGCGCCTTGCGTGTCCGCTTTTTTTTGTATTTTTGCACGTTATGAAAAAATGGGTCAATCTTACGATGTTTTGCGCTATGGCAGTGGCTTTTTGCGCGTCTCCGAACTGGGGGAATGCGCAGGGCAATGGCGCTCTTTTCACAGATGAGAACACGGCGAAGTCGTTGTTCTTTGCAGGGAATATGCACGAGGCGGCACGTCATTTCGACGAATTGCTGCGCGTGGACTCGCTGCATTACGAATACAATATTTTTGCGGGGCTTTCGTATCTCAATTCCAACATTGATCCCTCCCGCGCCATCGTGCACTTCAAGCGCGCCTTGAAAAATTCCAAGGCCGATCCGTATATGCATTTTTATTTGGGACAGGCCTATATGCTTAATTATCAGTTTGATGAAGCCATAGAATCGTTCAACGACTTTTTGCAAACGGGAGTCAAGGCCGACAAGTCGTCTTTTTCTCCGCAACGTTACATTGAGATGTGCGAGAATGCCAAAACACTGATTTCCTTGCGCAACGAGGTCACGATTGAGAATGTGGGCTGCGGCGTTAATTCACCTTATCCTGATTACAACGCGTATGTGAGCGGCGATGAAAACACGCTGTATTTCACTTCCCGCCAGCCGCAAAACACGGGCGGTGTCGCCGACGACGGTTTTAAAATGCCCGATGTTTATTGCGCGGAGCGTGTCAACGGGAAATGGACGAATGCCAAGAAACTGCAAAGTCCGGTCAACAGCGCTCTTGTAGAGGAAGTGGTGGGCGCGACTTCCGATGGCAACACGCTTCTGCTCTATTATAACAATGACAAAGGTTTTGACGACATTTTCGTTACGCAAAAAGACAAAAAGGCGTACAGCCGTCCCGAGATGTTGAGTTTGACGGTCAACAGCGAGCAGGGAGAGGAGGCCGCTATGATTTCGCCCGATGGCAACTGGATTTTCTTTTCCTCCGATCGGCCTGGCGGCTTTGGTGGCTACGACATCTATTTTGCGCGCAAACTGCCCAATGGAGAGTGGAGCAATGCAAAGAATGCGGGCGCCAACATCAATACAGAGTACAACGATAATTTCCCGTACCTCGCGCCCGACGGCGAGACGTTCTATTTCAGCTCGCAGGGACACAACAGTATGGGTGGCTACGATTTGTTCCGCTCTACTTGGAGTGCGGCGGAGCAGTTCTTTGCGATTCCTGAAAATCTGGCTTTCCCCATCAACACGCCGGGCGACAACAAGACGATTTCGGTCACTGAGTCGGGCCGTTATGCGTACATAGCTGATTTCAGGGCCAATAGCACGGGCGAAGTGGACATTTACAAGGTTACTTTCCTCGATGTTCCCGCCCCGTATTCCGTGGTGAAGGCGGTGGTGGCGGACACTGACAGCGCCTCGCTGATGGGACAGTTGCCGCGCTATAAAGTGATGGTGCGCGACGCCGGCACCAAGAAACAGGTGGGTGTTTATCGCCCCAATCTGCACAACGGCCAGTTCACTCTGATTCTTCGCCCCGGATTCTATCTTGTTGATTTCTATGTAGATGACAAGGTGAGCAAAACGCAGGAACTCATCATTGAGGACGGCGAGCCCGATAAGGAGATTCGTACAATTGAATTGCGATGAAAAATATCAAGAGAATGAGAAATTGCTTTGTGAGATTCTGTTTGGTTGGCCTTTTGGTGGGATTTGCGCTGGGCGACCTGACGGCGCAAAACTTCAAGGGCGGCTTGCGGGCAGGATTTACCGCGACTCAGATTTCGGGTGACGACCTGTCGGGATTTCACAAGATGGGCGCATACGCGGGCGGCTATGTGCAATGGCGTTTCGTGCAGAACGAGCACTGGGCCTTGCAGCCCGAAATCAATTTCGTGATGAAGGGCAGCAGCACTTTTTTGAAAGCCGACAAGAATGGGAACATTGGCAACAAGTATGTGCTCACATTGTATTATGCGGAGGTTCCGGTTCTGGTCAAGTATCAAATTGTCAAGGGGTTGGAAGTTGAATTGGGCCCCACGTTCGGAGTGCTTTTTGCCGAAACGGAAAAGGATGCCAACGGGAAAATGCCCGCTCGAATGCCGTTTCGCCGCTTCGAGTTGTGTGCGATGGGAGGCGTTTCCTATTTGATTAAGGAACATTACGGAATCAGTTTGCGCTATGCGCAAACGTTGCTGCCGGTGCGCGTGGTGGATGGCGAGCATTCCGCCTATCGCATTGAAAAGAAACAGTTCAGTAGCGAGATTGCCTTCAGCGTGTTTTACCAGTTCTAAATGCAATAAATTCAGATAGAAAACGTTATGATAAATCTAAAAAACAGCAAGGTGAAATTCCGTAGATTTTTTATCGTAACTCTTTTAATATCAGTTTTTTCAGTTGGATCTTTGCAATTGAATGCGCAGCGTTCACATTTCGGCGTGCCGAATTTGCAGAAGTACGACAACCAGCTTTTCCATTTCGGATTCTTGCTGGGCTACAATCAGTTCGATTTCACGATCCGCTCAAAGGCCGACCTGAGCGAGTACGATTCGTTGATGGTGGTGAACACGACCGCGATGAGCGGTTTCAATCTGGGCATCGTCACCAATCTTCGTTTGGGAAAGTATTTCGATTTGCGTCTGATTCCCGGCTTGTCGTTTGGCGACCGCATTGTGAACTACACCATTCTCTATCCCGATGCGTCGAGGATTGTGACAAAGAAAAACATTGAGTCGGTTTATCTTGACATCCCGCTGCTGGTGAAATTCAAGTCGTCGCGAATGCACAATGTCCGCGCGTTCGTTGAGGCGGGTGCGCAATACAGCTTAGACTTGATTTCCGCCGCCAAAAAGCAGAACAACAATCCCAACGAGATTATGCTGAAATTGTACCCGAACGACGTTCAGGCGCAGGTCGGCGTCGGGCTCGATTTCTACTGCACCTATTTCAAGTTCACCACTGAGTTCAAGATGTCGTTTGGATTGATGAACCTGTTGGTGACCGAAGACAATATGTACGCCACCAGCGTTCAGTCTCTGAAGTCGAAAATGATGCAGATTTCGTTTATTTTTGAATAATTTTTAATAAAAAAACAACTAATATGGCAAACAACGAAGAACTTTTCAAACAGATTATCTCCCACGCGAAGGAATATGGCTACATTTTCCCGTCAAGTGAAATTTACGATGGCTTGAGCGCCGTGTACGACTACGGCCAGTATGGTGTTGAGTTGAAAAACAACATCAAGCAGTACTGGTGGAAGGCGATGGTGCAGTTTCACGAGAACATTGTGGGGATTGACAGTTCGATTTTTATGCACCCGACGATTTGGAAAGCTTCCGGCCACGTTGACGCGTTCAACGATCCGCTCATCGACAACAAGGATTCCAAGAAGCGTTATCGTGCCGATGTTTTGATTGAGGACCATATTCAGAAAATCGAGGATAAGATCAACAAGGAGGTTGAGAAGGCGAAAAAGCGTTTCGAGAACTTCGACGAGGCGATGTACCGCACCACGAATGCGCGTGTGATGGGCTATCAGCAGCAGATTGACGACATCACCGCCCGCTACGCGGACCTGATGCAGCGCAACGATCTGGCTGGCTTGAAGGCGTTGATTGAGGAATTGGGCATTTGCTGTCCCATTTCCGGCACGAAAAACTGGACGGATGTCCGCCAGTTCAATCTGATGTTCAGCACGCAGATGGGTTCTGTGGCGGAAGGCGCCGACACAATCTACCTCCGTCCGGAGACGGCTCAGGGCATTTTCGTCAACTTCTTGAATGTGCAGAAGACGGGCCGTATGCAACTGCCTTTCGGTATTGCGCAGATTGGCAAGGCATTCCGCAACGTGATTGTGGCCCGCCAGTTCATCTTCAGAATGCGCGAGTTTGAACAGATGGAAATGCAGTTCTTCGTTCGTCCGGGCGAGGAACTGAAATGGTTCGAGTATTGGAAGAAAGAGCGTATCGAGTGGCACAAGTCGCTCGGAATCCCGGCCGACAATTACCGCTTCCACGATCACGAAAAACTGGCTCATTATGCGAATGCCGCTACTGACATCGAGTTCAAATTCCCCTTCGGTTTCAAGGAATTGGAGGGCATTCACTCGCGTACCAACTACGATCTGAGCCGCCACGAGGAATTTTCCGGCAAGAAAATGCGCTATTTCGACCCCGAAACCAACGAAAGTTACGTTCCGTACGTCGTGGAAACTTCTATCGGTGTGGACCGTATGTTCCTGGCCGTTTTCAGCAACGCCTATTGCGAAGAGAAAATGGAGGATGGCTCCGTGCGCGTAGTGCTCCGTTTGCCCGCAATGCTCGCTCCGGTGAAAGTGGCTGTTCTGCCTTTGGTTAAGAAAGACGGAATGCCCGAAAAAGCACGCGAGATTATGGACGTGTTGAAACGCAATTTCCTCTGCCAGTACGACGAAAAGGATGCCATCGGCCGCCGCTATCGTCGTCAGGACGCCATCGGTACGCCGTTCTGCGTGACCGTTGACAACCAGACTTTGGAAGACAATACCGTGACCATTCGCGAGCGCGACTCGATGCAACAGTATCGTGTGAGCGTTGACCAGCTTCCCGAAAAAATTCAACTCGGCCTGATGAAATAGCGGGTATGATTCTTTCAGAACACGCTATCGAATATACGCTGAAACATATCGGCAAGGTTGCCTTTCCTGGGCAATCTTGCCGTTTTTATATGGATAAAAATCCACAATTAATTGTAAATCAAAATATTACAATTCAATTCCAACTTCTTTCAAACCAAGAGAATGAGCACCTTTTGTGCGGACGGTTGGAAGCTCGCTACCAGAAGTTTCATCAGTTGGAAGTTCCTTTTTTCTATGCTGAAAAAGCGGAGCAGGAGAGGGTTGGAAATGTTTTTTGGGTTTCGGCCGACATCATCACGCCTTCTTTTTTCCTGTTGTCGCGTTATGAGGAGAGCCGCACGGAGCGTTTGGATGCGCATTTGAGGTTTCCGTACAGTGAAAGTCTGTGCTGCCACTATCGTTGCATTGATTTTCCGTTGGTTGATGAGTACGCCTTTTGGCTGCGCGATAATGTTTTATCGCAATTTTCTGATTTGCAAATAGATAAAAGAAGATTTAATATTGTTCCAACCCACGACATTGACTTTTTGTGTCGTTTTTCCAGCTTTTTTTCCGGCTGGAAATCGATATTGGGAGGCGACTTGTTGCGCGACCGGAGCTGGAGACAGGCGTGCGAGTCGGTGCGGGCGTGGCGTGCGATGCGGCGGAATCCGTTGGCCGACCCGCTGATGCTGGCGATCGATCGGTTGATTTCGGTATCGCAGCGGGCTGGTTTGGTTTCACAATTCTATTTCAAAGGGTTGCATTATGGTGAGGAGGATGCCACTTACGAAATCGACTCGGTGGCGGTGCGTGCGGCGATGGAGAAGATTATGTCGGCCGGAATGGTAGTGGGAATGCACGGCGGACTGTCGTCGTACAATAATGCTGAGGTTTTTCAGCGAGAGAAAGCGAGTTTGGAGCGGGTTGTGGGGAGCGAGGTGCGTTGTGGCCGTCAGCATTTCCTCCGATTTCATTCTGAAAAAACGGTGGAGGTGTGGCAGCAATGCGAAGTGAAAAACGACTCCACGCTGGGCTATTCGGAGCGCGAAGGATTCCGCTGCGGAACGTGTCATCCGTACTATTTGTATGATTTGCAGCGCGATGCCGTCTCTCAAATCTGCGAGCATCCGTTGATTGTGATGGACACCACGTTGCTGCGCAATTACGCCGGCCGCCGCGAGGACGCTTTGCGGAAGGTGCGGCTTTTGTGTGAACGGTGCCGGCAAGTGGAGGGCGATTTCGTGATATTGTGGCACAACAGCACGATGTACCGCACGTTGGAACCGTGGTTCCTTGAAGTTTATTTGAAATGGATATTCGGTTAAAATCGGTTAAACGGTTAAAATCGGTTAAACGGTTAAAATCGATTCAACGATTCAACAATACAACAATTCAACAGTTCAACAGTTCAACAATATGATCAGAAACAAGATTCCCGATGAAGAGTTAGAGCGCCGCACGACGCCGCGCGAGGCGGATATGCGAGGATGTTATTACCGCGACCAGACGGCGATTTTCCATTCCAAGCCATTTCGTCGTTTGAAATACAAGACGCAGGTTTTCTTCAATCCGAACGACGACCATATTTGCACGCGCATTGAGCACGTGTTGCACGTTGCCACCATCAGTACTTCGATTTGCCGCGGGCTGAACTCGAAGCAGGATGAGGGCTGGCAGCTCAACGAGGATATGGCGTACGCAATCAGTTTGGGGCACGATTTGGGGCACACGCCGTTCGGTCACGCGGGCGAGGCGGCTTTGTCGCAATATCTGGGCGGCCGCAACCGCTTCATCCACGAGGTGAACAGCTACCGGGTGGTGGAAAAACTCATTGCGGGCGGCCAGGGACTCAACCTGACGTATGCCGTGAAGGACGGCATCATCTGTCACAATGGCGAGAAGTTTGAGCGCTCCATCACGCCCGACTTCAAAGTGAAAGACCTTGACTCCATCAATTCGCGCAACCACGTGCCGTCCACCTACGAGGGGGCTATCGTGCGTTTTGCCGACAAGATTGCCTACTTGGGCCGCGACATTGAGGATGCCATCGTGGCCGGGTTCATCAAGCCCGATGACGTTCCTGAAAAGATTAGAAAGAAAATTGGAGATTCCAACAGTAATATCATCAACTATTTGGTAAACGATTTGGTGGCCAATTCTACGGAAGAGGCGATTGCGGTGTCGGCGGAGGCGCATTCGCTGATGCTTACGTTGCGCAAGTTCAATTACACCTACATTTACGGGCATCCGTTGCAGTTGCAGGTGGAGAAATCGTGTGAGAACATCATCGCTACGCTTTTCGACCATTTGTACAAGTTGCATCGTCAGATGGATTGGGAAACGGGCGAATTCAAGGGCGAGAAAGTGTTGATAATGGATAGTTATTTTGCTGATTATCTGCAAAATATGAGGCCGTTTTATCTTCGTGAGGCCGACCAGTTCGGCTGGACGGAGGACGAGATGGGCAATCAGATTGTGGCCGATTATATTTCAGGTATGACCGACCGGTACGCACTGGAATGTATGAGCGAGATTTCGCTTCCGCGGCCCATTATGTTCCGTCACGGAAGGGGAACGTTCTAAGGTCGTGGGCTGTTTTCCCGTTGTTAAGAAGTTACGCTTCTTTTCTCCCTCTTTGCTCGGAAAAGTCAAACCGAAGGCATTCGCCCCTTTCCACTGTTCAGACAAAAAAACTCAGTTCTCAACTTTCAGTTCTCGTTTCTCAACAATTAAGCCATTCATCCCATTAACCGTTTAACCGACGTTACCGTTTCCACGTCTCACAATTCCCATTATGCGAACATCCCGCACAATGCGTTGTGGCATTTACAAGAAGAAAGGGGATGATTCTGAAAAGAAAAGAAGTAAGTCAATTAAAAGAATCTAATCTTCTATTTCTCAAAGGATTAATGATCCTGCGATTTCTTGCATATAATTCTATTTTATGATCCTCTAAAAAAACAGTCACAATTCCGTTAATTCTACCCGACTTCATTTCAGCTGTTGCAATCTGTCTCCCATCAATCAAGTGGAAAGAAATCAAGCCATCCTCTTTGCCTCGTTTAACACTACCGACAACTTTTATTGAGTCTAATGCGCTAACACGTGCGTATGACTTAAATATAATGCCTATTAGAAAAGTATGATTTCTATCCCTATAATAGAATTGATCTTCTATCATACCATTATAGGCGCAATGTTTTTTTGATTCTTGTACATACTTATTCCCGTGACGTATGTATTGGGCGTTAGTGATGGCACAAATGTTCACTATCATTAAAAAAACAAATATAGTACGATTGTTAATCATAAAAAATCATTTGATAGGTATGTTGTAGTACAGTCCCTTTGTTTCATCATTTTTATCACTAATCAAATATTCATGGGCTCTGCCGAATATGTCAATCGTTGTCCCTGAATATCCGTTATGGAGAATCTGAGCAAGTCTTGTGACGGTTTTGGTCCTAAAACAATTAGCTAATGACAAATCTCTATTATTAAGGCCGCATCTCAAGTTCGTTCCAGGCGCTTTTGCGGCGAACTTCCACGCACGCGCCTCATCCATACAGGTGGGATTGTCCAAATCCAAACGGCCTCTGTCATAATCTGCTGCATGGTAGGTTTCTTCAAAAAGTGTTGAGTATTCTTGACTAAAGCCACCGGTTTGAGAAGTGCGTGCTGTTGCAACAGACGATGTTATAACAGCAATATCTCCATTGTTTTCACGCATCACTTTCCCTGTCACTTTTGTTGTGACCTGTTCGTCTGTAGCCTCATAGAAGTTGTAAACTTGCGAAGAACGCTCCAAACGTTTATATTGTCTGGTGAATGCCCGACTGTAATCTGCACTGTTTTTATTTGTCAATGCATCAATCTTTTTTTGGACACCTTCATCAATATGACCAATTTCCCTCCCATCCTTATCCACCAACCGCACCGGATTGTTCGCGCAGTACACATACGGAGACAGATTTGGGTACTTGTCGGAGAGCGGATCCACGCTGAGCCAGAGGGAGAGCGCGGGGTTGTAGGGCAACGCCGCAGCAGAGGGGTTAGGGTGAAGGGTTGAGGG
>JAZQOJ010000199.1:0-20399 GCA_045627805.1 Bacteroidales bacterium
CAGGCCCCCACAATGCAGCTGTTCAATTGCACGCGCGGCAACATCACCTCCATTTCCGAACAACTCGATTTCGGTTGCATCAACTCGATGAAGATGCTCCGCCTCAAGAATAAGGACCTGTTCATTGGCGGTTATTACAACGCGAACGCACAGAGCGCTACCACGGGCTATTTCAACTACATTGTCGGCACCGACCCGATGAAGGTTAAGGACAAGATGCACGCGGAGTTCACTTATCGCAACGACGTGTACTACGAGGGACTTACCGACAAGGATTATTATGTGAAGTGCGACTACTTGTATGAGCAGAGCGACAAGATTGTGGTGATGCTGGGCGAGCAATATGCAAGCATTCAGCAGCATAGCGACAAGAGCGCGCTCGCTTACAAGCATCATACTGGCGATATCATCTTCAACAAGTTCACGCTGGGCGGCACCGACCTCGGCTATTTGAAGGTGAACAAGCACCAGACTGCACAGGCCGGCGGCATCGTGACCACTCACGACGAGGGAGAGCGCATCGGTTGCTACCTCTTCGATGCGAAACGTGCGATGGAAAAGAATCCCACTTTTGAAAGCTTGAACATCACCTATTTCCCGATTTTCAAGGACAACCAGATCTTTGTGATGTATGGCGACAAACTGTCGAACTATGCCGAGACGGCCACCGACTGGGAAGCCGCCGATATGGAAAAGGGCGAGGACGACTGCGTGGTGATTACGAAACTCGACTACAGCATCGACAAGAAGGTGGTGATGCTTCCCAACAAGAACGCACAGGTCTTCAATAACTTGTGGCTGATTGATGGCGAGAATATCTATTTCGGCGTTTCTGGAAAGAAGGCCTATAGCGTGGAGAAATTCCGCCTGAACCAGAAGTGGAGTTGGGATAAATAGGAACGGCAATGCAGAAAGAGGCGGCTTTTTCACAGTCATTTGACATACAATCGCATCATATTTATCAGAATTTCGAGGTGACGATGCCCTATTTGCTGGGCTGTATGCAGCAGGCGGCCGACAGTCACGTGGACAGTTGTTCCATTGGTTGGAACGACTTGCACGCGAAGGGCTGTTTCTGGGCCATTTACCGGCTGGGGGTCCGCATTGAGCGGATGCCGCGCAAGTACGATGTCATCACGGTGCGCACGTGGGCCAACCCCCCCCGCGGCGTGATGCAGCCCCGCAGCTTTGAGGTGCTCGACCAACAAGGAAACAGGATGGCTTATGCGCAGTCGCTGTGGATTATCCTCGACGGAAAGGAGTTCCGACCGCAGGTCGTGGAGGAAATCATCGGAACCGACATCGCGTACAGGATGGGGGAGGACTCCGCCTTCAACCTGAATCTCAAAATTGGCAGCGTGAAGACTGAGGAATTGCAGCCGGTGGTGCGCGACGTGCTCTTTTCCGACATCGACACCAACCGGCACGTCAACAACACCAATTATCTGAAATGGTTGCTCGACAGCTATCCCGTTGAGTTCCTTGAGACGCACCGGCTGACAGGCATCGACCTCAACTTCACGCAGCAGGCACGCTTGGGCGACCAGTATGCCGTTTTCATCAATTGCATCAGCGAGGAGCAGCATCTCGCCGTCATCTCCAGCACGCGGAGTTCGGAAGAGTTTTGCAAGCTGCGCGCTTTCTGGGCACAGCGGTAAATCTAACGCCGATGCCGCCACCATCCGCAAGAATTTAAGAATTATTGATTCAGGTTTCGCAAGTTAACAATTATAACTGACTTGAGACTTATAAAAGAGAAACGAGAATAACGAGAATAACGAGAACTGACGAGAACAACGAGAACAACGAGAACAACGAGAACAACGAGAACTGACGAGAACTGACGAGAACTGACGAGAATAACGAGAATTGACGAATGAGTGAGCGCAAGCCAAACTTGTTTGAGCTTTGAAGAGGAAGAAAAGAAGCGTAGCTTCTTAACAATGGAATGGATTTTCATCATATTCCCAATTCCGACTTGAAAAGTCGTAAGTCAAAGGTCACAAGTCTCCGTAACAGCAAGAAAAAAGGTCTGCGAAAGTTGAATTAGAATCTGACATCAATTCCTAAATGAATCTTTCCTGTCTTGAAAGAGATGGGACTGTTTTTCTGTTGTCCCAGCGCATAACTGATGTAGAGGTTGCCCGCTCTGGTGTGAATTGTGGTGCCGATGCCGAATCCGAAGGGGAAGTCGCTGGCGAGCCCCTCGGATAGTCTGCGCTCGTACCATCCTGCGTTGAAGAATGCGTTGAGGTAGGATTGCGGCGCCATCCAGAAGCGGAATTCGGTGGCGGCAATCACATAGGTGGACGCATAGATGGAGAACTCGTCGAAGCCCTGAAGTGTTCGTGTGCCTCCAATGCGGAAAAGCTCGTTGTAAACGTTTTTTCGTGTCATCAGCGTGCCGGCCTGCAATCCGCCAACCCAGCCCCATCTTTTGGCAATCGGCACGAATCCCGTGACATTCCCCGTCATCCGGTAACTTGTTGACTGCAAGTCGCTTCCTTCGTGACCGGAGGTGACGTCTTGGGCGCTCTTCAAGAGGGTGCGGCGGCCGATGGCGATGTCGAGCGCGCCCGTGATGCCTCGGCGGGGCGAGCGGATGTCGTCGAGTTGCTGTCCGTTGAGCCGTATGCCGTACATACTTTTCCTGAAGTTGCAGGAGGTGGAGTCGTCGGCGGCGGGCATCGGCTCGTTGGCTCGTGAGAGAATGGAGGAGGTGTGATAGTTGAAGTACGCCTGCAGACTGTTGGTGCCCCGGAATGAGTATTGGAGAGCGGCTAAGTAATTCATATTCAGATAAGTGGTGTCTTTTTTGTCAAGCACGAACTGACCGGAGATGCCGATGGGTGTGGCAAACAGGTAGGGGAAGTCGGCGCTGACGGAGAGGAATTGTGAGTAGCGTTCTGGGGCTTGCCAGCGAAGGTCGAGACTCTCGCCCATCGTGAAAATGTTGCGGAGACTGAGGTTGAGTTCTCCCGTCACCATCACGCCGCCCGTTGTCGCGCTGATGGGCACCAGCCCGATGTAGCCGTCGAACTGGTTCACGCGCTGCTTGTCGAGGAAGAGGTACAGGTAAGCGCGCTCGCCGACGAACTCGATGCCCGCCTCGCGCGAGGTCTGGGCGTAGGGGAGCGCCTCGATGCGCTTGGCGACTTGCGCTGCCACGCTCTCGTCGTACGGTTTCCGCTTGCGCCATCCCAGATAGGGTCGCAGGAAATGCTGGCTGAGTTTAAGGTTCCCGCTCACAATGACCGAGTCGAAGGCGACCGCTGCGTTGGGCTCCACGTGCAGCTGCGCGATGGTGTCTTTCGTCAGGTCGATGTTCTGGAGCGATATTTCCGCGAACGGATAGCCGTGGCGTTCCATTTGGAGCAGGAGCGCGTCGGCGAATCTCTCGTAGTCGCTGGCCGCTATGCTTTCAGCCGCGAGACGTCTCCCGTTTGGGAACCGCTGTGTGAAAAGTCGGGCCGTGGAGTCCAGTATGATTGTTTTTTTGAGTGCGGTGGAGTCAAAAATATCAGCGTTTTGGGCGAGATTTGCGTTGCAAAAAACTCCCAGAAGTGTGAATAAAACTAATATTTTCTTTATAATCAGCAAATTATGAAAAAAAATTATTGTCAAAAAAACAAATTTACCTCATATAAACTAATTTATAATTTATTTATTTTTGCATTCTAAAAAAAATGTAGTAATGAAAAGAATTGTTGTTATCATTAGTCTTGCTGTTGCATTTTCTTTGCTAACCATTTCGTGTGCCACCCAGCATAAATGTCCGGCTTACGGCCATTATACGGAAGTGGCTCCGGTGGAAGTTGAGAATATCGCTTAATATCTGATAATCAGTTTGATGAGTAATTTCAAACGTTTTTTGTCCGCATTCTTTATCTGGATGCCCTTTTTTGCTTTGGGGCAGGATATTGACGTGGGCGATGTCGATTGGAAGAAAATCATCGTGAAGGAGTGGAATGTTGACTTCTTCCTGACCACCAATGGCGGCGGACTCGGTTTTCAGCACGGACGCACGCCCACCTATAACGACAAGCATTTCTGGGAATTGGATTTCGTTTACAATGTCCATCACAAGGCGGTTCGAGCGCGCAATCCTTATTACACGAACGCCCGTCCGTTCGCTTACGGAAAGTTGTGCGACTTGTTTTTCTTGCGTGGCGGCTACGGCTACCAACGCACCATTCACCAGAAACCATACTGGGGCGGCGTCCGCATCCGATACACGCTGTCGGGCGGCTTCTCGCTCGGAATGGCTATGCCCGTTTATCTGTATATCGCCGAAGTGAACAACACCGGCTACGTTATTGGACAAAAGGTGGAACGCTATGATCCTGATGTACATAATGTTGATGACATTATTGGCAGAGCCAGCTTTTTTAAGGGAATAGGAAAAACATCCTTGCATCCCGGCTTTTATTTCAAGACCGGACTCGTTTTTGATTTCAGCAAGGATGAAAGCACGATACACGCGCTCGAAGTGGGAGGCACCATTGATATGGTGTTCCCTTATGTGCAGCAGATGGCACTCAACAAGGCCAAACCGTTCTTCTTGTGCGCGTACATCGCTTACGATTTTGGTAAGAGAAAGGGGGCGCACGAATGATTCTCGGTTATCTCTGGTCCACATTGTTGCGTGCTGTTCCTTTCGGATTGGCCATCGCGGTTTCGCCGGGTGCGGCCTTCTTCGGCATCATTCAGACCAGTCTTTCCAAAGGTTTCAAGTCGGGAATCTTTTTCGCGTTGGGCATCGCGTTGAGCGATATGCTTTTCATTGCCCTTTGCCTTTGGGGGCTTTCGGGCGTTATGGAAAATCCCCGCACGAAAGTGGCTACCGCCGTCATTGGCGGCGCCGTGCTCATCTTGTACGGCATCTACACTTTTTTCAGTAAAAAGAAAATCGTGAGCAAGCGACAGCAGGAACAGGTGCTCGCGGAGGCGCAACTACCGGATTCGGGACCTTTCCACATCCTGCGCACCATCTCGAAGGGTTTTTTCTTCAACTTCATCAATCCCGGCGCTTGGATTCTCTGGCTCAGCATTATGCCGCTCAGCGGCGATACCCTTCACCAGCGAGTATTCTTCTTCCTTTGCATATTGTGTACGATTTTCTCCATCGACATTTTGAAATGCTTCTTTTCTGGAAAAATCAAAAACAACATCACGCCCAATGTCTTTTACATTGTGAACCGCGTGATCGGCATCATATTCTGCACGCTCGGCGTGTTTATGCTGGTAAAGAATCTGATGGCGTAACGGATACTAATGATGTGTTATTAATAAATCGTTAAACGTGTGATAGTCGCTGCTTTTCCACTTCGAAAAGCATAATTCCGGTGGCTACGGAAACGTTGAGCGAGCGGATGGTGCCCACCATCGGGATGCGCACCGACTCGTTGCATTTCCGCAAATAGTCCCAGGCAATGCCCTCGTATTCATTGCCCATAATGAGGCAGACGGGCTTCGTGAAGTCTTTTTCGTAATAGGTGTGCTCGGCCTTTTCCGTTATGCCCACCACTTCAATGCCGGATTCTTGCAGGTAGTCGATGACTTCCACGAGGTTGGTGTGGCGGCAGATGGGCACTTTGTGCAGCGCGCCGGCCGAACTTTTCACCGCGTCCTCGTTGAGCTGAGCTGCGCCTTTCATCGGAATGATGATGGCGTCAACCCCGGCACACTCTGCCGAGCGGGCGATGGCTCCGATGTTGCGCACGTCGGTCACCTTGTCTAATATGAGGAGGAAGGGAACCTTCCCCTGCTCAAACAAGTAGGGAACGATGTCGAAAATGTTTTGGTATTCAATGGCCGACATAAAGGCCACTACACCCTGGTGGTTGCCGCGCGTGAACTTCTTTAGCCGCTCGGCGGGCACGTATTGGAAGGGCACTTTGTGCTCGCGCACCTTGATGAACAGGTCTTTGAACAGCGGACCCGTCAACCCTTTCTGTAACAATATCTTGTCAATGGTTTTTCCGCTTTCCAGCGCCTCAATCACGGGGCGCATTCCATAAATGATTGATTCGTTTTCCATATCCTATTTCAGAACCCAGGCCGCTTTAATGTTGTTGCTTGAGATGAATTGTTGTGCCTCCTCTTCGCTGTTGAACACGCCGAGACAAACGCGCAGGTTGCTCCCCGCTTGCATTACGATGGTCGGTTGGTAGCGCTTGAAACCGTGTTGCCGAACGTGTGCCTCGCAGCTGGCTGTGTTGGAGAAACTGCCGTGAACCACATAGAATTTCCCGCTTTCAAAACTGATTTTCTGCAAGTTTGACGCGGCTGGTTGGGACGCGGGAACCACGACTGGTGCGGCGGGCTCCACAATGGCTGGCGTTTCCGGAATGACTTCATCGGGAAGCGCTTCTTCGGCTATCGTGTCGGTGATTTCTTCAATCGGCTCAATGGGCTCAAGCGCTTGTTCCGCCAGTGTGTCAGTGACTTGAACCGTGCTGTCGGCACCGTTCACCATTGTCACTACCTTCTCTTTGACTGTCTTGTAGTAATCCACGATTTTGTCGCGGAAATAATAGCCCGCACCGCCAATGCAGCACAGGATGAGAATGATCAGGATCCACTCACCGATTTTCTTGCCTTTGCCGTTCTTATTGTCGTCACTTTCGTCTTCTGCGGACGCTTCGTTTTCCCTATTCTCTTCTTCTTCCTCAATGGGCTCCATTGCGATGGGTTCGGGCTCGACGACGGGTTCGGGCACAACGATGGGCTCCGGCTCCACGACGGGTTCGGGCTCCACGGCGGGTTCCGGCTCGACGACGGGTTCCGGCTCAACGATGGGCTCGGGCTCCACAACGGGTTCGGGCTCCACAACGGGCTCCGGCTCCACGACGGGCTCCGGCACCACAATGGGTTCGGGCTCGACAACGGGTTCTGGCACAACAACGGGTTCCGGCACAACAACGGGCTCGGACTCCACGACGGGTTCTGGCTCCACAACGGGCTCTGGCTCGACGATGGGCTCCGGCTCGACAACGGGTTCGGGCTCAACGACGGGTTCCGGCACAACGATGGGCTCGGGCTCGACAACGGGCTCGGGCACCACAATGGGTTCGGGCTCGACAACGGGTTCGGGCTCGACAACGGGCTCCGGCACAACGATGGGCTCCGGCTCGACGACGGATTCGGGCTCGACGACGGGTTCTGGCACAACAACGGGTTCCGGCTCCACAACGGGTTCGGGCTCGACAACGGGTTCTGGCTCAATGATGGGCACCGGCTCCACAACGGGCACCGGATCCACAACGGGCTCTGGCACAACGATGGGCTCCGGCACAACGATGGGCCCCGGCTCGACGACGGGTTCCGGCTCGACGACGGGTTCGGGCTCGACAACGGGTTCCGGCACAACAACAGGTTCGCTCGTTGCGGCGGTGAATCCCGATAGTGCGACGGGCTCCATACCTTCGTATTCGCTGTTGAGTTCCTGTATGTCATCGCCTTTCAGGGTCAGCGCTCCTTTCTTGACGCTGAAAGTGCCGAGATGGTCGATGTGTACGCTTTTCTTTTCTTTAATTTCCGCGAGCAGTTCCTCCACCCATTGCCGGATGGCGTTGTCGGCATTGATGATGAGCATCTGCTCGTTCTGTGATACGTTAAGGATGAAGGCGTAGCCGCTACCTTCTGCCTGGTTGTCCAGTTCTACGGTGTAGTGCGGCGGAATCACCATTCCTCTTTTGATTTCAGCAGGATGAAACACCTTGCTGAAGAGCCCGACTTCGTTGATGTAAACAGAGCCTTCGGACTCTAATGCGGAAATTAAATTTCTGACTATCATAGTTTTATGATTAAAAATCGGTAACTTGTTCGGCTCGGATCAAGTCTTCCGGGGTGTCGATGGCGACGCTTTCGTACTCGCAGGGCGCCACGAAAATGTCGTGGTCGTTTTCCAGCCAGCGGAGTTGCTCAAGCTTTTCTGCGTTTTCCAGAGGCGAGACGGGAAGTTTCACGAGTTCGCGCAGCACCTTGAACCGGTATGCGTAAATGCCGATGTGCTTGAAGTGAACGGCTTCGATTTCTTGGTTGCGATAGTAGGGGATGGGGGAGCGGCTGAATGTGAGCGCTTTGCCCGAGCGGGTCCGTGTGACTTTCACCAGGTTGGGATTGGCGGGATCCTCGTCGCTGCGGAACTCCTTGCACAGCGTGGCAATGTTGACGTTGGGCTGCTGGAACTGAGCTACGAGTTGGTTGATGGCCTCTTTGCGGATGAACGGCTCGTCGCCCTGGATGTTGACGATGATGTCGTTGTCGTTGGCGTGAAGGATTGCGGCCACTTCGGCGCACCTTTCGGTCCCCGACTGGTGGTGCGGGGATGTCATCACCACTTCTCCACCGAAGCCGAGTACGGCTTGCCGGATGCGCTCGTCATCAGTGGCGACCACGATTTTCTGCAGGTCGGCTTGCTTGGCGCGCTCATATACCCATTGAATCATCGGCTTCCCGTGGATGAGCGCCAGCGGCTTTCCCGGAAACCGGGTGGATGCGTAACGTGCGGGAATGACTCCGATAAACGCCATACTTAGAACTTTTGGTCAAACAGTCCGTTCAGTTCGCCATCAATCATATTGAGGATGGTGCCGAAGTCTTCAGCGCGCTCGCCGAACTTGATCTTGTTGACGTCCACAATCAGCAGCTTGCCGTTCTTGTAGCCCGAAATCCAGTTCTCGTAACGTTCGTTGAGGTGCTTCAGGTAGTCGAGGCGGATGGTTTTCTCGTACTCGCGGCCGCGCTTCTCAATCTGCGACACCAGCGTTGACGTGTCGGCGCGCAGGTAGATGAGCAGGTCGGGCGCCTGAAGGAACTGCGACATCAGCTCGAACAGCGATGCGTAGTTCTCAAAGTCGCGGGTGGCCATCAGCTGCATATCGTGCAGGTTCGGTGCGAAAATGTATGCGTCCTCGTAAATGGTTCTGTCCTGGATGATGGTCTTGTTGCTCTTCCGAATGTCAATGACCTGACGGAATCGGTTGTTCAAAAAGTAAACCTGCAAGTTGAAACTCCAACGTTGCATATCCTCGTAATAACTCGCCAAGTATGGGTTGTTGTCCACACTCTCGTACATCGGTTCCCAACCGTAATGTTTTGCTAACATTGTCGTTAGGGTTGTTTTCCCCGAACCAATGTTTCCCGCTACTGCTATGTGCATAATATTTATGATTTTTGGTGTTTAAAAAGTTTACAAAAATACAAAGTTTTCTGTAAATAAAAACAATAGTTTGTATTTTGTTGACAACTAATACAAACTATTGAATTTGAATAAATTAATTGATTAAAACGCTCTTGACGCGCTTGTCTTACCACCACGAAAGGATGCCTCCGGGAAGTGTCATATTCTCGAATAAAACGATGAGTAAGAGACTAAAAATCAGCCCGCAAATGGCTACTATGAGGAGGATTTTATTTGTTAACTTTTTCATAATCGTTTATTTATTAATGTCTTGTTCAAATTGGATGATTTCGCTCATACGGATGCCTAAAAGCCGCATTTTTTTCAGAAAGCGGGGCAGCTCTTCCTGAATGAACTTTTCGCGTTGCTCATTCCGGATGATTTCCGCTGCGTTTTCGGAAACAAAGAAACCAACGCCGCGCTTGTTCTGCAATATCTCTTTGTCTGACAATTCGTTGTATGATCGCATTACCGTGTTGGGGTTCACTTCCAGGGCGGCCGCCATCTCCCTTACCGATACGATTCGCTCGCCTGCGGGAAGCTTCCCGTTCAATATCTGTTCGCAAATGTGCTCCGTGATCTGGAGGTAGATCGCTTTTTCTTCTCTGAAATCCATACTACGCCTCCGTTTCTCTTAATCGTAAATAGGTCATAAACCAGCAGAACAGAATCACCGCGGCATTTATACTGATGAAAATGGCGCACGATGCCCCTTTCGAAAGCTCCAATATTTCATATTCTCCCCTGGGCTCGTAATGGTCCAGAATCAGGATGCTCTCAATGATCCAAACAATGGCCGTCAATAAACCGTATCCCATAAGTGCCAGCGGCGTCTTGAGAATGGCTAACTTCTTGAAATACACCGAGCCGAACAGCGCAATGGATTGGAAAAGAGCAGTGAAAAGCAGACCCCATCCGCAGTCCTTGAACGAGGGCGTGGCCACCCAGAATTTCGTTGACGGATGGAACGGGAACTCTATGCACAGCCAGTGCAGAATCTGCCCCAGGTATGCGCCCACCATTGCGCCCACCATCAGTATCAGAAGCGTGTAAACTTGCATATACACGATTTGTACCACCGTCTTCTCCAGCGTGCTCGCCGGCAATGTCAGGTACGAAATGCCCGACGCCTGCGCCGACAACTTCTTGAATGTGCTGAATGTCGCGACAATCGCCACCAGCGCGAGCGGAAAGTTCACCATCTCGTAGGGGCTCTCCCAGTACTGGTAACGTTGGTAAAAGCCAGTGAAGCCAATGAAGCACATAATCGCCGCCATTACGAGTACAAGGCGTATGTCCTTGTGCTTGTTTGATTGAATCGTCCCTTTCAGCAAGGTCCCGAATCTTTTTGTTGAAAATATCTCGTTCATCTTGTTTCGTTTTGTTGGTTATTAAACAATCTCTTTTATTTGAAAAACACACACAGGAAGCTGAACAGCAGTGTGACAAATGCTACTACTATGTTGAACATATCTTCTGCGATTTAAATTTCTGCGAAAAGTTGCTTCATCGTGCCGCGGTTCGACAAAACACCGTTGAAGAACAGCTCGATGTCGAGTTTGCTCGGCTCGCCCGACTTGTTCCTTGAAATCGTGTAGATGCCGCGCAGCGTGTCTTCCGAATAGATGCAGTCGGGCACTTCGTCAAGACTCTCCACCGCCTTGAATAGCAGCTTCTCCGTGATTTCGTCAATGGTCGCGTTCACAATGATTTCCCCGCCGTCGAGCACGAGTATCGTGTCAATCAAGCTGTGCAGGTCGCGCACCTGGTGCGTCGAAATGAGGAACATTCGCTCTTCGTCGGCCGCCATCGCCATCACCTTGCGGAAGGTGCTCTTCGACGGAATGTCGAGACCGTTCGTCGGCTCGTCCATCATCAAAATCTTGACGTTGGTCGCTAACGCAAAGGAAATCAGCACTTTCTTCTTCTGCCCGTGCGACATCTTCGACACCTTCTGCTTCTTGTCAGTAATCTCGAATTCCTTGAGATACGTCTCCATCTGCTCATTGCTGAACTTGGGGTAGAAAACCGAATAGCAGTTCGTGAATTCCTCCACGCTCAGGTCGGGTGCCCACATCTCCTCGCCAAGATAGTAAAGGTCCTGCAACATCGACGGGTGCCGCCATTGCGACGGCTCGCCCAGCACTGTTGAAGTGCCGCTCTGCGCAAAACGCAGTCCGCTCATAATTTTCATTAATGTGGTCTTTCCGGCTCCGTTCTTGCCCAGCAGCCCGTAGATGCGCCCGCCTTGCAGCTCCAGACTGAGCCCGTCGAACAGTTGCTGCCCTTTTCGGTAGCCAAATCTCACGTCTTTCAATTCTATCATAATGCTAATGTTTAAGTGTGTTTGTTTGTTAGTGTATTAGTGTACTAATACAGACGCAAAAATACTATCTTTCTTTATTTTCACAATGGTTTTAATAAAAAATTATTTGTCAATGAATCAGTAATTTATGAACGAATTTTAAATGATTGAACTAAAAAAACACAGTTTTTTGGGAGCAAAATGGAAAAATTGGGGTAATTTTGCATCAAAATTGTGAAAGATGGAACAATGGATTGAAGGCAAGGTGATAACGGGATTGCAGAATGGCAGGCAGTGGGGCTTTCCGACGGCCAATGTCGCTGTGAATCAGCCCGGTTTCGCAATGGAAAGTGGCGTTTATGCGGTGCGCGTGCGGGTCGTGGGGGAGACTTTCCCCGCAATGATGTATATGGGCACTCGACCTACCCTTGCGCTGACCGAGCCGACCATCGAGATTCACATCTTCGATTTCGACCTTAATATATATGGTAAGGAAATATCGTTCCAGGTGGTTGAAAAAGTGCGCGACGAGCAGCGTTTCGATTCGGTTGAAGCGCTGATCGCCCAGCTCCACGCCGATGCTGCCGCCATCCGCGGGATTTTAAGGAATTATTGAAAATTCAACACCTTCCAGCTCCCACCTCAACAATTCAACACCTCAACAATTCAACACCTCAACAATTCAACGCCTCAACGCCTCAACACCTCAACAATTCAACAATTCAACAATTCAACAAGACTTACAACTTCCCATAACTCAGATCACAGATCACAGTTCACAGTTCACAGATCACAGTTCAACTATCCTCATTGCCGTCTTGAGTCCGTCGATGGCGGCCGATGTGATGCCTCCCGCATAGCCGGCTCCTTCGCCCACGGGATAGATTCCTGGAATGTTGCTTTGGCGCGTCTCGTCGCGAAGGATGCGCACTGGCGACGATGACCTTGTTTCAATGCCCGTGAGCACTGCGTCGGCATTGGCGAATCCTTGCAACTTCTTGTCAAACAGCGGGATGGCTTGTCGCAGCGACTTTACCACGAAACCCGGAAGGCAGCGGTTGAAGTCGCAGAAAACGACTCCGTGCGGATACGACGGTTTCACGCTGCGGTGCTGTGTCGCGATTTGTCCTTGCAGGAATTCCTTCATCAGGTTGGCGGGCGCGCGGTAGTCTTTGGCAATCTCGAACGCCATTTTCTCGTATTTCTCTTGAAATGCCAGACCGTCGAGCGGACTTTCCCGGAAGAAGTCTTCTGGTTCAACACTCACCAGGAGCGCGCTGTTGGCGTTCGCCTTGTCGCGGCTTTTCTCGCTCATTCCGTTGGTCACGATGCTCCCTTCCTCGCTGGCCGACGCCATCACGGTTCCGCCCGGACACATACAGAATGTGTAAACCCCGCGGTCTTTCAGGTGTACCGCTCCCTTGTAAGATGCTGCTGGCAGGTATTTTGCAAAATTCCCGTATTGAATATTGTTGATTTTGCTTTGCAAATGTTCCACGCGCACGCCCATTGAAAATGCTTTGGCTTCCATTTTCAACCCCTTTTGGTGAAGATGGCGGATGGTGTCGCGTGCGGAATGGCCGAGACAAAGTAGAATCTGCTGTGTATCAAATTGTTTGCCGTTGGTGCAGTGGGCTGTCAGCGTTCCGTTCTTGTTTGGGGTGAAGTCGGTGAAGCGGGTGTTGAAATGGAATTCGCCGCCCAACTCAATGATTTCCTTGCGGATGTTGGTGACCACTTTCTCAAGATAGTCGGTGCCGACGTGCGGATTCTGCATATAGGTGACGTCTTCGGTGGCTCCGTGCTTGTGGAATTCTTGCAACACGAAGCTGATGAACTCGTTGTGCAGGTTGGTGGTGAGTTTCCCGTCGGAGAAGGTGCCGGCGCCGCCTTCGCCAAACTGCACGTTGGATTCGGGATTCAGAATCCTGTTGTTCAGGAAGTTGGCGACATCTTGCTTGCGCTGTTCCATTTGGCTGCCGCGCTCCACCACGATGGGGCGTGCGTTGCAGCGGGCGAGGTATAATGCAGCGAACATCCCGGCGGGACCGAAACCGACGACCACGGGGCGTTTCTCAAAATTCCATTTCTTGTACTCGATTTCTGCGGGCTGCACAAACTCGCTCACGTCAGGGTGCTGGAGCAGCGAAGGAATTTCTCTCCGCAGCTTGACATATACGCGGTAGTCGAACTCCACGTTCGATTTCTTGCGCGCGTCAATGGAGGCACGCAGAATGCGGAACGCTTCAATATCGTCTCCTGAAAGATGAAACTTGTTGAGCACAAGTGTCTTCAGTGCGCTCTGCGGCGTGGTGACGGGGGTGCGGAGGTTGGAGATTTGCAGCTGCATTGCGTGAGGTGAGTTTCTGTTATTGTTCTCCTTGATCGAACAAAGTCGGTTCGGGAGCTGGCTTTTCCGGTTTGCGCTTGAAGTTGTAGCGAGGTCTCTCTTTGTCGATGGTCTCGAAAACCGCTTCCGCTTCCGCTTGCGCAATGCCTTCCAAACTTCCATCTGATGGGGTGTCGTCCTCGATTTCCTCCTCTTCGGGCTCTTCAATTTCATCGTAGGGGAGGGGATCCAACCATTTCACGCTCTTGATATCGCCCAAGTTCAATCGTTTGCCTTTCGCTTTAATTCCTTGAACATCAATAAATTCAGAAATGTTCAATATTTCAGTGAATACGGCTTTCGGATCTTTTTTCGTGTATTTGATTTCCAATTGGGGCAGGAAATCAATGGAGACGAGCGCCAGTTTGATCTCCTTTTCCATCGGAATGAACTCAATGGTTTTGTCGGAAATCTGCGGATTGAACCGCTTGACGTAGTATTTGTCTTCTTTCTTGTTGTAATAGACGGCCGTGATGACTTTTTGCGAACTATATTTCTTGATGATGGTCAAGTCGTCTTCGAAATGGGTGGACAAATCGTAGCCCGTAATCCTGTAAACTCCTGATTTGTAAATGGATATGATTTTATTATCTTTTTTGAAGTCGCCCAGTTTCTCGCCGCGCTCGTCGTTGTTGAGGCGCATCACGTTGGGGTCAAACCACACGCCGATGGCGGAAAGGGTGGAGATTCCTTTCTCCGACATTTCAACGTGGTTGACGGGGTTTCGTGAGAGGATGTTGCCTCGGGCGCTTCTCCCCTTGATGGCAAGGGTCCCGAAATCGAATTCGAAGACCTTTTTCTTGATGCCTTTCTTTTGTTTGAGGAATATTTTCACCTTTTCGGCCTCTCCGTTGGGATTGGAGGTGAAGTAGAGCACTTCGGTGCCCGTTTCGCCGGTGGTGAGATCGTACTCCTTGTTGCGTGTCACGCCGCCCACGGCGAATCGTTTCACCATTGCAGGACCGTTCTTGCCCTTGCTGTAAATCATATTGTAGGTGGTGCGGTCGTCGCTGCGCTTGTAAACCTCGACGTGCAGGATGTCTTTGCCGATGAACTGCTTGTTGGCGACTTTGGTGACGGTGAACTTTCCGTTGCGCAGGAACACGATGATGTCGTCGATGTCGGAGCATTCGCAGGCGAGCTCGGTGTTCTCGTCGCGCTTGAGCGATGTGCCGATGAAGCCCTCGCTCTTGTTGACGTACAATTTCTGGTTGGCGACGGCCACCTGCACCACGTCGATGGTGTCGAAGTTCTTGATCTCGGTGCGGCGTTCGTGCCCTTTCCCGTACTTCTTCTTGAGCTGGCGGAAATAGTTGATGGTGTAGTCGATGATGTTGTCGAGGTGGTTCTGCGTCTCTTCAATTTGCATCTCGATGTTGGCAAGGTCTTCTTCCGCCTTCTTGATGTCGAATTTGGAGATTTTGCGCACCGGCTTCTCGCAAAGTTTCAGCACCTCTTCGTGCGTGACCTCTTTTTTGAAAAGTTTCAGGTAGGGCTTGAAAGCGATCTTGATGTTCTCGATTTGCGTTTCCCACGTGTCGGTGTCTTTTTCCAGCTCTTTGTAAATGCGTTTCTCGAAGAAAATCTTTTCCAAAGAGAGCCAGTGCCACTGACCTTCCAGTTCTTGAAGGAAGATCTGGAGCTCTTGGCGGAGCATATTGACGGTGTTGTCGGTGTTGATGCGAAGGATTTCGCTCACTGACATCATCTTGGGTTTTCCATTGTAAATCACCCACGGGTTGGGGTAGATGTTGACCTGGCAGTCGGTGAAGGCGTAGAGTGCGTCGATGGTTTGGTCGGGCGAGGTTCCGGGCTGCAGATGGAGCACGATTTCCACCGTTTTGGCGGTGTTGTCGTCAATTTTCCGGATTTTGAGCTTGCCCTTTTCAATGGCGGGCGTGATGGAGTTCTGTATGAGGTCGATGGTGTTTTTCCCGTACGGGATTTCTGTGATAACCAGCGTCTTGTTGTCCTGGATGGAGATTTTCGCGCGGCTGACGACTTTGCCGCCGAGCAGGCCGTCGTTGTACTTGCTCACGTCAATGCTGCCGCCGGTCTGGAAGTCGGGATAGAGTTGGAAGGGCTTGTTTTCGAGTATGGCGACGGAGGCGTCGAGCAGTTCGTTGAAGTTGTGAGGCAGGATGTTGGTGGCCATTCCCACGGCGATACCCTTCACGCCTTGCGCAAGCAGGAGGGGGAAGCGGATGGGGAGCACCACGGGCTCGCGGTTCCTACCGTCGTACGACATCATCCATTCGGTGATTTTGGGATTATAGACCACTTCGAGGGCGAACTTGGTGAGGCGCGCCTCAATGTAACGGGAGGCGGCGGCGGGGTCTCCCGTGAAGATGTTACCCCAGTTGCCTTGCGTGTCGATGGCCAGCTCCTTTTGTCCGAGTTGCACGATGGCATCGCTGATGGCGGCGTCGCCGTGCGGGTGGTACTTCATCGTGTTGCCCACGATGTTGGCGACCTTGTTGTAGCGGCCGTCCTCCAGTTCCTTCATTGAGTGGAGAATTCGGCGCTGCACCGGCTTCAGCCCGTCGAAAACGTCAGGCACCGCGCGGTCCAGAATCGTGTAGGAGGCGTAGTCAAGAAACCAGTTCTCAAACATCGATTGCACATAAACCACGTTCTGAATGCGTCCCGTCTCCTCGCCGGAGGAAACGCTCTGAACGGTGTCTTCCGAAACGTTAATTTCTTGATTGTCAGTGCTGTCTTCTAAATTTTCCCTCGTTTTGTCGTCTGCCATAGTTGGTGTGCATTTTTCAAGGTGCAAATTTACGCTAAATTTCTGTAATTTTGCCCTCTCAAAACTGATGTGGTCTAAAAGATTGTAAAATGCAGAAATACAGAAGTTTGGTGTTGCCCATTGCGATTGCGGTAGGACTGTTGTTTCATCATTTTCTGGCAATGATTCGTCCAGTGGTCCCCTTTCTGATCTTTGCGATATTGCTTTTGAATTTCAGTTCCGTGGAAGTGCGCAGTTTGCGTGTGCGCCCGCTGCACTTGTGGCTACTCCTGTTCCAGTTGGCGGTGAGTCTGGCCGGCTATTTCCTGTTGCTTCCATTCAGCGAGGTGATTGCGCAGGGCGTTCTCATCGGTATCCTGAGTCCTGTGGCGGCCTCGGTCGTGGTGGTGGCCTGTATGCTGGGAGCCGATCGCGCTACCATCACCACATACAGTTTGGTGGGCAACTTGGGCGTGGCCATTGCCGCACCCGTCTATTTCTCGTTCATCGGCTCGCACGTCGATATGCCGTTCGGTGAATCTTTTTGGCTGATACTGTCCAAAATCGCGCCCACCATCGTGCTGCCGTTGGTTGTCGTGATTCTGCTGCAACTTTTCGCACACAAGGTCAACGATTTCGTGGCACGCTACAAGGGGTGGTCGTTCTACTTGTGGGCGATGGCGCTGATGATCACCATCGGACAAACCATCGACTTCATCTACTTGCACGGCGAAGGCAACGAGTCCGCAATTTGGGGCTTGGCTGTCGCCTCGGTTTTGGGCTGCGCGTTGCAGTTCGCGGTGGGCAAGGCGATCGGGAGCCATTACGGCGACCGCGTGGCTGGCGGACAGGGCCTCGGCCAGCGCAACACCGCACTCGCTATCTGGCTGGCCAGTATGTATTTGCAGCCGCTCGCTTCCGTCTTTCCAGCATTGTATTCCATTTGGCAAAACTTGTATAATAGCTTCCAACTTTGGCAGCACGACCGGCATATTAAACAATAAAGAAGAAACCATTTCGTTTTTAATGCTATGATTACATATATTAAAGGAATTTTAATGGAAAAAAATCCCGCTTTCGTGGTGGTGGAAACCGCAGGCGGTGTTGGCTATTTTATACATATATCTTTAAATACGTACAGCCAATTAGGTGAAGAACAGTCTTCCGTCAAGTTGCTGACGCATTATGTCGTGAAAGAAGACGCGCAGGTGTTGTACGGTTTCGCCGACGAGTCGGAACGCTCCATTTTCCGCCTGCTGATTTCGGTCAACGGTATCGGACCCAACACGGCCTGCCTCATCCTTTCGGCACTTTCCGTCAACGACCTCGCGGCGGCAATCGCTTCGGAAGATGTGCGTACAATCCAGTCGGTGAAGGGGATAGGAGCGAAAACCGCTCAGCGCGTCGTCATTGAGTTGAAGGACAAAGTGGCGAAGGGAGCGGTGACAAATGTGGATAATTTTTCATCATCTTACAATAATAATAAATCAGAATCGTTATCTGCTTTAGTCGCTCTTGGATTTGCTAAAAATTCGGCCGAGAAAGTTTTGGATAGGATTCTGAAGGAGGAGCCGGGCTGTCCATCAGTGGAGGATTTGATAAAGAAAGCTTTGAAGCTATTGTAAAACGACTAATTGAAGAAAAAGAGTGATTCAAGGAACGAACGCCAATAGATATTTTCTCGTTTTTGCCTTTCTGGTCGCTTGTTTCACGCTGGTGATAGCCATCCCGGCGCCGAGTGGTCATTATGAATTTAGGGCTGATAACGTAGATTACGGAGAAAATGCTTTACAGGACACGTTGCAACCTGCTGATTTGATGTATGTTGCGGATAGCACTTTGCTTGCTGAGGCGCGCCTCGAACAGCCAGCCGACAGCATTCCGCTGCCCGTTTTGCAGCTGCTGCTTGAGCAAGACTCGTTAAGCCAGAATTATTCCGTTGATAATCAGGAGGAGAGTCTGCTCACGCCTCCCGATTCGGGGCTCCGTGTGCCACTACCCCATTACGACAACAATCCATTGGACGAAGACCAGTTCTATAGTCCGTTCCATTTGAATACGCCTTCATCAATGCATACCGATATCGTATTTGACTCATCTACAAATACATATCGGTTTCAAAATATGATAGGCAACACGCCTTTCGGCCCCTCTTCGTCAATGTCGATTGAGGAATACATCGATTACGATTTGCGTCAGTCAACGGCCGACTATTGGCGTGAGCGCGGTGCCTCGTACACTTCACACGGCAATCGTCGTGGCGGCGGATTGATTCCCCAAATCCACGTTGGCGGCGACATCTTCGAAAGCATTTTCGGTAGCAATACCATCGATATCCGGCCTTCCGGCAACGTGGAACTGATTTTTGGCGTGCTCCACAACCGAAACGACAATCCAAACATTCCCGTTAAGGAACGAAAAGTCACTCAGTTCAATTTCGATGAGAATATTCAGTTGAATGCGTTGGCTAAGATTGGCGACAAGATCGAATTCAACCTCAACTACAATACGGAGGCGATGTTCGAGTTTGAAAACGAGATGAAACTGAAGTTCGAGGGTAAGGAGGATGATATTCTGCAACTGATTGAGTTCGGTAACGTTACACTTCCCCTCAATAGCACGCTTATCACGGGCAGCCAGAGTCTGTTTGGCGTGAAGACGCAGTTGAAATTCGGAAAATTGTTGGTTACAGCGGTCGCTTCGGAGCAGCAGGCCGAAACGCAGACCATCACGGTTTCGGGCGGCGCTCAAACCAACGAGTTCTATTTCAAGGCCGACGAGTACGAAGAGAACCGCCACTATTTCCTGGGTCAGTTCTTCCGCGACCATTACAACGAGTATTTGTCGGAGCTTCCGCTGGTGAAGTCGCCGATTGTCATCACCAAGATTGA
The DNA here is from genome assembly GCA_045627805.1 of Bacteroidales bacterium. Classification (GTDB taxonomy): domain Bacteria; phylum Bacteroidota; class Bacteroidia; order Bacteroidales; family WCHB1-69; genus UBA1756. The sequence goes on from JAZQOJ010000199.1 coordinate 19,504, forward strand.
GGTGTGGCGCACCACGATTGGTTCCGCAACGACTGACAACCGCAACATCGTGGCTTTCACCGACTTGGGTGAAATGAATCCGAGATTCCCTGGCTTCACTCCGTCGTATGGCGTGAACTATCCGTGTGATTCCGTCAATAGTTTGACTACGGCGGTTCCTGCCGAATTGTATCGCGATTTGGCATCCGTCAACAACAACCTGCACGCTCGCGGCCTTACCTCTGGCGTTGATTATGAAAAGGTGGAGAGTGCGCGCTTGTTGTCGCCTTCTGAATACACCGTGAACACGCAGCTGGGTTTCATCTCTCTGAACTCGGCCCTCACTTCCGACCAGGTGCTGGCCGTCGCATTCCAGTACACCATCATCGGCGATGACCACGTTTATCAGGTGGGTGAATTTTCCAATCAGGTGAATGCTCCCGAGTGCTTGCGCGTTAAGTTGTTGAAGAGCACTACTTTGGATACACAGTCTCCTTTGTGGGACTTGATGATGAAGAACGTTTACAGTCTGGGCGCTTATCAGGTGTCGTCGGAGGATTTCATCCTGAACATTTTGTACACAGGCGATGATGAGGGCGTGGCGAACGGATTCTTCAATTTAGGAAATGAGAAGAGCATCCCCTTGATTCGCTTGATGGGGCTCGACAAGTTGAACAAGCAGCAGGATCCCGTTGCCGATGGCATTTTCGATTTCATCGACAATGCGGCTACGCAGGGAGGTACCATCAATTCGAGCAATGGCAAGATTTACTTCCCGACAGTAGAGCCGTTTGGCAAGGACTTGCGCGCCGTGCTCACCGATCCGGCGGCCGCCGATCGATATGCCTTTGATACCTTGTACCGCACCACGCGAACATTGGCTCAGCAATACACTGCCAAGAACAAGTATTATTTGG